>CAISJZ010000498.1 GCA_903885755.1 uncultured Hyphomicrobiales bacterium | reverse complement strand
CTGACCCGAAAACCGTGCCGCTGAAGGATCCCAAGGACTGGAAAATCGCCGGCAAGCGCATGAAGCGCCTCGACACCGCCGACAAGGTCGTCGGCAAGCACATGTTCGGCATCGACACCAAGCTGCCAGGCATGATGATCGCCGCGATCCGCGACTGCCCCGTCAACGGCGGCAAGATCAAAAGCTTCGACGCCTCTCGCGTCGAGGGAATGCGCGGCGTCAAGAAGGTCGTGCAGGTGGGCGAGAGCGGCGTCGCCGTTGTCGCCGACAATTTCTGGAACGCCAAGACCGCGGTCGCCGCCTTGCCCATTACCTGGGATGAAGGCCCGTCCGCCAACGTTTCCAGCGCGTCAATCGCCAGTTTCCTCAAGGAGGGCCTCGACGCCGAGCAGGCCTATGTCGGCAACAAGGCTGGCGACGCGAAGGAAGCCCTCGCTGGAGCTGTCAAAAAAGTGGAGGCGGTTTACGCCTATTCGTTCCAGAACCACGCGACCATGGAGCCGATGAACGCCACGGCGCTCTACACCGCCGACAAATGCGAGGTCTGGTGCCCGACGCAGAACGCGGAGGCAGCGCTCGCCGCCGTGATCGCGACATCGGGACGGCCCGCCGACAAATGCGAGGTCTACAAGACCCAGGTCGGCGGCGGTTTCGGTCGGCGCGGGCGCACCGACTTCGTGATCCAGGCCGTGCAGATCGCCAAGCAGATGCCCGGCGTTCCGATCAAGCTGCTGTGGACGCGCGAGGAAGATATGACGCATTGCTCGTATCACCCGATCACGCAATGCAAGCTGACCGCCGGCCTCGACGCCGCCGGCAACGTGACGGCCTGGCGCATGCGTATTTCCGGGCAGTCGATCCTCGCCTCGCTGGCGCCGGAGCGCCTTGAAAACGGCATGGACCCGGCGACTTTCCAAGGCCTGACCGCGTCCAGCCCGGAAGGCATGTTCGGCTACAACATCCCGAACGTGCTGATCGACCACGCGATGCGGAACACGCATCTCACGTCCGGCTTCTGGCGCGGCGTCAATGCCAATCACAACGCGATTTACGTCGAGAGTTTCATTGACGAAATCGCGCATGCGACGGGACAGAGTCCGTTGGAGTTCCGCCGCAAATTGCTCAAACCAAAGCAACTCGCGGTGCTCAATGCGGTCGCCGCCAAGGCCAACTACGGCAAGCCAGCCAAGGGCGTGTTTCAGGGCCTTGCCTCGATGCACACCTTCGGCAGCTATGTCGCGGCCTGCGCGGAAGTCTCGGTCGATGACGGTCGGCTCAAGATTCACCGGATCGTCGCGGCGACCGATCCTGGCTACGCAGTCAATCCGGCGCAGATCGAGCGTCAGGTCATGGGCTCCTTCGTCTATGGTCTCAGCGCGTTGCTTTATGGCGAGATCACCGTGAAGAATGGCGCGGTCGAGCAGACGAATTTCGACACCTACAACGTCATGCGTATCGCCGAGATGCCCAAGGTCGATGTCATCGTCATGCCATCGGGCGGTTTCTGGGGCGGGGTTGGCGAGCCGACCATATCGGTCGCGGCGCCCGCCGTGCTGAACGCCATCTTCGCGGCGACCGGCAAGCGCGTACGCACGTTTCCGCTCATGAATCAGGATCTGCGTACGGCCTGATCCAATCGGGGCGGCGACCGCCGCCGCCCCGCTCATCACAAGGGCGTTTCATGCCGCTCGCCTTTCGGCTTCTTATTTTCCTCGCCGCGTTGTCATGGACAGGCGGCGTTTTCGCAGCCGAGGCGCCGCCCGGCGCCAGTTCATGCTCGGGCTGCCATCCCAATTCAGCCGGCGTGGATTCGCCCATCAGGCGATTGATCGACATCCCCGCTGGCGATATCGCGACCGCCATGCGGGACTACCGCGCCGGCCAACGCCCCGCGACGATCATGGACCGGGTCGCCAAGGGATTTACGGACGACGAGATCGCCGCCATCGCCGCGTGGTACGCGGCGCGAAAGGACTGAGGGCAAGATGGAATTGTTGCCCAATCGTCGCGGATTTCTGGCGGGGGCCAGCGCTCTGACACTCGCCCGGCCCGCGCTGGCGCAAGGCGCGGCGGGACGTATCGTCGTCATTGGCGGCGGCTTTGCTGGCGCCACCTGCGCGCGCGCCGTCAAGGGTCTCAACCCCAGCGTCTCCGTGACGCTCATCGAACCCAATGCAACCTTCACCGCCTGCCCGTTCAGCAACGAAGTCATCGCCGCCATGCGCGACATCGGCGCGCAGCGATTTGCCTATGACGGTGTTCGAAAAGCCGGCGTCGAGGTCGTCGTGGATATGGCGACCGCCGTTGACCCCGCCGCCCGCGTCGTCTCCACCAGGTCTGGCGCGAAGCTGCCCTACGATCGCCTCGCGATGGCGCCCGGCGTCGACATGATCTGGGGCGGCCTGCCCGGTTACGACGAAGCGGCCGCCGAAAAACTGCCTCATGCCTGGAAGGCCGGCGAGCAAACCCTGCTGCTGCGTCGACAACTAGAAGCCATGGACGATGGCGGCCTTGTCGTCATCAGCGCGCCCGCCTATCCCTATCGCTGCCCGCCCGGCCCCTATGAGCGCGCCAGTCTCATCGCCTGGTATCTCAAGACGAAGAAGCCAAAATCAAAACTGTTGCTGCTCGACGCCAAGGATGTGTTCTCCAAGCAGAAGTTGTTCCAGAATGCCTGGAAAGAACTTTATCCAAATCTCGAATGGGTCTCGCTGTCGTCCGGCGGAAAGGTCGTTTCCGTCGATCCCTCGACGATGGTCTTCGAAACCGAATTCGGCAAGCACAAAGCCGATGTCGGCAACGTCATTCCGCCGCAACGCGCGGGCGCGATCGCGGCCGCGGCGGGAGCCACGGATCGCAGCGGCTGGTGTCCCATCGATCCCATCACGTTCGAATCGACGCTGCAAAAAGATATTCACGTCATCGGCGACGCGGCCATCGCCGGGGCCATGCCGAAATCAGCCTTCGCCGCCAACGCCCAGGCCAAGGTCTGCGCCGCCGCGATGATCGCGCTGCTCGGGAATGGCGAGCCCCGGGAGCCGCGCCTGCTCAATACCTGCTATTCCGTCGCCGGACCGGACTATGGATTTTCCGTCGCGGGCGTTTATCGACCGGGCAAGGGCCTGCTCGTCGATGTCGAGGGCGCCGGCGGCACGAGTCCCATCGACGCTCCCGCGTCGCTTCGCAAGCAGGAAGCGCGGTTGGCCAATGGCTGGTTCAACACGATCACGGCGGAAGTCTTTGGGTAGGATCGCGCTCGCGCTTATCCTCTGGGCGAACCTCGCCAGCCCGCGCGCGGACGAGTTGCGCCCTTTCGCCATTGTCGGCGACGCCATTCCCGCCTCGCTGACCGGCGCTCCGGGCGATCCCGCCAGGGGCCGCGCCATCGTGCTCGACCGCCAGACAGGGCTATGTCTGCTCTGTCACTCCGGCCCGTTTCCTGAGACGCGATTTCAGGGCAATCTGGCGCCCAGCCTCGCTGGCGCCGGCGCCCGCTGGAGCGAGGGACAATTGCGGTTGCGGATCGTGGACGCGCGCCGCCTCAACCCGGACACGATCATGCCGCCTTATTATCGCGTCGATGGCCTAAGCGGCGTCGCGAAAGCCTATGTCGGCAAGCCCGTTCTGAGCGCCGATCAGATCGAGGACGTGGTCGCGTTTCTGACAACACTGAAAGACGTCGAAGCCAAATGATCGTGGACGAAAACAAAACGCGGCGGGAGATGCTGTTT
>CAISJZ010000497.1 GCA_903885755.1 uncultured Hyphomicrobiales bacterium | reverse complement strand
CTGTCCAACGGCCCCGGCGATCCCGCCGAAACCGGCAAATACTCAGTGCCGGTCATCCGCTCGCTGCTCGACAGCAAGGTGCCGGTCTTTGGCATCTGCCTTGGACACCAGATGATGGCGCTCGCGGTCGGCGCCAAGACGATGAAGATGAAGCAAGGCCATCACGGGGCGAACCATCCGGTGATGGATTACACCACCGGCAAGGTCGAAATCGTGTCGATGAACCATGGTTTCGCGGTCGACACCTCGACACTGCCCGCCAACGCGAAAGAGACCCATCGTTCGCTGTTCGACGGATCGAACTGCGGGGTGGCGTTGACGGATCGTCCGGCGTTTTCGGTCCAGCACCACCCGGAGGCCTCGCCTGGCCCCCAGGACTCCCACTATCTCTTCAAGCGCTTTGTCGAGATGATGGACAAGAGCCGCGCGGCCTAGTTCAGCCGCGTCCAGCCCATATCCTTGCAGATAATGCCGCCGAGCACGCAACCTTTCGTGGTCATGCTCCGCGGCGAGGCGATATCGATCTGGAACGCCAGCGTCAGATTTCGCTGGGGATCGTAGGCCTCGCCCTTCATGGTGGAGGGGCCGATGGGTTGAACCTTCATCACCAGCCGGTCGCCAACCTTTTCGCTGCTGGCGGGATCCTTGATCCATGTGTTGATGGCGCACAGCGCTTGCCCACAAGGCTCAATGTGGACGCGCGCGCCGCCGTCGCCGCGCGCCCAATCGCCAAGGATGCCCTCGGCCCGCGCGCCGGACGCGGCCGCGACGATCACGAGCGTTGACATCAAGAGTAATGAGCGCATTCGACTCTCCCCCTGAAAATTCATGATCAAAACTCAACCGGCGCGATCAGCGCGCCTGATCGAATAGAGCCCCACGTCGATCACACCGGTCCGGAACCCGGCCTCGCAATAGCAGAGGTAGTATTCCCACAGGCGCCTGAACGAAGCGTCGAAACCAAGCTGTTCAATTCGCGGCCACGCCTCAAGAAAACGGCGGCGCCATTCCGCGAGCGTCAGGGCGTAACTTTCGCCGAAATTCCGCGACTCCACAAGTCGCAACCCGGCCTGCGCGGCGGCGTCCCGGATGGCGGTTTTTGTCGGGAGAAATCCGCCGGGAAAAATATAGCGCTGGATGAAATCCGGATTGGCGCGATAGGCCTCGAAGCGATCCTCGGCGATGGTGATCGCCTGCAACACGGCGACGCCGTCCGGCTTCAGGCGGTCGCGCAGGGTTCCAAAATAGCTCGGCCAGTATTTGTGGCCAACGGCCTCGATCATTTCGATCGAGACAATGCGGTCAAATTGCCCGCGGGTGTCGCGGTAATCCTCAAGCCTGAGATCGACGCGATCCGTCAACCCGGCCGTGGCGATTTCGCCGCGCGCGTATTCGAGTTGCGAGGGCGACAGCGTGATGCCGGTGACGCGCGCGCCGGCTATTCCAGTCATCGCGGCGGCGAGCGCCCCCCAGCCGCAGCCGATTTCGAGCGCGCTCTGGCCGGGCGCGATATCGAGCATTTCGAGAATCTGGCGCAGTTTTTCCTGTTGCGCCTCCTCGAGGCTGGCGCCCGGACGCGCGTAGATCGCGGAGGAATACAGCATCGAAGGGTCGAGCCAGAGCCGATAGAACGCGTTGCCGAGATCGTAATGAAACTCGATGTTCCTTCGGCTGCCCGACCGCGTGTTCTCTCGCCGCAGATGCGACAGCCAGTTCACGGCGCGGAACAGGCGGCTCCCATTCATGCGGTCCATGAAGCCCGAGCCATTGCGCGCGCCCAGTTCCAGAAGCGCCGCGAGATCGGGCGTCGACCAGTCGCCATCGATATAGGCGCGGGCGAAGCCGAGATCGCCGCCGCTGATCAGTCGTCGAAGCGCACGCCAGTGATGAATGGTCAGCCGCGCGTCGATGCCGGCGCGCGCGGCGCGGTGTTCGATGCGCTGGCCCGACGGCAGTTCGACCGTCAGGCCGCCGGATTCGAGATGCGACAGGACGCGGCGAAACACCCTCGCCATGAGGCCGCGCATGGCGACCGCGGGCTGCGCGGCGGGTGTCGCCAGCGGCTGTCCTGTTTCGACCTGCATGGACATGGAGCGATGCCTCAAAGACCGTTATCTCGTTGAATGTTTGTCACGAAATGGCGCGGCGCCGGCGGTTTCGTTCGCACGCGAATTCCTTTCATCCAGAGGCGCAATGCCTCCCAGTGTATGCTGACGATGACTTTCAGCGTCACGAGCGGATGCGTCACGAACACCCGCGCGAGCGCGCCGTCGGAGAATTCGACACGGCTCGCGACCTGGTTCGCCGTGATGAGCACGCCGTCGTCGTCGCTGCCCACGATACCTATACGGATGCCGTCGCTCGGAGGTTTCACCCGGAACTGGTATTTCATCCGCATGTCCATGAACGGCGACACGTGGAATTCCTTGTCGCAATCCTGGCGCACCGTCGCCGCGTCGTCCGCCGAGACCGGAATGAGGTAGCAATGGCGCTCGCCAAACGTGTTGTGGACCTCGTACAGAATGGCCGAGAGCGCGCCGTCCTCGCGATAACAGAAGAAAATGCTGATGGGATTGAAGACGTAACCGAGTACGCGCGGCATGGCGAAAAGCCGGATCGGGCCATCGGTCGGCAGGCCCGCGGCGTGTAGATGCCCTTCGACTTGCTGGCGCAATGGCCCGCCCGATCCGTCGCCAAAATCGCGATCATGGATGCTGAAGAGGTTGAAGCCATTGTGCGCGAACAGGCGGGAAGCGCGCGCCAGCGCGGGCAGTTCATCGAGATCGATGAGTAGGGAATAGAGACGGTAACGCAGACGGTGGCGGCGAGGACGCAAGCGCGCATGCGTTACCGCGCCGACATAAAGCGCGCTGGCGAGGGCGGTCATGACGCCAGCTCCAGCGCGCTGGTCGCCGCGCGGGCGCCGCCTCGTTTGATCCGGCCCGATTCGTTTGGCACGGTCCACGGCCGGCGTACGCCGCCGAGTTGTTCGGCGACGGCGAGGCCCGCCTGCAACCCGTCTTCATGAAATCCCGCGCCGAAATAGGCGCCGCAGAACCAGACGTTGCCGACGCCCTGCAACGACCACAATTTGTCTTGCGCGGCGATCGCTCCGGCGTCGAAGAGGGGATGTTCGTAGCTCATGCGCTTGATGACGAGATCGGATCGGGGTTCGCGGTCCGGGTTCAGCGTCACGAAGAGGGGCACGGACGCGGGCAGTCCCTGCAGGTTGTTCATCCAGTAGGTGATGCAGGGCTTGCCGCCGTCACCGCCGCGCCGCGCCAGATAATTCCAGCTTGCCCAGGCGTCGCGGCGTCTTGGCATCAGGGCGGGATCGGAGTGCAGAACGGCGGCGTTGTCGCCGTAGTGGAAGGCGCCGAGAATCCGGCGCTCGTCGGTCGAAGCGTCCGTCAGCATTCGCAGCGACTGATCGGCGTGAGCGGCGAGCACGACGTGATCGAACATTTGCGCCCGACCGCCTTCGACCTCCACCACGACGCCGCCATCGACGCGGCGCACCGAACGGACAGGCGTATTGATCCGCGCGCCGCCGGAGATGTCGCGCGCCAGCCGCTGGATATAGACGCGGCTGCCACCGACCACCGTGCGCCAGAGAGGCCGGTCGCGGACCTGAAGCAGGCCATGGTTCTCGCAGAAGCGAATCAACGCCGCGGCGGGATACTCGCCAATCCTGCCTGCCGGGGTCGACCAGATCGCC
Organism: uncultured Hyphomicrobiales bacterium; assembly: GCA_903885755.1. GTDB lineage: Bacteria > Pseudomonadota > Alphaproteobacteria > Rhizobiales > Beijerinckiaceae > Terripilifer. Next base: position 9,296 of record CAISJZ010000497.1, on the reverse strand, counting down.
GCGGCCATGGGATAGAGATGATCCTCGCGAAAAGCGGCGCCGTAGCCAGTGGCGGCGAGGTAATCCTCAAGCGAGACAGAGCCGAGGCGCTCCACGTCGCGCGCCGCGTTGCGATAGAATTTCATGAGGTCGGCGAGCATCGACCAGAACCGCGGGCGCAGGAGATTGCTCTTCTGGGCGAAGAGCCCGCGCAGGTTCGTTCCATTGTATTCCAGGGCGCCATCGTCCAGAGACACGGCGAAGGACATGTCGGATGGCCTGGAGGCGACCCCGAGGTGGTTCAGCAGAGCGATGAGATTGGGATAGGTCGCGTCGTTATAAACGATAAAGCCGGTGTCGACCGCGATGGGTCCGCGCGGCGAAGGCGCGTCGACGGTATTGCCGTGGCCGCCGAGGCGACAGTCCGCCTCGAAGAGCGTGACCTGATGCTTGCGCGACAACAGCCAGGCCGAGGACAGGCCCGATACGCCGCTTCCGACAACCGCGATGTTCAATCGTTCCAATGACGCCATCCGATCGGGCTCACGTTTCAGCGCTGGCGAGCGCCCTGTCCCCTGGTCGCGACGAGCCGTTGGAAAGACTCATTCGACCGCCTAGAATATACGCTTGCGGGATCGGGGTGGATCATTGACGCCCGATTTGATCCAAGCCGGTCGATCGCGCGTAACAGGTGCATGAATGTCCTTGCCCTCCCGGCCGACGCCATTTTTCCGAGACGCGCGCTCCTTCGCTTCGGAGCGAGGCGCATGACGGCCTTTGAACCCGCTCCGGCGGCGCGGTCCATACCGGACCTCAACAAGCTGATCCTGGCGATTGCGTCGTCCGCCGATCGGACTGCCTTTACCGCCGTTTATGGGCACTTTGCCCCGCGCGTCAGAAGCTATCTGACGCGTCTCGGCGCCCCGCCGAACGTGGCGGAGGAACTGACCCAGGAAACCCTGCTCTCGGTCTGGCGCAAGGCGTCCTATTTCGATCCAGAGAGGGCGGCGGCCTCGACCTGGATATTCACGATTGCCCGCAATCTGCGGATTGATTACCAGCGCCGCAATCGAATGCCCGCCGACCTGACTCCCGACCCGAGCCAGGCGCCGGACGCGCCGGTCGCGTTGGACGCCGCGCTGATCACCTCCGAGCAGGACGAGCGCTTGCGCGAGGCCCTGTCGATGCTGTCAACGGAGCAGGCGGAGATCGTCCGTCTCTTTTACCTTCAGGAAAAGCCCCATTCGGAAATCGCGCGGGCCCTCGGCCTGCCGCTGGGAACCGTCAAATCGCGCATACGGCTGGCGCTTGGCCGCCTACGCACTCTTCTGGACGATCTGAAATGACCAGCTTGCATCACCCCAGCGACGAAACTTTGGTCCGGCACGCCGCCGGCACGCTTGGCGCGGGTCCTTCGGTCGTGGTCGAGGCGCATCTCGCCCATTGCTCCCGTTGCCGCGCCGCCATGAATGATTTCGAAGCCATCGGCGGCGCGCTACTGGAAGCCATGCCCGAAGGCGAGCCACCGCCGGACGGGCTGGCGCGCGTGCTGGCCGCGATCGATCGAGGCGCGGCTATCGTCGCCGCGCCGGCCTCGGTTCCGCCTCGCGCGCGGCCTGATTTGCCCGAGGGATTTCAACTTCCGTCGTCGCTGGACGACACGAATTTTGGCCGCTGGCGCTGGATCGCGCCGGGCATTCACATCAGCCGCGCCGAGGGCGCTTGGGCGCGCGCCTCGGGCCTCAAGCTGCTTCGGGTTGAACCGGGCAAGCGGCTTCTGGATCATGGCCACCACGGGATCGAATGGACCTGCATCCTGTCGGGGGCTTTTTCCGATGGTCGCGCGCGATTTGTCGCCGGCGATTTTTCCGAGGTTGATCAGAGCGTCGAGCATCGCCCCGTCATTGAGGGCGATACCGCGTGCATCTGCCTTGTCGCCATGGAAGGCCGGATGAAGCCACATGGGTTGATCGGCCGGTTGCACCAGATGGTGTTCGACGCCTGATCGAGGGAGCCGCGCGATGGTCATTCTTCGTATCGCCGTCGTCGCCCTCGGCCTGTCGCTCGCCATGACATTCGCCTGGAGCGTCCAGCGGCGCACCGGAAAATCGGGCTGGATCGATGCGATCTGGTCCTTCGCAACAGCGGCGGCGGGCGCCGCGCTCGCGCTCTGGGCGCTCGACGCGGACGGCGCGCGGGGAGGTCGCGCGCTGCTTGTCGCGGCCATGGTCGCCGGCTGGGGGGTGCGGCTCGGAACTCATATCGCGGCGCGGACGCTTCGTGGCGGCGAGGATCCGCGCTACGCCGAACTGGCTCGGACGTGGGGCGCGGGTTTTTCCCGCCGGCTCCTCCAGTTCCTGCAGATACAGGCCGCGAGCGGATTGTTGTTGGCGCTCGCGGTTTTTGCGGCATCGCGTAATCCCGCGCCGTTTCCGGCGGTGTTCGATGCGCTTGGCGTGATGGTCTTTGTAATTTCCTTTGCTGGAGAAACCTTCGCCGACCGGCAGCTTGCCGCCTGGCGCGCGAAGCCGGCCAACAAGGGCGGCGTGTGCGACGTTGGCCTTTGGGGTTTGTCGCGGCATCCCAATTATTTCTTTGAGTGGCTGACGTGGCTTGCTTATGCGCTGATCGCGATCGATCCGGCGGGCCAATATCCCTGGGGCGCGGCGTCGTTGCTCGGTCCGATCTTCATGTACTGGCTTCTCGTTCACGTCTCAGGCGTACCGCCGCTCGAAGCGCACATGGCGCGCTCGCGCGGCGAGGCGTTCGCCGCCTATCAGGCGCGGGTCAATGCATTTTTCCCCGGTCCGCCGCGCAAGCGTAGGCCACTCGTTGCAAGGAGCGAGAAATCATGAGCTTTCTCGCCTCCGCCATCACGGCCGTTGAGCGCGCGCCATTGCCCGATATCGTGACCCGGGTCGGCGTCGATATTCTCGTCGGACGAGCGCGCCGGCGTCTGGCGCGCGAGTCGCGGGACGAGGAGCAGCGTTTCGTCGAGGCCATGACCGACCATCCCATCGCCGAGCATGCCGACGACGCCAACGCGCAGCATTATGAGGTGCCGGCGGAATTTTTCGCGTATGTGTTGGGGCCGCGCCGCAAATATTCTTGTTGTCTATACGACGAGCCCGGGCTGACGCTGGCGGAAGCCGAGGCGCGCGCGCTCGCCGAAACCGTCGCGCACGCCGATCTCGCCGACGGCCAGCGCATTCTCGAACTTGGCTGCGGCTGGGGGTCTCTGTCGCTTTACATGGCGGAAAAGTTCCCCAAGGCGCGAATCCTTTCCGTTTCGAATTCGCGGGGACAGCGCGCCTGCATCGAAGCGGAGGCCGCGCGGCGGGGTCTGGTCAATCTGAAGCTTGTCACCGCGGACATGAATCACTTCCAGACGGATGAAACCTTCGATCGCATTGTCTCGGTCGAGATGTTCGAGCATATGTCGAACTGGCGCGCGTTGCTGGAGCGAGCGCGGGCCTGGCTCGACTCGGACGGGCGGATGTTCATTCACATCTTCACGCACAAGCAGCAGCCCTATCGTTTCGATCACGCCGACAAGACGGACTGGATCGCCCAGCACTTCTTCACCGGCGGCATCATGCCCAGCCATGGACTTATCGGGCGGTTCCCCGATCTCTTCGCGATCGAGCGGGAATGGCGCTGGAATGGCCGCCACTACGAGCGCACCGCGATGGACTGGCTGGCGAATTTCGACCGCCATTCCGATGAGGTCGACGACATCCTGCGCCGGGTTTATGGCGTGGACGCGAACCTCTGGAGGCGCCGCTGGCGTTTGTTCTTCCTGGCGACGGCCGGTTTGTTTGGCCATGCCAACGGCGAGGAATGGGGCGTCAGCCATTATCGCCTCGCGCCAATCCCGAAATGACGTATATCGGCGAGATCTGGGCCACGATCACGCAATATGCGCGTTCGGATGATCCGCTCGCAAGCGCATCGAACGCCATCGCCTTGGTCGTTGTCGGCAACCAGCCGTTCTACCCGCTCTATGTCTGGTGGTTTGTTGGCGACGATGGCTGGACGTCGTTTCTGACATTTTTGTCGACGCCTTTCTTCGCCGCCGTGCCCGCCGTCACGCGCCGATGGCCAGCCGCGGGCCGGGCGCTTTTGCCGCTCGCGGGTATTGCCAACAGCGTTTTCTGCGCGAAAATATTCGACGAAGCGTCTGGCGTGGAACTGTTTCTCGCGCCTTGCGTCGTCATCGCCGCGTTGACGTTTCGCTGGAGCGAGCGCTGGTGGATGTTGGCGACGATCGGAGTCGGCTGGCTTGCCTTCGCGGGACTGCACGGACGATACGGCCCGCCACTCCATTCTTTCACGGCGTCCCAGTACGCGAGTTTCCTGTCGATGAACGCCGTCAGCGTCGCATGTCTAACGGCGCTCGTCGGCTACCGCTTCGCCAGCGCGCGGCGCGAACCCGAACCAGCGTCCGGCTAGGCCGCGACCTTTGGCGCGAGCCAGGTCGCGACGGCATAGCCGACGGTCGCGCCGATGCAGGACAATACCGTTCCCCACGCCATGTCCGCGACGGTGATGATCGTCGACCATTGTTTCAGCGTCGCCTGATTGGTCAGGTCATAGGTCGCATAGGCGAAAAAGCCGAACATCGCGCCGTTGAGTGTCGCGCGGCGCCAGTCGCCTTCCTGAAACGCGGGCGCGATGGCGATCAGGACGATGCCCAAGATATAGACCAGATAAAAAGTCAGCGCCGGGACCGGCCGGAAGCCGTCGATCATCATGTCGCCAATGAGCGGGCGATAGAGGCGGTTCGCCGTGAGTGTCAGCCAGATCGAGTCAATCCCGAGAAACGCGACGGCGGTGGCGAGATAGGCGATGATGAAACGTGTCATGGCGTCATCCAGTTGGTTGCAAAGCGAGGCTCTGTACGCGCCTGCCGCGCCATTGGATCGCCAGTCGTCTCGCCCGGCAATATCCGCCCCCGCCAAACGGATCGCTTGCCAGAAGTCGCCGGAAGTGAAAGCATCCGAGAGGTCACATGGCGGGCGTTCGGCGCTTGTGGTGAAGCAAGCGGCGCGCCGAACAAGGGAGCGCGCGATGACGAGCGAAGCAACCACCCCGGGCGGCAGGATCGCGGGGCCGCGATTGATCGCGATCGTGGGTCCCTTCCAGAGCGGCAAGACCACGCTACTTGAGTCCATGCTGGCGCGCGCCGGCGCGCTGCAGCGACAGGGCGCCGTGCGCGAGGGCGCGAGCGTCGGCGATTCCAGTCCCGAGGCGCGCGCCCACGCCATGAGCATCGACGCGAATGTCGCCTCCGTCGATTATCTCGGCGATCGGATCACGTTCATCGATCTGCCCGGCTCCATCGAATTCTCTGGCGAGGCGCGGCACGTTCTGCCCCTGTGCGACGCCGCCATTGTCGTATGCGAGGCCGATCCGCGCAAATTGCCGGCGCTGCAACTCATCCTGCGCGAACTCGAGGACCTGCGCGTGCCGCGCTTCCTGTTTCTCAACAAGATCGATCTGGCGACCTCGACGCTGGGCGACACGCTGGCCCTGTTGCAGCCGACCTCGCGCACGCCGCTGCTGCTGCGACAGATCCCGATCTGGCAGAACGGCGTCGCCACCGGCTTCATGGACCTGGCGCTGGAACGCGGCTTTATCTATCGCGAGCACGCGCCCTCGCAAATCATCGAGGCGAAGGCCGGCGAGCGGCCCGACATCCGTCAGGCGCGCTATTCCATGCTGGAGCGTTTGGCCGATTACGATGACGCGCTGATGGAGGAGTTGATCTCAGACATAGAGCCGCCGCGCGACCAGATATTCGACGACCTCGCCAGGGAGTTGCGCCAGGGTCTCGTCGTGCCGCTGCTCATCGGTTCGGCCGAGCGCGGCAATGGCGTGACGCGCCTGCTCAAGGCCCTGCGGCACGAGGCGCCTGGCGTTGGCGCGACTCGCGCGCGCATTGGACTCGCCGACAAGGGCCCGCCGATCGCGCAGGTCATGCGCACCATTCACACGGCCCATGGCGGCAAGCTGTCGCTGGCGCGCGTGCTGCGCGGCGCCTTCGCCGATGGCGCTACCATTGTGTCGTCAACGGGCGGCGAGGAGCGCATTGGCGGATTGTCGCGTCTGATGGGCTCGACAGGCTCCAAGCAGCCGCGCGTCGAGGAAGGCGACACCGTCGCCTTCGGCCGCCTCGAGGGCGTCGCGACGGGCGAGGCTTTTTCGGAACTCAAGGCGAATGGCGGCGCGCCGGTTGCGCGCCCCGCCGCGATCGCGGAGCCGCCGCCGCCCGCGCACGCCTTCGCGCTGCTGGTGAAGGACCGCAAGGATGAAACGCGACTTGCCGCTGCGCTTGCCAAGCTTGTCGATGAAGATCCCTCGCTGGTCTTCACGCAGGATCAGGAATCCAGCGAGATGAAACTCGCGGGTCAGGGCGAGATGCATCTGCGCGTCGCGCTGGAGCGGCTCGCCACGCGCTTCGGCGTGACCGTCGAGGCGCGCAAGCCGGCCGTCGCCTACCGCGAAACCATTCGCGACACGGTGTCGGTGCGCGGGCGTCACAAGAAACAATCAGGCGGCCACGGGCAATATGGCGACGTGCTGCTCGACGTGAAGCCGCTGGCGCGCGGCGCGGGTTTTGTCTTCAACGAAACCGTGCACGGCGGCACGGTGCCACGCAATTATTTTCCCTCCGTCGAGCATGGATGCCGCGACGCGCTCTTGCGCGGTCCATTGGGCTTCATCGTCGTCGATGTCGCCGCGACCCTGACCGACGGCTCGTATCACACGGTGGATTCGTCCGACATGGCGTTTCGGCAGGCGGCGCGCATCGGTATGTCGGAGGCGCTGTCAAAGGCGCGGCCCGTGCTGCTCGAACCCATTCTGGCCGTGGACATTCACACGCCGGGCGAGGCCATGTCGCGCGCCAGCCAGATCGTCGCCGCGCGCCGCGGCCAGATGCTGGGCTTTGACGCGCGCGAGGGCTGGGAGGGCTGGGACACGATCAAGGCGTTGATCCCCGAGGCGGAGATGGACAATCTCATCATCGAGTTGCGCTCGGCGACGGCCGGTGTCGGCAGTTTCGTCGCGCGCTTCGATCACCTCGCGGAGATCAATGGCAAGCCGGCCGACGCCATTGTCGCGCATGCCGCGCAACAACGGGCCGGCGCGCATTGATCATTTGCGCGGCGTCATGCGCGACTGCGCCTTCTCAAGCGATGTAATGAACTCCAGCAGCACGGGTACGCCCTCATGGGTCTTGGCGATGCCGCGCTTGATCGCCGGAATGATTTCGTCCGGCGTCGTGATGCGCTCGCCATGGCCGCCGAGCGCGCGGGCGAAATCGGCGTAATGGCCGGAGATGTCCGTGGCGCGATAGCGCTGGGTTGATTCAGGCATGATGTCGAGTTCGCAGGCCATGGAAAAATTGTTGAACAGGATCGACAGGATGGGGATGCGATAGCGCGCCGCCGTCTCGAAATCCATGCCGGTGAAGCCAATGGCCGCGTCGCCCCAGACGTTGATGCAGAGCTTGTCGGGATGCGCCATTTTCGCGCCCATGGCGAGGCCGAGCCCGTAGCCGAGTTGCGTCGTCTTGCCCCAGCCGAGATAGGACAGCGGCGCTGTCGACACCCAGAAAGGCGAGAGTTGATCGCGCGGCGAGCCAGCGTCGTGGGTGATGATGGTGTTGGCGACGTCCACCGTCTTCATGAGATCGCCGATGACGCGATAGGGCGTCAGGGGAACTTCGCCCGACGTCAGCTTGGCCTTCCACTCCGCCAGCCACGGCTCGCGCACCACGGTAATCGCGACGGCGACGGGCGCGGCGTCGCGCGGCGTCCTGATGCGCCTCGCCAGCGCCGCGTTGAGTGCGTCGAGCGTCAATGCCGCGTCGCCGATCAGGCCGACGCGCGCCTCGATGTCCTTGTTGAGATGCTTGGGGTCGAGCGTTGCGTGAACGATGGTCTTGCCCCTCGGCATGGTCACGCCGAAGGCGGTCTCGGAGAACGAACAGCCGAGGCCGAAGATCACGTCTGCATCGTCAAGAAACTGGCGCACGGCGCGCGGCATGGCCGCGCCGCCCGAACCCAGCGCTAGCGGATGATCCTCTGGGAAGGAACTCTTGCCCTCAAGCGACGTGCAGACGGGCGAGGCCAGCAGCTCGGCGAGCGCGCGCAGTTGCGGCCAGGCGCGGGCGTAGTGGACGCCCTGTCCCGCGTAGATGACCGGGCGCTTGGCGCCGGCCAGCAGATCGGCGGCGGCCTCGACGGCCGCGGGGTCGGGGCCATAGCGCGTCGAAATGACGGGCGTGTAGTCGAAGTCGGCGGGAACCTCCTCGTTCCACAGGTCCTTGGGGATTTCAACGACGCAGGGCCCGCCGCGGCCGTTGCGCAATTGCGTGAACGCGCGGCGGAACACATTGGCCGTCTCGGCGGCGGAGGTCAGTTGCTCCACCGACTTCGTAAAGGTGCCCATGGATTTGGGCGCGGAGAAATTCGGGTCCACATGGGCGAGGCGGCGATCGTAGCCGCCGGGAATGACCAGCATCGGCACGGATTCGCTGTAGGCCTGCGCGATGGCGCCCAGCGTGTTCTCCGTGCCCGGCCCGTGCTGCATGCAGAAGACGCCGACGTTGCGCCCGCTCGACAGGCGCGACAGGGCGTCGGCCATGTGAACGCCGATGCGCTCCTGCCGCACGACGATTGGCCGGATGCCAGCCTTGGCCGCGCCCTCGAAGAGCGGATTGACGGGATAGCCGAACAGCGTGTCCACGCCCTCGCGCTTGAGGATTTCGGCGATGGCGTCGACGACTTTCATGGGCGGTCCCTCGCGTTGAGTGAATTGCAGTCCGCGCGGTCGAGCGCGCTGGCCCTTTTGAACACCGGGGATGGGGCGGGGGCAAGTCCGGCGAGGGGAGAGGGAAAAGTCAAGGTTCGTACCGCTACGGATGAAGCAGGCGCGGCAGCGCCTTGCCAAGGGCAAGAAAACCCGCGACCTTGCCGCAAGTTACGGCGTCAGTCGCAGCACGATTTCGAGGCTGGCAGCGTGAGGCTGTTCAATGACGGTACGTGGCTCCGCGTCCATCTTGTCTTTGCTGTTGTCGCTCGCGTCATTTTCCGCGAACTCGGCGGGCTTGGAGATTCAAGGTTTATGCGCCAAGCAGGCGCGCGCATATTTCAATTCTGGCGCTTTCGATGCGGTCAAAAACGAGGCCCCTGTTTTCGTCAATCATTACGACAACGCTTCTAATAAGTGTTTTATGGGGGTCGTGAGCACAAGCGTCGGTGAAACGCAGTGGATTCGCAAGAGCATCGTTGATGCAAATGAAGGTATTT
>CAISJZ010000496.1 GCA_903885755.1 uncultured Hyphomicrobiales bacterium | reverse complement strand
TTCCCGAGGACAAGGCGCGCGAGGAATTGCAGCGCCGCGTCGCCAATCCCCAGACGCACTTTGTCGTGCCCGGCGGCGACGCGCCGGTGCAGGAGGTGGTTCTGACGGGCGACCAGATCGACCTGACGCGCCTGCCCTTCCACGTCCAGCACGAATATGATGGCGCGCCCTACATTTCGAGCGGCATTGATTACGTCATCGATCCCGTCACCAAGCGCAGCAATGTCGGCTGTCGCCGACTCATGCTGCGCGGCAAGGACCGCTGCGGCGTCAACGTGACCGCGCCATCGGACTTGCGCGCCATCTATCTCGGCTGCGTCGAGCGCGGCGAAACCCTGCCGATCAGCTTCACCATTGGCGCGCACCCCATGGACTTCATGGCGGCGACAACCCGCGCCGGCGGTCAGGAGATCGACCGGGTCGGCACGTTTCGCGGCGAGCCCGTGCCCGTGGTCAAATGCGTCACCAACGACATCTACGTGCCCGCCGACGCCGAGGTCGTGCTCGAAGGCTATTTCGACGCGCGCGGTTATATCGAACAGGAAGGCCCCTACGGCGAATACATGGGTTTTTATGGCCCCATGCACGGCGATCCGATTTTCCATTGCACGGCGATCACCCATCGCCGCGATCCTATGTATCAGACCGTCAAACATGGCATCGGCCGCAAGCTCGCCGAATGCGACAGCGTGCCCATGCGCGAGGTGCAACTGGAGGCGGAAATTTTCACGCTGCTGCGTGGCGCGAATCTCATCCCCACCGAGGTTCACATTCCCGGCGGCCCTGGCGCCAGCGGCCATGTGCGCGTCGCCATCCGCAAGACCTCCGACGGCGACGCGCGCGCGGTCATCGCGCTGGTGCTTGGCGCGGTGCGGTCAGCCAAGCACGTCTTCGTCACCGACGAGGATATCGACGTGCGCTCCAGCGTCGAATTGGAATGGGCCATGTCCGCGCGCTTTCAGGCGGACAGGGATATTCTCGTTCTGCCCAACATGCGCGTCATGCCCATGGACCCCTCGGCGCCCGCGCGCGGCATTGGCGCCAAGGCGGGCTTTGATCTCACCTTCCCCATGTCGCGCGGCAAGGGCATCACCACACGCGTGCCCGCGGCGCCGCATATCACCGGCCCGGCGCGCTATCAAACCGTGCGGCAGGCGCTGGAATCCGGTCCCATGCATTTCGCGAAAATCATGACGGCGGTCGGCAGCCGCGATGGTCGCGAGATCGTGCTGGAAATCGAGCGTCTTCGCGAACTGGACCTCGTCGAGCGCAGCGATGATGGGGAATATTACGTCAAGCCCGCCTGACCGGCCCGCAACACACGCGTCGCCTCGACATCCACGCTGAAATCCGCTCGCGTCGCTACCTTGTAGGCGCCGCGCGCGGCGTCCGCGCTGATATAGCCATCGCGCAGATCGCGCGCGACGGCGTCCGGATCGCGCTCCAGCGGCGAGCCATAGCCGCCACCGCCGGGCATTTCAGCAATCAGCCGATCGCCGGGTGCAATGACATGCGTGCCCTTGGGCTTGAGCGATTTGCCCGAGGCAAGCCGCAATACGCCCGCCGCCCCATCGGCGCCGCCGGCGCGGCCGCGCGCCGCGTGGTCCACCCGCTCGAATCGCGCGAAGAGCGCGAAGGGCGCGTCCTCGCGACTGCCCACCTCGATGACCTGCCCGAGCCCGCCGCGCGTTCGTCCGGGCCCACCGGAATCAGCGCGCAACTCCTTTTTCCAGAACACCAGCGGCGTCAGCGCCTCGGTGATCTCGACCGCGATGGCGCGCACGCCGGAGGGAAACGGTGTCGCAGCGAGGCCATCGCCAAGGGGATGCGCGCCCATGCCGCCGCTCTGAAAACTCTGGGCCGCGAATGTCGACCCCCGATTGTTCGTGAGCGCGCCGCCCCCGGCGAAACGCAACGTCCAACTCGCCGCCGTGCCCTCGGCGGGCGCGAGACCGACGCGGGCCTTGTCGAAACAGCCAAACACAACATCGGGCAGCATCTGTCCGATGATGGCGCGCGCCGTCACGGGCGCGGGCGGCGGCGCGTTGAGAATGCAGCCCTCCGGCGCCGTCACCTTGATGCGCGATAGCACCGCGTGATTGTGCGCGAGACGCGGCGCGACAATACATTTGACGCCGAATGTCGTGTAGGCGTCGGCATAGCACAACGGGCAATTGACGCCATATTTCGACATCGGCGAGGTGCCGGAAAAATCGACATGGATCGCCTCGTCGTCGATTGTCAGCGCGGCGACGAAGTCGATGGGCTCATCAAATCCATCGATCCGCATGGAGCTTTTCCATGTGCCCTTAGGCAGCGCGGCGATGGCCTCGCGCATCGAGCGATCGGTGGTCTCCAGAATATGCGCGCTCAGGGCCTCAAGCGACTCAAGATCGTATTCATCCATCATGCGTGTCAGCCGCGCCGCGCCGGTCTCGTTGCTGGCGACGAGGGCGTGAATATCGCCCTCCAGCTTGTCTGGTTCGCGGCTATTGGCGCGCGCCAGCTTCATCAGCAACGCGTTCATTTCACCACCGATCACCAGCGGCGTCAGCGGTATGAACAGGCCCTCGGCGAAAACATCGCGCGAATCCGGCGAAGGCCCGTTGCCGCCGATATCGGCGACATGCGCCGTCGCCGCGAACAAAGCGACCAGCCGCCCCTTGTGAAAGGCCGGCGAGACCACGGTGAAATCGAAGAGATGCCCCGTGCCCTTCCAGGGATCGTTGGTGATATAGGCGTCGCCCTCTCGCATGGTTTCAAGCGGAAACTCCGCGATGAAATGCTTGACTGAGCGCGCCATGGAATTGACGTGACCGGGCGTGCCGGTGACCGCCTGCGCCAGCATTTCGCCGCGCGCGTTGAAGACGCCCGCGGACAGGTCGCCCGCCTCGCGCACCACGGTCGAGAACGCGACGCGCATGAGCGTGCGCGCCTGTTCCTCGACAAGCGAGATCAGACGGTCCCACATGACCTGACGACGAATGAGTTCGAACCCTTTGCTCATGCCTGGCTCCGCCGCGTCAGAACGATATGGCCATGCCGACTGACGACACCATCGAAATCTGATGGCGCAAACGTTGTTGTCTGGTCTTCCACGACCAGCGCGGGGCCGGTGAAGGTCATGCCCGGCTTCAGCATTTCTCGCCGCAGCACCTGGGCCTCGACGATCTTTCCGATGTCGGCGTCGAAAACATTCTTCGAGGCGGTCATGGGCGCCGGCGTCGCCACGACATCCCGTTGATTGTCATCGAGATCACGCGGTGGCGGCGCGCGGGAGAGAACCAGCGTCCAAGTCAGCGCCTCGACCGCGAGACCAGGAATGGTACGATTGTAAACGCGCTTGTAGGTTTCGTCGAAAAGCGCGCCGAGCGCCTCGCCATCGTCCGTGCCATAATCACGCACCGGCAGCGCGACGGAGAGATCGTGCCCCTGCCCGCGATAGCGCATGTCGGCGTAGCGGCGTTCGCGAATGTCTCCATAGCCCTTCGCGAGTTCGACGATGCTCCGCGCGTCCGCCCGCAGACGCGCGAAGACCGCGTTGATCGCCGCCGCGTCGAATGATTTGAGCGACACCACGTGCGAGCCGACGGCCTCATAGGCGACGGGCGCCTTCAAGAACCCGTGCGCTGAGCCAACCCCCGCGCCGGTTGGAATCACGATGCGATCGATGCCAAGCTTGCGCGCGATACGCCCCGCGTGCAGCGGCGCGGCGCCGCCCGTGGCGATCAGCGTGCGCGATTCAATTTCGTCGCCGTGATCGCTGGCGTGAACGCGCGTCGCGTTCGCCATGTTCTCGTCGACGATTTCGACAATGCCGGCCGCCGCGGTCGCCGCGTCTATACCGACCGTCGCGCCAACGTCTTTTTCGATCGCCGCGCGCGCGCGCCGCTCGTCGAGACGCATGGAGCCGCCCGCGAAGGCTTCCGGATCGAGCTTGCCGAGCAGCAGATCGGCGTCGGTGATCGTTGGCGATTGTCCGCCAAGGCCATAACACGCGGGTCCCGGCGAAGCGCCTGCGCTGCGTGGACCCACGACGATCCGGCCAATCGGATCGACGCTGGCGATGGAGCCGCCGCCCGCCCCGATTTCGATCATGTCGATCACGGGGATTCGCAAGGGCAATCCGCTGCCAGCGAGAAAACGATGCACGCGCGCGACTTCCATCGAGCGCGCGTGACGCGGCTCGAACTCGTTCAGCAGGATGATCTTCGCCGTCGTGCCGCCCATGTCGAGGGCGATGGCGCGGTTGGCGCCGATCTGTCTGGCCACGTGCTGGCCCAGAATTGCGCCGCCGGCGGGACCGGATTCAACGAGACGAATGGGAAATCGCTTGGCGGTCTCGACCGATGTCAGCGATCCGCTCGACATGATCATCAGCAAAGGCGCGGTCAGGCCCATGCCCCGCAGGCCATCCGTCAACCGTCCGAGATAGGAAGCAATCAGCGGCTGCACATAGGCATTGCCGACGGTTGTCGAGGCGCGCTCGTATTCGCGGATTTCCGGGCACAATTCATGAGAAACACTGACATAGAGGTCGGGATATTCCTCCAGCAGAATGTCTCGCGCCCGCGCCTCGTGAACGGGATTGCGATAGGCGTGAATGAACGACAGGGCGACGGATTCAACCTTCAACGCAAGCAACTTTTGCGCGAGTTCGCGTATCGCGACTTCGTCGAGCGGCAGCAGGATGGAGCCATCCGCCGCGATGCGCTCGGGAGCCTCGAAGCGCAGCGGTCGCGGCGCCAGGGGTTCGGGCCGCTCCATCAGCAAATCATATTGATCGAACCTGTGGCCAAAGGCGAATTCAAGTGTGTCGCGAAAGCCCCGGGTCGCGATCAGCGCGGTGCGCGCGCCGCGTCGCTCAATGATCGCGTTGGTGGCCAGCGTCGCGCCATGAATGGCGACGGCGATATTCGCCGCCGATATTCCCGCCCGCGCCAGAACCTTGCCGACGCCGTTGAGGACGCCCTGTTCCGGCGCTTCGGGCGTCGTCAGCACCTTGTCGGAAACGAACCCCGCGGGCATTTCAAGCACGACATCGGTGAAGGTTCCGCCGATATCGACGGCCAGTCGGCATCCCTGCATTTGCGCTCCCTTGATCGGGAGTTCTCTACCGCGCGGCCATGATCTCCCGCAAGCGCGCCGTCATGGCGATCTGTCTGGCGCCGCCGGCGTCGCCGACCCTGTGCCCGACCCCGAGGTATTTTTCGGCGATGTCCGCCGATGCCAGAATATCCCGGGAGATGCCACTCGCGGTAATCCGCCCGTTTTCGATGACATAGGCGCGGTCGGAAATCGCCAGACTTTGCCGGGCGTTCTGCTCCGACAGCAGAATGGCGAAGCCGCGCTCGCGCAATTCCGCGATCAGGCGAAAAATTTCAGAGACGAGCGCAGGCGCGAGCCCGAGCGAGGGCTCGTCGAGGAGCAGCGCCCTCGGCCGCGACATCAGGCCGCGCGCGATGGCGAGCATCTGCTGTTGACCACCGGACAGATTGCCGCAGGGTTCATGCCTGCGCGGCAACAGAATGGGGAAAGGCTTGCAGGCCTCGTCCATCAGCGCGCGCACGGCCGCCTCGTCCAGCGATTTGTTGGCATAGGCGCCGAGACGCAGATTGGCCTCGATGGTCAGACCGCCAAAGGTCTGCCGGCCCTCCGGCACGAGACAGACCCCGCGCAGCACGCGCTCGCGCGGCGTCAGCGCGTCGATGCGCTCGCCCCCGAGCGTGACCTCGCCCGCGCGCGCCGGCAACAGTCCGGCGATCGTTTTGACCAGCGTGGATTTGCCGGCGCCATTGGCGCCGATCAGCGCGACGATCTCGCCCGGCGCCACCGTGATGTTTATATCATGAAGAACGGTGTCGTGACCGTAGCCGGCTGACAGATGACTTGTCGCGAGCATTCTAGGCCTCCAGCCCGACGTAGGCCTCGATCACCCTGGGATCGCTCTGGATTTGCGCGGGGGACCCGATGGCCACGAGCTTGCCGGCGTCGAGCACGATCACCTGATCGGCGATCCCCATCACCAGGGACATATTGTGTTCAACGACCATGATCGTCACGCCAATGTCGCGGATAGCCGTCAGGAGCGCGGCGAGGTCGGCGGTCTCGCTGTCGTTCAATCCGGCGGCCGGTTCATCCAGCAGCAGCATCCGCGGATTGGCCATCAGCGCGCGCACGACCTCGAGGTTCTTCTGCGCGCCCATGGGCAGGTCTGTCGCGGCGGCGTCGCGAAACGCCGACAGCCCGATGAGTTCGATCAACGCGCTGGCCTTCTCGCTCAGCTTGCGCTCTTCCGCCCGCGCGGCCGGCAGCCGAAACATCTGCGACACAGGGTGCGAACGAACGTGCAGATGCGCGCCCGCGAGCGCGTTTTCAAGCACGGTCATGCCCGGAAACACGCGCGCGGTCTGAAAGGTCCGCACCAATCCGAGTTCGGCCATGCGATGCCCGTCGAGACCCGCGAGCGACTGGCCAAAGAACCGAACCTCCCCTGAGGAAGGCGGAAAGAGGTTGGTAATCGCGTTGAACAGCGTTGTCTTGCCCGCGCCATTGGGGCCGATGAGCGCGCTCAGTCCCCCTTGCGCGATCGAAAAGGTTACATCATCGACGGCAAGCAAGCCGCCAAAACGGCGCGACACCGCCACGATTTCCAGAGCGGGCGCCGTCATGGCGAGGGAGCCTTCGCGGCTTCAAGGCGCGGGCGCGCGCCGCCGCCAATTCGCGACACGAAAATCGCGAAGCGACCGAACAGGCCTTCGGGAAGATAGAGAAACGTCCCGACGAGCAACGCGCCCTCGGCCGCGGTCTTGTAGAGCGCCAGCCCTTGCACAAGCGTCGGCAGCATGGTCAGCACGAGCGCGCCGAAGAGTCCGCCGATCAGCGTGCCCTCGCCGCCCAGCACCAGCATGGCGATCATCTCGAAGGAGCGCGGCGTCGCCACCATCTCGGGCGACAGGAAGTGGAAGTTGAAGGCGTACAGCGACCCCGACAGCGAGGCCAGGGCGGCCGAGATGCACAGGGCCGCGACCTTGATGCGACCCAAGTTGACGCCAAGCGCCGCGGCGGCGAGTTGATCCGTTCGCACCGCCTGCAGCGCACGGCCAAACTGCGAGCGGATGCCGCCTTCCAGAATGAAGATGCACACCGCGGCGATGCCGAGCGCCAGCCAGTACATGCGCTCCGCCGTGTCGAACTCGAAGGACCCTACCGAGAAGGAGGGAATGCCAACGAGGCCCGACGGACCGCCGGTAAGATCGATGAGGCCCACCGTCAGCGAGTCGACGAGCAGGCCGAAGGTCAGCGTCGCCAGCGCGAGATAATGTCCGCGCAGGCGGCCCGTCACCAGCGACAGGCCGAGCGCGCAGACAATGCTGATCGCCATGGCCGCGACGGCGCCGGCCAGCGGCGGCCAGTCGTAGTTGGTCGCGAGGATCGCGGCGGCGTATCCGCCAATCGCCATGAACCCGGCCTGCCCGAGACTGACCTGGCCGGCATAGCCCATGAGCACGTCGAGACCGAGCACGGCGAGAAACAGGATCATAGAAATCGTCAGCGAGCCGAGGACGCCATTCGGCAGCGGCAGCAGTGGCAGCACGCCAAGAACGAGCAGCAACCCGCCACCGAGCATGATCGCGCGACGATCGTTCAGACGGATCAGCGCGCGATGCACCACGACCTCGGATCGCACATCGACGCGGCGCGTCGGTCCGCTGGAAAACAGACCTGCTGGCCGCCAGAGCAGCATCGCCAGCAGCAGAAGCAGCGCGAACGTATTGGCGAACAGCGAGGAGACGTAATAGGCGGCAAGCTGTTCGGATACGCCCAACAACAGACCGCCAACGATGGAGCCGGCGAAACTGCCCATGCCGCCGATGGCGACGGCGATGAAGCCCGACGTGGTAAAAAAGCCCCCGGAATCAAATTGCAACGACGTGATGGGCGCGACGAGCAGTCCGCTGGTCGCGCCGATGGCGGCGGCGAGACCGAACGACAGCAACATCATGCGCGGCACGTCAATGCCCATGAGCCGCGCGGCCATGGCGTTTTCAGCGCAGGCCTGCAAGGCGCGTCCGAGCGATGTCTTGTTGACGAGAGTCCACAGGCCCGCGATCATCGCGGCCGAACCGCCGGCGAGCCACAGCCCCTGCGTGGGTATGCGCAGCGCGCCAAACGCGATCGGCGCCTCGCCCGAAAAAGGCGGCAAGGCGTATGGCTGGTTGCCCCAGACGATCAGCGCGACGCCCTCGAAAAAGGTCAGCAACCCCGCCGTCAGCACGAGCGTGCTGCTGACCGGCAGATGCGAAACCGCTGGAACAAAAGTGGTCGCGCCGACGATGAGACCAAACGCGACGACCGAAACGATCGCCGCCGCCGCCGCGATCGGCGTTGGCCAGCCGAACGCCACCTGGAAGAAATACATGCCCATCGCGCCCAGGACACAGAACGCACCCTGGGAGAGATTTATCACGCCGGTGACGCGATAGACGAGCGAAAACCCCAGCGCGACGGCGGCGAAGACGCCGCCCTGCAACAGGCCGCCAATGATGATTTGAATGACGCCGATCACGCGCGGGCCCGAACCATTACTTCGACAGCGGCAGGCCGGTCGGCTGGCTCACGGGAAGCCAGTTGTGCCTGCCTGCGTCCCAGCGCGAGACAATCGCGTTCTTGTTGGTCAGTCCGCGCTGGGGAACCGACTTGAAATCGTAGATCCCCGTCACGCCGGCGTAACTCGTTTGATCGGCCACCCAGGCGCGAACCTGCTCCGCGGTCGCGTCGGGGCCGAGCTTGCGCAGCGCGGAGACAACCAGATTGGCCGGATCCCAGACGAGCGCCGCCATGTTGTCGGGAATGATGCCCGCCGCCTTGTGCGCCGCATAGAACTTAGCCTGCTGCTCCTCGACCAGCGGATCCAGTTTGTAGAGGCCTTCGTGCTCCAGATACACGGAGGTCGGGATGAGCACTTCCTTCGGCATGAAG
The DNA here is from genome assembly GCA_903885755.1 of uncultured Hyphomicrobiales bacterium. Lineage (GTDB taxonomy): Bacteria > Pseudomonadota > Alphaproteobacteria > Rhizobiales > Beijerinckiaceae > Terripilifer. The sequence continues at coordinate 1,020 of CAISJZ010000496.1, read as the reverse complement.
TCCTTGTATTGATCAAATTGCGCGAAAGTCTGGTTGCCGTTGGTGGTGGCGAAGGGAACGTCGAGTCCCGCCTGAAACACGGCCTTGAGGATCGTGGCGATCGGCGCGCCGGTCGACCAGGCGACAAAGGCTTGCGGGTTCGCGGCCTTGATACGCTCGATCTGCGCCGAAACGGAAACGTCGGTCGGGTTGAAGCGCTGGCGCTCGACGATGGAGAGGCCGGCGTTTTCCGGCTGCTTCAGCATCTCGTCGAAGCCGTGTTCGGCGTCCTGGCCCGACGCGTCGGTCGAGGTCATGAACGCGATCTTGGTGATCCCGCGCAGGCGAAAATAGCGCAGCAGCACATCCATGAGATCGCGCGTGTCGATATTCGTCGAGAACTGGAATGAACCGGCGGGCGGATGAACTCCCGGCGACAGGCAATAGTCAAATGGTCCCGACTTCAGCAGCGGCGCGATGGCGTTGCACATGGCGACAAGGCTCGAACCGATCATGACGGACGGCTTTTGCGCGAGAACGGCGTTGGCAAGTTGCACCGCGGTTTGCGGGCTCGACTGGTCGTCGTTGTAGACAAAATCGATATCGCGCCCAGCGATGCCGCCATCCCTGTTGGTCAGGGCCTTGAAGGCTTCGAGCGTCTGCTGCTGCCCCTTGCCGAGAAAAGATCCGCCGCCCGTCAGCGGGCTGATGACGTTGATCTTGTAGGGATCGGCGGCGAGCGCCGCTCCCCCCGGACCGGCGACAAACATCAACGCGGCGACAAGTCGCGTGAAACGAACGCTCAACATTGGCTTCCCCTTCCCGGCGCGTGGAACCCCACGCCTCCCCGAAGTGTTTTTCTATCAGGTCGGGGGGCGGCGGGAAAGCGAAAGGACCCTCGCGCCAACCCGATTGGTTGGCGCGAGGGGTTTATCACGCCGCCCGCGCGGGCGCCGCGGCGGATTGCGCGGGCCCCTGTGAGGCCGCGACATGGCGTGCGCGGACCGGCTTGATCACGAAGAGCGCGAAGAGCGCCGCCGC
>CAISJZ010000495.1 GCA_903885755.1 uncultured Hyphomicrobiales bacterium | reverse complement strand
TGGAAGATCGCTGGGACGCGCAATGTTCTGTTTTGGGGATTTCAACGCGCCAATTGCTGCGCGCTTCACACATTAGACCCCATCAGGACAGCGATCGCGGACAGCAGATCGATCCACACAACGGGCTTTTGTTGAGCGCCCACCTAGATGCTCTATTTGATAAGTTCCTGATCTCTTTCGAAAATGACGGTACAATGTTGGTTGCTGACGGCATTGATGAGAGAACACGCGGACTATTGAACTTAAACAATCAAAAGCTCCTGAAGCAACCATCGGAAAAAACGCGCGGTTACCTCGAATGGCATCGCGAAAGATACCGATCTAGGTAGCGGAAGCGATTGGACGGCAAAACTTTCAACGATTTCTTGCGTCCTCGCTAATCCGGCGCGCAACGCGACAGCGGCACGCAAAACACCCGGTCGCGTCCCAGCGCGTAGGCGCGGGGCGCCGATGAAAACAGCGCGCCAAAAGCCACATCGCGGATGTTGAGCCCGCCGGCATAGGCGCCAAAGGCGGGCAGCACGCAGCGCGCGCCATCGCTGACAAAGCAGCGCCGCCGGGTCGAGCCCGAGTCCGACCAGACGCGCGCGACGGGATGCAGATGCCCCGCGATTTCGCCTCGCGCCATGCGCCCGTCCAGCGCGCCGCCGGGCTCGTGCCGCAGAACCGCGGCGCCAATCGGCAATTCGTTCAGCGCGATCCCGCCCAGACCCTCCGGCGGCGCGGGGTCGTGATTGCCGGCGATCCAGACCCACTCCCGGCCAGCGGTCATCGCCCGCAGTCCCGCGCGGTCGTCATTCCCCATGCGGTCGCCCGCGCGGATGTCGTGGAAGGAATCGCCGAGCGCCACGACGACGCGGGGACGATAACGGCCAACAACCGCAGCCAGTCGCGCCAGCGTCGCCGCCGTGTCGTAAGGCGGCAGCATGACCCGCCGCTCCGCATAGGCCGAGCCTTTTTCAAGATGCAGATCAGCGACGACAAGCATCCGCTCGGCCTCGATCCACAGCGCGCCCGCGGGGTCGGGCGTCACGCAAAGGCCGGCAAGGTCGAAGGACGACGCGTCGGGCGCGTTCGCATTTTCACCAACTCCCGCCATCGTCGCCGTCATGCCCTGGCATCCTCGATCAAAGCGCTCGCCGCCTCCGCGAGAATCTGATCCTGAGCCTCGCCATAGACCGGCTCGCGACCGATTTCCAGCATCACCGGCACCGCCAGTGGAGATATCCGCTCCAGATTCTGGTGAACGATCTTGCCCTCGACCCGCCCCAGCATGTCGGCGAGGCGCGCCAGATCCAGCAGGCCCGTCAGCGCGTCGGCGCGCGCGGCGCGCAGCAAAATGTGATCGGGCTGGTGACGGCGCAGCACGTCGTAGATGAGATCGGTGGAGATCGTCACCTGTCGCCCGGATTTCTCCTTGCCGGGAAAGCGCCGCTCGATCAGGCCGGAAATGACGGCGCAATTGCGGAACGTGCGTTTCATCAGCGCCGATTCGTCCAGCCATTCCTCGAGATCGTCGCCGAGCATGTCGCGCGCGAACAGATCGCCCATCGCGAATCCGCCGGATTTGGCGCGCGACCCCGCGTCCGCCAGCGACCAGATCGCCAGCGCGTATTCATTGGCGACAAAACCCTGCGGCTTGAGGCCCATGCGCTCCATGCGCCGCGTCAGCAACATGCCGAGCGTCTGGTGCGCCAGTCGGCCCTCGAAGGGATAGCAGACGAGAAAATAGCGATTGCCCCGGGGAAAGGTCTCGACCAGCAGGCGGTCGGCGGGCGGCAGGATGGATTTGTCGCGTTGCAGGGCAAGCCAGTCGCGCACCTGCTCCGGCAATTTCTTCCATTTGGCCGGCGTTGAAATGATCTCGCGCACGCGCGCGGCGAGATAGGTCGAGAGCGGAAATTTTCCGCCGGCGTAGGACGGCACCTTGGGCGAATCGGAGCGGGCGCGCGCCACATGCGCCTCGTTCTCGACAATGCCGACCAGCGACAGGATTTCGCCGCCGAACAGAAACGTGTCGCCGGGCGACAGCATTTCCAGGAAATACTCCTCGATTTCCCCGAGCACGCGGCCTCCGCGCGTCACCCGGCCGGTATAGGCGGCGCTGGGCGCCGACGCGGTTGCGAGTTTGGCGGGATAGTTGATGAGGCGCTGGCCGCCGCGCGGCGCGCCCGGCGGCGCCGTGGGCCCCGCGCCGCGCACGAGGCGCACCCGCAGCATTTCCGATTCGACGATCGTGCCGACGTTCATGCGATAGGCTTGCGCGACCTTGGGATTTGCGATGCGCCAGCGGCCATCCTGCATCCGCTTGATCTTGGCGAAACGATCATAGGTCCTGAGCGCGTAGCCGCCGGTGGCGACGAAATCGAGCGCCGCGTCGAACATTTCGCGCGGCAAACCGGCATAGGGCTCCGCGGAGATCACTTCGTCATACAGCGCTTCGGCGTCGAGCGGGCCGGCGCAGGCCATGCCAAGGATGTGCTGGCAGAGCACGTCGAGGCCGCCTTCGCGCGCCAGTTGCGTATCCTGCGCCCCCACCTCGGCCGCGTCGATGGCGGCGCGGCACTCCAGCACCTCGAAGCGGTTGGCGGGCACGAGGATCGCGCGCGAGGGTTCGTCCAGCCGATGGTTGGCGCGGCCGATGCGTTGCAGCAGGCGGGAGGCTCCCTTCGGCGCGCCGACATTGATGACGAGATCGACATCGCCCCAATCGATGCCGAGATCGAGCGTCGAGGTGCAGACGACGGCCTTCAATTTGCCCGCGACCATGGCCGCCTCGACCTTGCGGCGCTGGCCGGCGTCGAGCGAGCCGTGATGCAGCGCGATGGCGAGTCCGTCGTCGTTGATGCGCCAGAGTTGCTGGAAAATCGCTTCGGCCTGCGCGCGGGTGTTGACGAAGACGAGCGTCGTTTTCGCGCCCTTGATGCGCTCATAAATTTCATGGATCGCGTGCGCGGCGCCATGCCCCGCCCACGGCAAGCGCTCGCGCGTGTCCAGCATGGAGAGGTCGGCGGGCGCGCCCGGTGGCGCGACGACAAGCGCGGCCTGTCTGTCCGAGTGGCGCGGCACGAGCCAGCGCCGCAACTCGTCGGGGTCGCGCACGGTGGCCGACAGGCCCACCATGGTCGCCTCCGGCGCCAGTGTTCGCAGACGCGCCAGATCGAGCGCGAGCAGGTCGCCGCGTTTCGAGGTGACGATGGCGTGCAATTCGTCGAGCACCACGCGGCGCAGGGTCGCGAACAGGGTTGGCGCGTCGGCGCTCGCCAGCAGCAGGGCGAGCTGCTCCGGCGTGGTCAGCAGAATGTCCGGCGGATCGTGCCGTTGCCGCAAGCGCTTGGAGGTCGGCGTGTCGCCGGTGCGGGTCTCGACGCGAATGCCGAGCTTCAGCTCGGCGACGGGAATCTCCAGATTGCGCGCGACATCGCTCGCCAGCGCCTTCAGCGGCGAGATGTAGAGCGTGTGCAGACCCTCGCCGCGCGCGCGCTTCGTTTTGCGCGCCGCGAGCTCCACGAGCGTCGGCAGAAACCCCGCGAGCGTCTTGCCCGCGCCGGTGGGCGCGATCAGCAGCGCGCTCTCTCCGGCGCTGGCGCGCCACAACAATTCGAGTTGGTGTGATCGCGGCGTCCAGCCGCGCGCCGCGAACCAGTCGCGGAAGGCTTGGGGAAGCAGGGCGTTGGGGAATCGCGTCACGCCGCCAGACTAGGGGCGCGCCAGCACGGCGACCAGACCCGGCACCTCGACGCCGGCGTCGCGGCGCGTGGAGGCCGTCTCCAGCAGCACGGTCTGGAAACCGACCGCCTCGGCGGCGCGGCGGATATACGCTTGCGAATGGACATAGCGAAGGTCGCCGCCGACGCGCCAGTCGCCGTCCCTCGTCGCCTGTGTCGTGAAAGCCAGAAGGCCGCCCGGCGAAAGGGCGCGGAAACACGCGGCGAGGCCCGGCGCGAGATCGCCGATATAGACGAACACATCCGCCGCGACGGCGAGATCGGCGCCGCCCGCCGGGCAGGCGTCGAGAAAGGCGACGAGATCGCCCGCGGCGAGCAGCGCGTAGAGATCGGTCTTGCCAGCCTCGGCGATCATGGCCGGCGACAGATCAACGCCCGCGATGGCCCCCACAAGCGGCGCGAAGGCGCGCGCGGCGAGACCGGTGCCGCAGCCAAGGTCCAGCATGGCGCCGAAGCGCGGCGTGCGCGAAATCAGCGCGCAGGCCCGCTCGACCGCCGCGCGCAGGATGTCGGGGCCGCGATAGGCGAGCGCGCCGACGAGATGCGCGTCGAAGCGTGCGGCGTACTGATCGAAGAGATCGCGCACATAAGCCGCGGGCGCCGACGCGGGACAATCGCCAGCGCCAAGCGCGGCGAGGCGGAGGCCGACGCCGAGTTCGCCCGCGGGGTCGAGCATATCGGCGCAGGCGAAGGCCTCGCGCGCGCCAGCGGCGTCGCCTGACCTCTGGCGCGCCTCGCCAAGCGCCAGCCAGCCCGGCGCCCATTCGGGCGCGAGCTCGAGCGTTTGCAGGAACAGGTCAACAGCGGCGATGTGGTCGCCATCGCGCGCGGCGGCCTCGCCCCAGGCGAAGCGACGGTCGGCGATCAGATTCCCGGATGACCTTGAAATCTGGGCATTTATTGGTGTCATCATGGCCTTGGGTGTGGGCGCGCCGGGGCGGTTCGTCAAGCTCGACAGTCACGTTCGCGTGAAAAGCGGAACAATACGCCAAGTCAATACGTATATCTCAACAGTCGATCATCCGGACACGCCGCGTGTGACGGCGCACATCAATCGATCTGGAACTGGCGCGGTATTGAAACGTTGAACATGGAAGCCCGGGAGGCGAACATGGCTACGAATAACAATACAAACGGCAATGAAGTCCGCAATATGATCATCGCCGGTCTGGCGGTTCTTGCGCTCGGCGCGGGCACGGCGACGGCGGCGATTTCGCTCGGCACGGATCATGAAGCAAACCCGGCCGCGAGGCCGTTGACCATTACGCGCGGCGTCACCGTCCAGCCGGCCTTCGGCGCCGACGACGAGGATTGCGTTTACGTCACCCGCAGAACGGTGCAATCGGGCGGCAAGATCGCGATCGCCCGCAAGCTCGAATGCGCGGAATAGGAATTCGTCAGCGGAAGCCCCCCTGCGAAGGCTGACGATCTGGCCCGGAACGGTTCCCCCGCCGTTCCGGGCCTCTTTGATTTTGTGTGCCGATCCTGTCGTCAACACTGAACCAACCAGCCTTTGTATTGCATGATAAGGCCAATCAGCGGTGCGGAAATCGGCACGTCGAACCAGAACGTGCCGTCGACTTCCCATTCGCGCGCGGGCGATCGCGGCGCCCAGGACCGGGGCAGGGGAACGGGGCCAACCCACCATCGCCGCAGGCTCATCGACAACCCATCCGCCTCGCCTAGTAGATCGAACACGAAGCGCAAAGGGCCAAAGCGTTCGACCAGATACGCGCTCCTTTGCGACAGGCTGCTGCGAAAGACGCTCCCGCCGAAATCGCGCGTCCAGGTCTCCACTCCGTCCCTTTCCTGAAAGGAAACATGGACTTCATGTTCACCTTCCGGCGGAAATTCAAATAGCCAGGCGATCACGCGCGCGAAAAAGTTGCGACCGCGGATGACGGTCGCCTTGCCGGTCGCGCCGCCATCGGCAAGCACGTCGTGCATCGCTTGCAGGGAAGGCGGGAGGGTCCTGAAACGCGCGCCCATGATGCGCGCATAGAGCGGCGGTAGTTGCTCGGTTTCAATGTATAAAGCGCGGGCGCAAAGTGTACCACTGAACCGGCTGTGATTTGCCTCAATGAGGCGGCGCAAAAGTGTACCGGTCCTGATAGGCCGCCTCGATGCCGTTTGATGGCATGGAGGGGCTGGAAGGATGTTCACAGTGG
>CAISJZ010000494.1 GCA_903885755.1 uncultured Hyphomicrobiales bacterium | reverse complement strand
TTTTTCCGGAGGGATTTGATGTGGGCGTCCACGGTGCGGTCCGTGACGCATCCCCCGTCCTGCCAGGCCCCGTCGAGGATTTGCCCGCGTGAGAACACTCTTCCGGGCTGGCCTGCAAGGAGGGTGAGCAGTTCGAACTCGGTGCGCGAAAGCTCCATCGCCCGCCCGTCCACGGAGGCCGTGAAAGAATCCCGGTCGAGGACAAGGCCGGCGGGCGCAGGTTCCCGATAGATGTTCGACCGGCGCATGATCGCCTTGATCCTCGCCACGAGTTCCCGGGGACTGAACGGCTTCGGCATGTAGTCGTCCGCACCGAGTTCGAGCCCCACCACCCGGTCGATTTCTTCCGTCCGGGATGTGAGAAAAAGGATGGGGACTTGGGAGGATTTTCGGATCTCGCGGCAGACGTCGAAACCGTCGAGATCGGGGAGGCCGATATCGAGCACAACAAAATCCGAGGCCGCGGCCATCCGGAAATCAAAGGGCATGTTGCCGGAGTGAGCGTTTAGGCTTTTCGCGCGTCGACAACTCCCGCCTTCTTTAGCCGCGGATTTTTCGCGACCGCTTTTTTGGGCGGCAACGTCGCGACAAAATCCATCCCGCGCTTGACCCACGCAGCGAGCGCGCCGTCGTCGCGATAGCCAGCGGGATCGACGAAGACGAAACCCGCCAAGGGGCGACCCGTGAAGGTCATTGGTCGCGCGTGAGGTTGCGTTAGCGCCTCCGCGTGAGCATCCTTGCCGACGCGCACCATCAGCGCGTCGCCGGTCAGGCCGCAGCACATGGCGTCGCCCAGCATGAAACACAGGCCGCCCATCATCTTCTTTTCAACAACGTCCTCGCGCCCGAAGAAAATCCGCCGAATTCGCTGAGCAGCCTTGTCGTCGAAGGCCATGGCCTCAATTCTCCTTGTCGGGCGCTCACGCCACGATATTCGTCACCTTGCCCTTCGGATCCATGCCCTGCGCGCGATACTGCCCGATCTTTTCAAGCAGGGGCGCGTCGCTCATGGTGTAGAGCACGGCGTCCGCCGGGCCTTTGGCGACATGCCTGCGCCAGAGAAAATTCGGAACGACGAAGATGTCGTTTTCCTCCCACTTGAAGATTTGGCCGGCGATCTCGGTTTCGCCCCGGCCGGAGATGCAGACGTAAACCGTGCTTGAGGTCTCGCGCTTGAATTGCGTCTCCTCGCCGGCGCGGATGAGTTGCGCCCCATAGGTCAGCGTCGGAAACACCGCCCCGCCGGTCGCCGGATTGACGAGGCCGAGCGCGATGCCTTCGTGGGGATCGCCTTCCTCATCGCGCAGGACCAGCAGCGCCTCTTTGATGTCTTCTCCGCGATAATGGAAATAGGGGCTGGTGCCCTTGCCGAATCCGCGCGAGCGCAGGGCGATCCGCGGCATGATGCCGCCGACGCCATAGAGGTCGTGCGAATAGCCGTCGGGCGAACTCGGACGCTGCATGCGCCGGTTGTCGACGCCCATCTCGCCCGGCATGTCCTCGTCGAGCCAGATGATGTCGAGGAACTCCATCAGCGGCCAGTCGAGCGTGTCGATCCAGACCACCGGTGTAGTGCCGTCGTTGCCGTGGTCGTGCCATGTGCCGTTGGGCGTCAGGATGAGATCGCCGCGATTGGCGATGCAGCGCTCGCCCTCGACGGTGGTATAGCCGCCATTGTCGGACAGGATCGTGCGGCTGGCGTTGGGCGAGTGCAGATGGGCGCGGGCGAGATCGCCAGGATTGTAGATCGAAATGGCGCAGCGGATGCTGGCGGCGACTTGTAACCGACCGCCAAGGCCGGGGTTGGTCAGCAGGAACTGCTGGCGATCGGCGAATTCCGTCGGCGGAATGTCAGCCTCGGTCGCGATGCGCGCGATCTTGTCGAGGTAGGGAGAGATCTCCTTCCATTTCCAGAGATGCGGCACGGCTTTCATCTGGCCGGCGGCGACGCGTCCCTCGGCGATATGCCCCGCCGTGGCGAGGCCCGTCTCCTTGAACCAGGCCTGTTGCGCCGGCGCATTGGCCTGCGTGCGCAGCCAGATGTTGAGAGGCTTGGCCTCGCTGTTCAGCGCCTCCATGCGCGCGCGCGCGTCGGAGGGAAGGGGCTGGGCGCTGGCGGTCCTGACGTCGTCGCTCATGGTTCTCTCGCCTTGGTGGTTCCGCGCGCGGGCGCGGGCGTTTGCGTCGCGGCGAACCCCGCGGCGAAGTGGTTCTGGACCCTCGGTCGAAACCCCGATATCGAAGGCGGCGGGAATGTTGGACGGCGCGGCGGCCAAGTCAATTGGCGCTTTTGTCGCGCGACACAATGAGGAAACGCATGAGCGCAGCCATTGACCAGGCCGCCATCGGGGCGGCGTCGGACTGGCCTGAGGGCCTCACCCGCGTGCCCTACTGGGCTTTCCAGCGCAAGGATGTCTACGCCGCCGAACAGAAGCGGGTCTTCCAGGGCCCGTGCTGGAGCTATCTGTGCCTGGAAACGGAGGCGCCCGAAGCCGGCGACTGGCGCGCCACCGCCATCGGCGAGGCGCCGGTTGTCGTGACGCGCGACGACAAGGGCGCGATCCACGCCTTTGAAAATCGCTGCGCTCATCGCGGCGCGATGATCTGCATCGACAACGCTGGCAAGGGCGCCAAGCAGTTCGCTTGCGTCTATCACGCCTGGAGCTACGACCTCGAGGGCACGCTGACCGGAGTCGCCTTCAAGAATGGCGTCAAAGGCAAGGGCGGCATGCCCCCGACGTTCAAGATGTCCGACCATGGGCCGCGCAAGCTCAGGGTCGAGATCATCGAGGGAATGGTGTTCGGTACCTTCTCCGCCGAAGCGCCGCCGTTGCTCGATTATCTCGGCGAGGAAATCGTGACGCGCGTCCGCCGCGTCTTTCGCGGGCGCAAGGCGGTCGTGCTCAGCCGATTCACGCAGGCGCTTCCAAACAACTGGAAGCTCTACATCGAGAACGTCAAGGACAGCTATCACGCCAGCATCCTGCATCTGTTTTTCACGACTTTTCAGATCAACCGCCTGTCACAGACCGGAGCCATCATCGTCTCGGAGAGCGGCGGTCATCATGTGAGCTATTCGCAGATCGCCAAGGGACCGAAGACGAACGCGGAATATTCCGATCAGGCGATCCGCAGCGACAGCGAATACCGGCTGGCCGATCCATCCCTGCTGCATGGCTTCGCGGAATATCCCGATGGAATCACGCTACAGATTCTCAGCGTGTTTCCGGCTTTCGTTCTGCAGCAGATCCAGAACTCCATCGCCACGCGGCAGATCGTGCCGCGCGGTCCGGACGGCGCCGATCTCAACTGGACGGTGCTCGGCTTCGACGACGATACGCCGGAACAACGCATGGCCCGCCTGAAGCAGGCCAATCTGATCGGTCCGGCGGGTTTCATCTCGATGGAGGATGGCTGCGTTGGCGGTTTCGTTGAACGCGGCGTAGCTGGCGCGCCGGACGAACAATCCGTCATCGAAATGGGTGGCCACGACGCGACCGGCAGCGAGAGCCGCGTCACGGAAGCCTCGATCCGCGGCTTCTGGAAAGCCTATCGCGCCAACATGGGGATCTGATCATGCGCGATCTCTATTTCGCCATCACGCGCGCCAACGCCGATTATGCCCGTTGCATCGACGACGACCGGCTGGAGGAATGGCCGAATTTTTTCGCCGACAACTGCCTCTATCGCGTCACGTCGGCGCAAAATTACGCGGAAGGCCTGCAAGCTTCGCTGATATTCGCGGACTCCAGAGGCATGTTGCGCGACCGGGTCTCCGCCCTGCGTCAGGCCAATATTTACGAGCGGCAGGGCTATCGGCACATTCTGGGGGCGCCCAGCACTCTGGGCGTCCAAGGCGACAAAGTCCGCTCCGAGGCCCCCTTCATGGTGGCGCGCATCATGCGCGATGGAACCACTTCCCTGTTCGCGACAGGTCGCTATATGGATGTATGGAAACACATCGGGGACCAGGTCCAGTTGATCGAACGGATCGTCATTTGCGACAGTTCGCGCATCGACACGCTGCTCGCCTTGCCGCTGTGATGGCGGACGTCAAAAAGAAACCGGAGAGGGAATTATGATCGTCGACTTTCACCATCATTTTACGCCACGCGAACTCGTGAAGGAAGACCCGGGCGATCGCCTGATCCTGACCTATGACGAGAACGGCGCGCCCAGCTACACCACGCACAAGCTGCTGTTCGACATGGACGCGCACGTGGCGATGATGGACGCCGCGGGCGTCGATTGCGCGGTGTTGAGCTGCGCGGCGGGCATGTCGGCGGAGACGGAGCGCTCGCGGCTCATCAACAATGTCGCGAAAAAGGCCCAGAAGGATTATCCCAAGCGCTTCATCGGTTTTGCTCACGCTAACCCGCTGGGTGGGCCGGACGCAATCAAGGAACTCGCGCGATGCGCCGATGAGCTCGGCTATCCCGGCGTCGTCATCACCTCCGAGCAGGACGGACTCTATCTCGACGCGCCGGAATTCGAGCCCTTCTGGGCCGAATGCGCGCGGCGCGGCCTGTTCGTGTTCGTGCATCCCGCGTTGAAGCTCAACGAATCAAAACAGTTTGATTCCTATGATCTGGCGCGTTCAGTCGGGCGCGAATTCTCGCTCATCATGGCGACGATCCGTCTGATCAACGCGGGCGTGTTCGATCGCCACCCGAGCCTGATCATCCAGATGTCGCATCTGTCGGGCGGTATCGCCTCGATGATCTCGCGCATCCGTTCCTATCAGGACAAGGTGTTCTGGGGCACCAAGGGCAACGCGCGACACGGCGCGCTGCCGGCCCATGATTTCGATTATTACATCGCCAACAACATGATCTTCGACACCGGCGGATTCTGCGGCGCGATCGAGGTGGTGAAAATGGCGCTGCTGGAATTTCCCGCCACGCGCCTCGTCTTCGGCACGGACTATCCCCAGGAAATCCGCCAGTCGGGCATCGTCAAGACCTTCGTCGACGGCATCAAGGCGATCGGCGGCGATGGCGAGAAAATACTGTCGGGCAACGCCAAACTCCTGCTGAAGGGCAGGGCGTAGTCGAATCGGCGGTTACGGTGCGCGCTTGTAGGGCCCCAGTTCCTTCAGCGCCGCCTGCAGCACGGACTGATCGACCACCTTGGCCATGTTGACGTCGCCCTCGATCAGCTTGTCGGCGCGAAAGGCGTCGAGATCGCTGGTGATGCT
>CAISJZ010000493.1 GCA_903885755.1 uncultured Hyphomicrobiales bacterium | reverse complement strand
GTGCCCCGCCCCAGCTTCTCGAATACAACGCCGACACGCCGACTGCCCTCGTCGAGGCGGCCGTGGCCCAGTGGTTCTGGCTGCAAGACCTCCACCCCGACACCGACCAGTTAAAGAAGAGTCTGAGGAAGAGTCAGAAGAAGAGTCTAAGGAACCCCCCAAGAAGTCCAAGGAAATCAAGAAAGAAGATCTTGAACGAGTTATGGAGCAAATTTTAGCAGGTGACAAACAAAATATCGATGACCTTTCAGCAGTTCAAAATACTGTATTGAAATGTTTTGGCCTACTCGGTGCTTAAGTAAGTTCTTAATCTAGAATTATTTTGAAACTGATACAGTATCAAAATTAAACATTATCTACAAAATCTATAAAATTGTAGATAGTCATATATTCACACAATGGAACCTGTTTAACATTTGTATAATCTTGCATATCTCTCCAACAACTATGAATTATATCATAGTACTCATAATAATTATTAAGCTCAATACCAGAATTATCTGGTATATCATTTACACCTCCTAAAGTAATACCAAGTAATTCGACGTCATCAAAGCCACCTGTGGGTGACGGAAACGCGCCTGGCGGGACAGGATCTGTCGCGCCACGTCTATCTCATCGCAGCGCCCATGTTCCACATGAACGCGTTGTCGCTATCGCAGCTCGTTTTCGCCGCGCATGCGACCATGGTGTTGCTGCCGCAATTCACCGCGCGCGATTACATCGACGCCATTGCCTCCTATCGCTGCACATGGCTCACCGCCGTTCCCCCGATGATCGCCATGATGCTACGCGAGGAAGACCGTCTCGCGCGCGCCGATCTGTCGTCGGTGGAGTTTGTCCGCATGGGCTCGGCCCCCGTCAGCGAGAGTCTTCTGGGCTCGCTGCGTCGGGCCTTGCCGAAAGCGACAATCAACAACGCTTATGGAACCACCGAGGCCGGCCCCGTCGTGTTCGGTCCGCATCCCCGAGGCCTGAAACAGCCGGATATGTCCGTTGGCTATCCCCATCCCAAGGTTGAGATCAGGCTTGTGGACGGCGCCAATCGCGCCGCGGATCATGGCGAACTGGAAATGAAGTGTCCGGCGGTCATGAACGGCTATCACAACCGGCCAGATCGCGCGGCGGCCATCACGCCCGACGGGTTTTACGCCACCGGCGACATTTTCCGGCGGGATGAAAACGGGTTTCATTTTTTTGTCGGCCGTGTTGATGACATGTTCGTGTCCGGTGGCGAGAACATCTATCCCGGCGATGTCGAACAGATGCTGGAGCGCCATCCCGACGTCGCGCAAGCTTGCATTGTGCCGGTGGACGACGACATCAAGGGCCAGAAGCCGGTCGCTTATATCGTTCCGCGCGCGGGCGCGACGATTTCCGAAGATGAGATCAAGCAATTCGCGTTGGCGCACGCGCCGGCCTATCAGCATCCGCGCTCGGTCTGGTTTCTCGATCACCTGCCGCTGGCCTCCACCAACAAGGTTGATCGCGCGCTGCTCAAGACGCGCGCGGAGGTCGCGATCAAGGCAAACCGCGGGAATTAGCGGCAGTCGCATTGTCGCCCATTGACAAGCGCGCGCCGACAGGGCGCCATGACGACAATAAAGCTGTCGGAGGGTTCATGCGTACACGTCGAGAGGCGATCGCCGCCGCCGCGGCCTTCGCCGCCATGGGTTCGGTCTTTTCCGCGCGGGCGCGCGAGGGCTATCCGCAAAACAACATCCGCCTGCTTGTGCCGTTTCCCGCCGGGGGCAACACGGACGGCAACGCGCGCCTTATCGCGCAGCGGCTTGGCGAGCGTCTGGGCGTGTCGTTCATCGTCGACAATCAGGGTGGCGCGGGCGGCGCCATCGCCGCCAACATCGTGGCGCGCGCCGATCCCAATGGTTACACCCTGTTTTTCGCGGCATTGCCGCAGTTCGCGATTCTGCCGGCGATGGAAAAAGTCGCCTATGACCCCGTCAAGGATTTCGCGCCCATCAGCGCGATTGGCACAAATCCATTTGTTCTGCTCGTCCATCCCAGTGTTCCGGTTCACACGCTCAAGGAATTCGTCGACTACGTGAAGCAGCGTCCCGGCAAGCTTGCCTTCGCCTCGGCGGGCATTGGCAGCCTGGCGCATCTGTCGATGGTGCTCCTGCTCCGGCGCGCGGGACTCGACATGTTCCATGTTCCCTACAAGGGCGACACGCCGGCGATGGCCGATCTCATCGGTGGTCAGGTTCCGTTTTATTTCGGTAATCTGTCGGTGGCCGCGCCGCAGGTGAAGGGTGGGGCCATTCGCGCGCTTGCGATTTCCGACGACCATCGCAGCGATCAGCTTCCCGATGTCCCGACGGTGGCGGAATCCGGCTATCCCGGGTTTCGAACGATTACGTGGAACGGACTTCTTGCCCCCGCCGGCACTCCAAAACCAATTGTTGATCTGCTGGCCAGCGAAGTCGGGCTGGCGGTCAAGGACCCGGTCTTCATTGATCGATTACGGGTCCTTGGCGTCGATCCGCTTGGCAGCGCTCCCGACGAATTCGCGGCGACGATCGCCAGCGATATCAAGATTTGGAAGGACGCGGTCGCGGCGGAGGGGATTGCGGCGAAGTAGGGCGCCTTTCGATCGGTCCGCGCCATTGCGCCCATCTAGAAACCCGGGCGTTCCTGTTGTCTGGCGGATGTCCGAAATTGGGCTAACATGTCGATATGGCGGAGGAGATCGCGATGCATCCTTTCACAATGCCGCAATGGGCGATTGACCGCGTGCTTGCGCGGCGTCCCAGGCTTCATGCCCATGATGACCTCGACCCTCGAAAGACAGCTCTGATCGTCGTTGATTTGCAGAACGGCTTCATGGATCCGGCGCATACGCCATTTCCCATCGCGACGGCGCCGGGAACCGTGCCCGCGGTCAATCGTCTTGCCGCGACTCTGCGGGAGAATGGCGGCAAGGTCGTCTGGATCAAGAATACGACTGATGAAACAAGTCTTGAGGCATGGTCGAACTGGTTCGCCATGGGCAAGCCGGAACTCAGGCAGCAACGCATCGACGCCTTCCGCGATGGCGCGCCTGGTCATGCGATCTATCCGACGCTTGATGTGCAACCGGGCGACGAGATCGTGCGGAAATACAGGTTCAGCGCCTTCTTGCCGGAATCATCGAATCTGGCCGAAATCCTGCGGGCGTCTGGCGTCGATACCGTTTTGATAGTTGGCACGGTTACCAATGTCTGCTGTGAATCCTCGGCGCGCGACGCGATGATGATGAACTTCAAGACCATCATGATCAGCGATGGAAATTCCGCGGCGACCGATCACGAGCATGAAGCTACGCTTGCGGCGTTCTTCGCGATCTTCGGCGATGTCATGGATACGGACATGGTATGCCGACTGCTCAAGGCGAACAGCGCCGCTCGCGCGATCGCCGCGGAATAGCGCGAAGGCCTGGCTCAGAAGACTCCATAGCCGTGGCCTTGCAAATTCATAAGCAATGTCGGGTCGATGCCGAGCGAACCGCCGCTCGCTGACGACACGGCGTCCAGCAGGATGGCGTTGGTCGGGGTGACCGAGGAAACACCCGATCCACCATTCGTTGAGTCATATCCCGCGGCAAATCGTGAGATGAAGGCTTGCAGCTTCTTTGGGTCCTGGAAATCGGAGAGTTTAAGCTTTGAACTCAGGAGTTGAGCCTGCGCGTCGATCGGCTCGAGGCCCGTCATGGGCGAAACGCCAAGCGCTGTCTGAACGACGGTCAGCAGGCTTTTATCGGCGAGAATGCCATATATGCTTGTCACGGCGGGCGCGTGTTGTTGAAAATACAGCGCAAGTTGAACGCCGGGGTTTTGCCGACCTTGACTGGCTTCGAGCGCGTTCTCCGTGTAGCGACCGACAACATTTGACACCAGCGACGAGGACGCGGTCGTGCTCGCCCCGTTGCGGGCGAAATCAAACGTCTTGGCGAAGGCCAGGATATTGGGATCATTCAGCCGGTTGGCGAGTGTGGTGTTGCTTGCAACGCCCTGCTTGAGCACTTGCGCCATCAGACCCTTCGCATAGGTTCGATCGCCAAGACCGAAAGCGGTCATTGCGTAGTTGAATAGCCGCGTATTGCTCATCAGGTCGGCGGCGCTTTTCACCTTGTCGATGTTGTCCTGAAAATATTTCGACTGGACGGAGACCTCGGGCCTTTGCGCGGTGATCGATTGCCATTTGGCGAGATTGTTCGCGATCGGCAGATAGGATGAAAGCGTCGTCATCGTTGCGATCCGCGCGAGCGCTGATGAATGTGGCCACGACGTGAAGGACCAACGCGCCGTGAGCCGGCTGCTTGATCAATCTGATCGACAAACGTTACGAAATGCCTGCGTGGCAATGGGTTTCGTAGCGTCATCCGAGCGGGAAGGCGCGCTTCGTCGGGCGATCGCTGGGAGAGGTTCACTGGCCCGCGCTATTCGACTAGGCGCCGGCCAACGCCTTGGTCATGAAGCTGTTATAGGCCGATTGAGCCTTCTGGGCGGCGAGGGATTGAACCCCGCTCTGGGCGGCGGCGCTCGCGGAAGCAGAGTTCTTGTCGCCGTCGCCGTTCGGGTCCTGACCGTTGGTCGTCGTGACGGTTGTCGGCGTCGCGGCGTTACTTGCCGTGGCTCCGTGCGCGCCGTGGTGATGGTGATGATGCCCGCTCGGGGCGCCGGCCGCGTTCTGAAGGTCCTGCGAAAGGGCCTGCGCGGCCTTCCGCGCGCTCGCGCCATCGCCCGACTGGGCGGCGCTGATGAGCGACTGAAGATCGGTCAGAAACGTGTTCGGCGAGGACGTGGCCGATGAAGTCGTCGACGTCGTCGCGCCGGTCGTTGCGGGTGCGCTGGTCTGGGTCGCGGTCTGGGCCGCCTGCATGGCTTCGCGCTGCTGCTGAAGCAGTTGAACAAGCGAGGTGTTCGAACCAATGGCTGAAATCGACATGAAAATCTCCCGGCTTCCCGGCGCGTGACGCCGTTCGCCCGGGAGCAGAGCAAGCGAGCCCTGTGCGTGCCTTGCGCCGCTCCGCGCCGGGCAGCCACAAACCAGGCGAGCCAAGGACCGCCGCTGGCCAACGCGACGATTCACGCAGCCATCTCGTGGCGCGCGGGGATCGAAGCCTGGCTTCAGGGGTTCGCTAGTGCAGACGCTCGGGTTTCGGCGCCGCTTGCAATTTCTGGATTTCGTCCTTGAGCAGCAGTTTCTTGCGTTTCAGTTCAACTATTCTCAGATCGCTACTGGATGGGGAGTGCAACTCTGTCTCGATCTCCTTCTCGATGGCCTGGTGGCGCTTTTCGAGTTCAACGAGATGGCTTTGCAGCGACATCCGACAGCTCCCTTGCTGGTGTGGACGGAGCAAGTGTGACACGTTTGTGAAAACCGGCAAGGGAATAGAATGTCGCGCCATTCAAATTTGGTGCGCCAATTGTTAATATTGTCGGGGTCGACTGGCTTGACCGCCGCGCGGGGCTTGCGCGTCGATGAAAACAGTTGTTTGCATTCATCGGCTTAGGCCGAGCCGAGACGGGACCATGGTTGACAGGACGAGCAACGACAATCAGGCCGCCATCGAGGCCGACCTTGAGCGGTTGCGCCAGGAACATCGCGACCTCGACGCGGCCATTGCGGCCCTGCAGACGGCGGGGCCCGGCGACCAGCTTCAGGTTCAGCGGCTGAAGAAGCGCAAACTGGTTCTCCGGGACCGAATCGCCTTCATGGAAGATATGCTGACGCCCGATATCATCGCGTGAGCGGCTGTTTGCGGCATGTTTGATCGCCGCCGGACCTCCCGGGTCGCTTGCGCCCCGGCGACCCTTCGTTTAAGCCCGCCGTTTTCCGCCAGCCGGAAGCCGAGCCGTGACAGAAAAAAGCGCACCAGTCGCCATCATCATGGGTAGCCAGTCGGATTGGCCGACCATGCGGCGCGCCGCCGAAACCCTCGAAGCGCTGGGCGTGGCCTATGACGCGCGGATAGTTTCGGCCCATCGCACACCCGACCGGCTCGTTTCCTTCGCCAAGGGGGCGCGGGAGGCTGGCTTCAAGGTCATCATCGCGGGGGCGGGCGGCGCCGCGCACCTGCCGGGCATGACGGCCGCCATGACGCCTCTGCCGGTTTTTGGCGTCCCGGTCGAAAGCAAGGCATTGTCCGGAAAGGACTCCCTGCTGTCGATCGTCCAGATGCCGCCCGGCGTGCCCGTGGGCACCCTGGCCATCGGTCCCTCCGGCGCGGTCAACGCCGCTCTTCTGGCGGCTGCGGTCCTCGCTCTGAGCGATCCCGCCCTCGCGGCGCGGCTCGACGACTGGCGGGCAAGGCAGACCGACAGCGTGGCGGAGCGCCCCACCGACGGCCCGGCGTGATGACCGCAGGGGGAATGTCGCGCCTTTCGCCCGGCGATACGATTGGCGTACTCGGCTCCGGCCAGTTGGGTCGAATGCTTGCCATCGCGGCCGCACGGCTGGGCCTCAAGACCCATATTTACTGCCCGGAGAGCGGGCCGGCCCTCGATGTATCCGTCGCCCGTACGCGCGCCGCCTATGACGACGATGTGGCCCTTTCGGCCTTCGCCGCGTCGGTCAAGGTCGTGACCTACGAGTTCGAGAACGTGCCGGCCCACACGGCCGAATTCCTGGCCGCGCGCCTGCCGGTTCATCCCAACCCGTTCGCGCTGGAAACCGCGCAGGACCGGCTTGTCGAAAAGACTTTCATCAACGGGTTGGGAATCGCCACCGCGCCGTTCGTGGCCGTGGACAATGTCGCGGACCTGCGCGAGGCGCTGGCGCGGCTCGGCCAACCGGCGATCCTGAAGACCCGCCGCATGGGCTATGATGGCAAGGGTCAGGCGATGATCCGCGCCGGCGGCGATCTGGCCGCCGCCTGGGTCGCGATCGGCGCGCGGCCGGCGATCCTCGAAGGGTTCGTTCCATTCGTCCGCGAGGTCTCCGTCGTCGCGGCGCGCGGTCGGGATGGCGCCTTTGCCGCCTTCGATCTCAACGAGAATGAGCACGCCAATCACATTCTCAGCGTGACGCGCGCGCCAGCGAATGTCGCGCCGGATACCGCCCGTCAGGCCGTGGAGATCGCGAAAAAAATCGCTGACGCGCTCGACTATGTCGGCGTGATCGCGGTGGAGCTATTTCTCGTGATCGAGAACGGCGCGGAAAAACTCGTTGTCAACGAGATCGCGCCGCGTGTTCACAACTCGGGTCACTGGACCATCGACGGCGCGGACACATCCCAGTTCGAGCAACATGTGCGCGCGGTTTGCGGCTGGCCGCTCGGGTCGCCGAAAATCCGTGGGCTTGTCGAGATGCGCAATCTCATTGGCGACGACGTCCACGACTGGCCGAAGCTGCTCGCCGAGCCCGGCGCTTATGTGCACCTCTACGGCAAGCACGAGGCTCGCCCCGGCCGCAAGATGGGCCATGTCACGCGGGTCGCCATGCCGAAAACGCGGGGCTGACGGGCTGGTCGTGCGTGACTCGGGCCGTGAAGCGGGCGATATATGAATCGCCGCATCCCTCCTCGTCGCGGACCACAGGGAATTTCATGGCCCGCGATTCCAATCCAGCGAAAAAAGACCCAACCGCGCTTTTCGCCACCTGCCTCGCCTCGATCGCGCTGATCGGCCCACTGGCGGTGCATCTCTACATGCCGGTTCTGCCCGCCGTGAAGGAGGCGCTTGGCCTCACCGACGCCATGGCGCAAATGACCTTCAGTATTTCGCTGCTCGGCATGGCGATCGCGACGCTCGTCTGGGGCGACCTGTCCGATCGTTTCGGGCGCCGGCCGGTCCTGCTGACGGGCCTCGCGCTCTTTCTCATTGGTTCCGCGCTGTCGATGGTCGCGCAGACGATCACGGTTCTCGCGCTGGGTCGTCTCGTGCAAGCCGTCGGCGCTGGCTGCGGCATGACGCTCGTGCGCGCCATCGCGCGCGATTCCTACGGGCCTGATCGTCTGGTCAAGGCGATCGCCTATCTCACGATGTTCTACACCATCGGCCCGATGATCGCGCCGATTGCGGCGGGCGGTCTCGTCGACGCCTTTGGCTGGCGATCGGCCTTCGCCTTTTCGATCTTTGGCGGCCTGATCATAACGACCGGCGCCGTCTTCGTGATTCATGAAACACGACCATCGGACGCTGGCGGCCCGGCGAGCGCCCTGTCGAATTTTCTGACGCTGTTCAGGAGCGCGCGCTTCACCGCTTTCGTCTTGCAGACTGGCTTCAACACCGGCTCGTTCATGGTGACGGCGGCGGCTTCTTCCTACCTCATGAAGGAGATGCTTGGCCGCTCGGCGACGGAATTCGGTTTCTGGTTCCTGGCCTTTCCCTTTGGCTTTTTCACCGGTAACTTCCTGTCGAGCCGCGTCGGCAACCGGGCCTCCATTGAAACGATGACGTTGCTCGGCGCGGCGATGTCGCTATGCGCCGTTGGCGCGCAAGCGGCCCTCTTGCTGATGGGCCATCTGACGCCGCTCGCGATTTTTGGCCCGGGCTTTTTCCTGACCCTCGCACAGGGCGTTTGCCTGCCCTACACGCAAACGGGAGCCATGTCGGTCAATCCGCGCCTCGCGGGCACGGCGTCGGGCATCGGGGTCTGCATGCAGAATCTGATTGGCGCCGCCTTCACGCAAATCTATGGCCTGCTGGCGGACGGAACGGTCGGTCCGCTCATCATCACCGCGTCCGTGAGCGGCGTGCTCGGCGTCCTCGCCGGCGGAGTGCCATTTCTGCTCAGGGCGCGCCAGAAAACATGACCGGCAAAACGCCATTTCCTTACGCGGAGAGCGCCGCCGCGCGGTGGTCGCCCCTCGTACGGTTCATCAGGACCGATGAGCGCATCGCCACGTGGGCGAGCCAGTCGCCCGCGCGAACGTTCGGGTATGAGTTCGTCCGATTCGGCGTCAAGCAAGCCTGGGCGTGCCTCTTCGGCGGACTGATGTTGGGGTTGCTGATCGCGACGCATTTATTCTATCCGCGGGGGGCGTCGCTCGCGCGCTACGACTTTCTGGTTCTGGCCGCCGTGGTCATTCAGATCGTCATGCTCGCCGGAAAGCTGGAAACTTATGAAGAGGCCAAGGTTATCCTGATCTTCCACTTCGTCGGCACGGCGATGGAGATTTTCAAAACGAGCGTTGGATCCTGGATTTATCCCGAGCCGAGCTTGCTAAGAATTGGCGGCGTGCCGCTTTTCACGGGATTCATGTATGCTTGCGTCGGATCATACATCGCGCGAGCCTGGCGATTGTTCGACTTCCGTTTTAGCTGGCATCCGCCAATCTGGTCCTTGTTCGTTCTGAGCGCCGCGATCTACGCCAATTTTTTCGCGCACCATTACCTTCCAGACATTCGACCGCTCCTGTTCGTTGTTGCGGCGCTCCTGTTCGCGCGCGCGTGGATATTCTACCGCATTCATCACAGTTATCGCCGAATGCCGCTGCTTCTCGGTCTGGTTCTCGTCTCGATGTTCATCTGGATCGCGGAGAACGTGGGTACATTCACGGCCTCGTGGATGTATCCAAACCAGAGCGCGGGGGCGCCAATCGTGTCGCTGGGCAAACTCGGCGCGTGGTTCTTGCTGATGATTATCAGCTATACGCTCGTCGCGGCTGTAAATGGCGTCAACAAACGCGCGCGGCCGTGGGACGACATAGAGATTCATCCCGCCAGATAGTCATGCACGACCTCGCCGTGGCCCAATGTGAGATCTGCGGTGAAATGAACCGCGGATAGAACTTCGCGCACGGGTAAACGCGCGACATCCGCCATCACATGATTGAAGAGTTGAATGTCGGCCGGGCTGCTCCAGGCTTCTTTCACGTGAATGTCCTCGAGATAATAGCGAACCAGTTCGCAAATGCGCGGGGTCGCGTCGACGTGCGGAATGATCTTGAGCAGGAAACTCGGCGTCGCCAGGGATTGCGCGACTTTTTCCTTGTCGAGCGCGACATGCTTGAAGCCCATCGTGGCGGAGGCGCAAAGCACGCTGCCATAGTGAAGGGTGCCGACGATGACATCGCCCTCATGGCTGATTTTCGGCTGGGCGAGCTTCTTGGGAAATCCCCAGATTTCGCGCCCGCCGGCGATGGGCGCGTCGTCGTCGAGATACATCGAATGGACGTAGCCGCCGTCGACGCTCTCATATTGGACGGGGATGACCTGGCCGGATTCGGTATAGTCGCCGAACCCGGTTGAGCTCGGCATGCGGATGAATTCGTATTTGACGATCGGGTTCGGCGCGACCAGCGGTTCCGGCAGCACGGCGGCGATTGCTTCGGGATCGGTGCGATAGGTGATGATAACATATTCGCGATCAAAGAAGCGATAGGGACCGCGAGGATAGGACGGATTGGTCAGTGGCATCGCGTAGGCGCGGCGCTTCACATCATCGATCTTCATGTCGTCAATTCCTGTATTGATTGAAATGAGCGCCAACGCCCCATGGCAAGCCACGGCGGTCGTCGGGTCAAACCAATAATCGCGCCCGATCCTGACTTCGTAATGGCAAAATCAGGATGTGGAGGCCGCTCGACCTTGCCCCCTTGCATCGGCCTTCGCAAGCCTTATCAAGGGGCCACAAAGTCAAAATCAGGGGTAGGGAAACATGAACTTTCTGGGCACGCCGGATATCGGCCCGCTGATGTTCTCGGGCCTCACACTGGCGTCCTTCGCCACGGCCTTTATCGGGGTTTTCACCGGCACCGCTGGCGGATTGATCTTGCTGGCAATGATGGCGGTCGTCATGCCGCCCGCGGTGGTCATTCCCGTGCATACGGTCGTGCAACTGGGCTCGGGGGTCACGCGTACTTTCATTATGTGGCGGCATGTCATGCGGAGCACGTTGCCTCCGTTTATTCTTGGCGCCGCGATCGGCGCGGCCGCCGGAGCAAAGGTCTTCGTGTCATTGCCGACGGCGACCCTGCAAGGTATCCTGGCGATCTTCATCCTGATCGTGACGTGGCTGCCCAAGCTTGGCCGTCTAGGCGCGGAGCGCGGTCGTTTTCTTGCCCTCGGGTTTGTCGCGACCTTTGTCGGCGTCTTCGTCAGCGCGACCGGAACAATCGTGGCGCCGTTCGTGGCCAGCGCCGCGCCCGACAGGCGCAATCATTCCGCCACGGTCGGCGCATTGATGATCTTTGTGCACATCGCCAAGCTCGTCGCCTTTGGCTTTCTCGGCTTTGCCATTGGCGCCTATGTGCCATTGATGGCGTTCATGATCGCAGCCGGCGCGGCCGGCAACTGGGTCGGCGAGGAGGCGCTCAATCGCGTTTCCGAGCAAAGATTCCGGCTCATCCTGCAATTGTTTTTGACGGCGCTTGGTTTGCAGCTTCTGTGGAACGCGGCGAGCGGCTGGGGCTGGATTTAGGATCGCGTTTCGACCATGGTCGGCCCGCGCCGAGCTTGGCGCCACGCCAGAATTCGAGCCGGCTTCGCCATTGGCCGACAGGAGACCAATCATGGCCTTCACGTTTTCCACGGTCCCCACCATCATTTCCGCGCCCGGCGCCATAGCCCGGCTCGGAGAACTCGCGAAATCGCGGCTTGGCGGACGTATTCTCGTTGTCACGGACCCCGGTCTGGTCAGGCTCGGCATCATCGAGCGAGGCCTTGATTCGCTGCGCAAGGCCGGGGTGGAGGCCTCTGTCTTCGACAAGGTCGAGGCCGATCCGCCAGAGGCCTGCGTGATGGCAGCGATCGAGGCCGCCCGGGCCATGGACGCCACGGGCATCGTCGGTCTCGGCGGCGGCTCCTCGCTCGACGTCGCCAAGCTCGCGGCGCTGTTGGCGAAATCGCCCCAACCGCTCGCCGCAACCTATGGCGTCGGCAAGGCGACGGGCGCTCGTCTTCCTCTCCTTCTCGCGCCAACCACCGCCGGGACGGGCTCGGAGGCGACCGCGGTCGCCGTCGTCACCACGACGGGCGCGGACAAGATGGGGACGGTCTCGCCGTTGCTTTTGCCCGATATCGCCCTGCTGGATCCCGAGTTGACGCTTGGATTGCCGCCGGCCGTCACCGCGGCCACCGGCATTGATGCAATGCTTCACGCCATCGAGGCCTTCACATCGATCAATCCCAACAACAATCCTGTGTCGCAGGCGCTGGCGCGCGAGGCCTTGCGCCTGCTCGGCGCCAACATCCGGACAGCAGTCGAAAGCGGCTCGGACATCGCAGCGCGCGACGCCATGCTCAATGGTTCGCTGCTCGCGGGCATGGCCTTCGCCAACGCCTCGGTTGGCGCGGTCCACGCGCTCGCCTATCCCCTTGGCGGGCACTATCATCTGCCGCACGGGCTGACCAATGCGCTGGTCATGCCCGAGGTCATGCGCTTCAACGCGCCAACCTGCGCGGCCCAATACGCCCATCTTGCGCATATCGTTTTCGATGACGCGCCCGATGGCGACGATGACCGTGTCGCGGCGTTCTTCATCGATGCTCTGGCGAAGCTTTCGAGCGATCTTGGCGTTCCCGCGCGCCTGCGCGATGTCAACATCACCGAGAACGCCCTGTCCATGCTGGCGTCCGACGCGATGAAACAGACGCGACTGCTCGTCAATAATCCACGCCCCCTGACCGAGGACGACGCGCTCGCCATCTATCGCCGGTCTTTTTGATGAACGCGCGACCCGAACGCCCGACGCGGGCGGATTTCCCGCGCTTCGTCTCCATCGGAACGCGGTGGGAGGACAACGACGTCTATGGGCACGTCAACAACGTTGTCTATTACTCGTTCTTCGACACCGCGGTGAATGGGCTGCTGATCGAGTCGGGCGCGCTGGACCTCAAGTCAAGCGGGATCGTTGGCCTCGTCGTATCCAACGCCTGCGATTATTTCGCCAGCGTGGCGTTTCCGGACGTCGTCGAGGTTGGCGTCAGGGTCGATCACATCGGGCGCTCGTCGGTGCGATATATCCTGGGCGTGTTCCGCGCCGGGGACAATGAAGCGGCGGCGCGCGGCGAATTCACCCATGTCTATGTCGAGCGCGCAACACAAAAGCCGGTCGCGATTCCAGAAAAAGCGCACGCTTTCATGGAGACGCTGCGCGGCGCCTGATGTAATCAATGCAGTCGCACGCCGGCCGCCGCCGCGGCGTCGAACCAGGTTGTGTATTCCTTGCGCGCGAAATCCTCGGCCGTCGGGATACCTGGTTTGACAGCGGGAACGAAGGAGCCAAACGCTGCGATCCGCGCGGCGAAATCAGGATCCTTGAGCGCGCTCGCATAGGCGGCGTTCAATCTCTCAAGCGCATCCCTTGGAATTCCGGTTGGCCCCGCGATGAAGAGTGTCGATACCTGATCCGCGAGTTGCGGAAAACCAAGTTCTCCAACCGTCGGCGTGGCCGCGAGGCCGGCAACGCGCGCCGGCGAGAGCACCGCCATGGGAATGGCTTTGCCGCTCTGGATCGCCGCGCTGGAGCCGATCGGCGTATCAAACATCCAGGCGACGCGCCCGGCCATAACCTCATTCAGAGCTGGCGCTCCGCCAGCGAAGGGCACGTGCTGGATATCGAGACCGAGAAGCGCGACGATCTGCGCGCTCCAGAAATGCGATGGCGTGCCGATGCCCGCCGATGCATATCCGTGTTTGCCGGGTTCGGCCTTGATCCGCGCCATGAGCGCCTTGAAGTCGCTAACTCCGAGTGACGCCGGCGCCGTCATCACGCCGGGCGTTGACGCCACGATGGCGGCGACGGAAATCGAGGGAAAATTCCGGTCGGGCGTCTCCGCATTGATGGCCGAGTAGATCGCCATGCTCGAAACGCCGTGAATCATCAGCGTGTAACCATCGGGCTTGGCGCGCATGACGGACTCCGCTCCCACCGCGCCGCCAGCCCCGGGCCGGTTCACGATCAGGACGGATTGTCCCAAAATCTCGGAAAGCTTTGCTCCAACGATACGCGCAAAAGAATCGACATAACCGCCAGCGGCATAGCCCACGACTACGGAGATGGGATGATCGGGGTAGGTTTGCGCCATCGCCTGGCGTTCCGGCACACCAAATGTTGCGAGCAAACAAAGATACAGGACCCGCAAGTGAACCTTGTCGTAGCGATTCATCACAACACGACCAAGGGGCCGTGACCGCTTTCATAACGGGCCAGTTGGCGCTTGTAGTAACTCCAGAACCCGCCGAGCACGGCCATGTTCGTGAGATTTCGAGCCTTCATCGCGATTTCCTCGGCGCCCGGCGTGATCATTTGAAAGCCCGATGCCGCCAGCGTGATCTGCTGCTTGCAGGCCTTTTCGATCGTGATGCCGAGAACCCCGGCCTCGGCGAGCGAATCGCCGCAGAATGTCAGACCGTGATTGTTCATCAACACGACCTTGTGCGCGCCGAGCGCGTCGGCGAGGTCCTGCCCAAGCGGAATCGTATCGATGAGGTAAGACGTGCCGCGATAGCGGGGAACGTCGGCGTTGAAATAACATCCCTCATGCGCGATGGCGCGCAATGGCTCCTCCGTCGCCGCGAAGAGGCAGGCGTAAAATGGATGCGTATGCCCCACGACATTGACCGCCGGTCGAGCCAGCATGATTTCCGTATGGATTGGCCATTCCTTATGCAGCGGCGCGTCTCCCGCGAGTCGCTGGCCCTTGAAGTCGATGAGAACGAAGTCCGCCGGCGTTTCGATCTCCGCCAGACCGACATGCGCGCGCTTCAGCCAGAGGCCGCGTCCCGCCGGGTCGCGCCAGGACAGATGCCCGAGCGCCTTGTCCTCGTGGCCATAGAGCGCCAGCACGCGGCACGCGACCGCGAGATCACGCAAGCCGGCTTCGGTTCCGCCGTCCATCATGTAATTCTCCCCGACGTTGGTTTTAGCGGACGGACGCGAGTTCGGGCGCCGCGTTCAGTCCCGGCATGACCTTCTGGCCAAAAAGCTCGATGGAATTCAGCGCTTCGGTCCGGCTCATGTCGCCGAAAACGAACTGGCAAACGAGATAGTCGGAATTGGCCTCCCTCATCCGCGCGTCGATGAAGCGGCGAACGGTGTCCGGAGACCCGGCGATCCCGCGCAATTCGTCGACGACGATTTGGAAATCGTTGGGCCGTTCGCCCCATACCGGCGCGCGACCATGCAGGTGGTAGAGGTAGTGGAAATTCGCGTGCCAGGTCTTGTAGGCGCGAGCCGCGACCGCGCTTGCCGCCTCGTCGGTCTCGCCGACGACCACGAAAAGACCCAGTCCAGCCTTGCCAACTGGCCGCGCCGCGCCATGGGTCTCTCGCCAGACCTCACGGTAGCGATCGAACTTGTCACGGATTGCCGTCGAGGCATGCAGGCTGATGACGTTCATGCCATGCTGTGCGGCGAATTCGACATTCTCGGTGGAATGCACGCCCATCCACAGCGGCGGATGCGGCCTTTGCAAGGGCTCCAGGATCATCGCGACGTTGTCAACGTGGCGATGCTCGCCATCGTGGGAAAAGGCACCGCCAGCCAAAGCCTTTTTCAGGATATCGAGCGATTCGGTGAAAACTTTTTGCGAAACCGCGTAATCCGGGTTCTCGCCATAGCCACGGCTTTCGAGGGGTGAGATGCCGCGGCCGACGCCGAGGTCGAACCGGCCGCCGCTCATCTGGTCGAGCATGCAGATTTCTTCCGCCAGCCGCAGGGGGTGGTAGAGCGGCAGGCAGAAGACCATTGGCCCAAAGCGAAGGCGCCTCGTACGCTGCGCGACGGCGGAGAGAAACACGCCAGGCGAAGCCGCCATGCCGAGCGGCGTGAAATGATGTTCGGCGATGTGATAGCCGCGGATGCCGAGGCGGTCGTAGGCCTCGACGGTCGCCAGACGGTCCTCGTAGAAATCCCGCAGCGGCGCGCCGCTGCGATCGACGTGATCGAAGACTCCGATATCCATGACGCCTCGCGCGTTTCTGTACTGCGGCCCGGTTTTGAGACACCCGGCTGATCTTATTCAGGCGGCCAACTTTACAGCGGCCGTAGCGTTCTGATCAAGTCGATATTGATTGGCTCGCACCTTGGCTGGGGTAC
>CAISJZ010000492.1 GCA_903885755.1 uncultured Hyphomicrobiales bacterium | reverse complement strand
GTACCCCAGCCAAGGTGCGAGCCAATCAATATCGACTTGATCAGAACGCTACGGCCGCTGTAAAGTTGGCCGCCTGAATAAGATCAGCCGGGTGTCTCAAAACCGGGCCGCAGTACAGCGCTGCGAACCATCGTGCGTCGCGACAACGGCGAGACTTATCGGGCGATGCTGACACGGATGGCGCAAGAGAGCGGCATCGAGACGCCGACGATCGATGACCTCGTGCGGCTTGATCGCAAGCGCAAGGGCAAGAAGCTTTCGAACGAAGACTGGGCGAGCACGACCGATCCCGACGCCCGGATCGCCAGAATGAAGGATGGGACGACGCATCTGGCCTACAAGCCCGAACATGCCGTTGAACTCGACACTGGCGTCATCGTGGCTGCCCCGATCCATCCGGCCGACCAGGGCGATACGACGACCCTCGATCCCACGTTGGAGGCGGCGGCGCGCAATCTCGCCAATATCGACCTTGCGCCGACGCTCGAGGATCCCTGCGATCTGGCAGCCGACAAGGGCTATCATTCGCGAGACGGGCTGAAGAACCTCGACGACGGCGTCTGGAAGACGCGGATCGCCGAACCAAAGCCGGCCAACGGTTACCTGCGCTGGCATGGCGATGACGCGGCGCGTGACGCCGTCTACGCCAACCGGGCTCGGTTGAAATCCGGCATCGGCCGGGACGCCATGCGCCGACGCGGAGAGATGGTCGAACGGAGTTTCGCCCACATTCTTGATCGCGGCGGCATGCGCCGCGCATGGCTAAGAGGCCGTGAGAACGTCCACAAACGCTATCTCATCCACGTCGCGGGGTTCAATCTGGGCATTATGATGCGTGAACTATTCGGTTGGGGCACGCCGCGAGAGGCCGCGAGCGCCAGGAACACACTTTTGTTCGTCAGCCGCCACGATGACGCGATTGCATTCCTCATCATCGCGCAGATCAACGGCGATATTGCCCTGCTCGTAATCATGGTAGAGACGGAAACAAACTGATCAGACTGGGACTTCATCACCGGGCTGATATGACCTTGCGTTATTGCGCGCAGAATTCCACGTCGCCCATTGCGGAATACTTGCACGAGGGCACGTAATCGTTCGCCGCCTTGATGGTCGCCGCCTGAACCGTTCCAACAAGAAAACCGACCATCAGTAGAACATAGCCAGTTTTCATAGGAACCTCCTCGTTGCCTTGCGCTGTTGAATTATCTTGTTTCAAAGCAAAGCAGCACGTCCGCTATGGCCCCTGCGCCAACCCTGCCTCGGACCACGTTTCCGTCCACGCCTGCCACGTTGGCGAGCCATCGGTCCGCAGTGTTGTTACCAAAATCGCAACCGCCAACGGCATCAACGCGAACAGGATCGCCGCCAAATATTTGGTATCGAAGCTGCGAGGCTTTGGTCGCGGCGGATGGAAGGCGATATTACCGTGCATGGGACCCTCTGGCTTTTGTTTTTCACTTTGGAAATCGAGCCGTCGGATCGAGCGCGCGCTCAAGATAATCCGACCATCGATCCTGCCGGAATTCTTCGATGATTTGTGCTGCTTGGCGCTCGCGTTGGCGCGCCAATCCGCGTAACAGCCCAAGCAACAATCCCGGTCTAGGTCCCGTTGACAAAGTGATTGACGCTGGAATCGCTGCTTGATTCAAGGCTGCCTCTTGGAGGGAGGCGGATTTGATTCGTGGATCGATGTCGGATGTGGAATGGGCTTTCCTCGAACCTTTTCTGATCGAGACCG
>CAISJZ010000491.1 GCA_903885755.1 uncultured Hyphomicrobiales bacterium | reverse complement strand
CCGTAACATTATTTGGCGTCGCTGGCCATGACCATGCGAACGATCGTGTCGGGATCGGTCACGGAGCCGTTGTCCGTCTTCGAACCCTTCTTGAGCTTGTCGACGAATTCCATGCCCGAGGTGACCTCGCCGAACACCGTATATTGGCCTTTGAGGAACGACGCGTCGGCGAAGCAGATGAAGAACTGGCTGTTGGCGGAGTTCGGCGACTGCGAGCGCGCCATGCCGAGCGTGCCGCGCTTGAACGGCGTCTGCGTGAATTCGGCGGGAATGTCGGGCAGGCTCGAACCGCCGGTGCCGTTCTTGTTCTTCGAGTCGCCGGTCTGCGCCATGAAGCCCTCGATGACGCGGTGGAAGGGCGCGCCGTCGTAGAACTTCGCCTTGGTCAGCGCCTTGATCTGCGCGACATGCTTGGGCGCGAGATCGGGACGCAGCTTGATGACGACGCGTCCGTATTTGGTTTCGAGATAGACCGTATTGTCCGCGTCCGCGCCCTGGGCGAGCGCCCCGCCCGTGAGCGCGAAGCCGGATACAGCCGCCAGAACGGCGCGACGATCGATATGCATGTGAGATCCTTCCGTTGGGAACGAGAACCGCGTCAGGCGCGGGGTGGAAACCTGGCCGCGAGCGCCAAGGCGACCTCGGCGGGCGTGAAACTCGAGACATCGCCGCCCATCATGGCGATCTGACGCACGAGCGTGGCCGTGATGTGGCGAACCATGGGCGAAGCCGGCGCGAAGATGGTCTGGATATCCGGCGCCATCGCGCCGTTCATGCCAGCCATCTGCATCTCATAGTCGAGGTCCGCGCAGTCGCGCAGTCCCCGCAGCATGATTTTGGCGCCATGCTGGCGCGCCGCTTCGACCGCCAGGCCATCGAAAGTCGCGACCTCCAGCTTGCAGGATGTTCCCGCGAGCGCGTCCGCGCAGGAACGCCGGATCAAATCGGCGCGCTCGTTCGCCGTGAACATCGGCGCCTTGCCGGGATGCACGCCGATGGCCACGACAATCCGGTCGCAGAACGCCGCGCCGCGCCGGATCACGTCGACGTGCCCGTTGGTGATCGGGTCGAAAGACCCGGTGAACAGCGCGGTGACGGCCATTGTTCTTCAACCTCCCGCCCAGGCGAGCCAATTCTCAGTCGGGCGCGCCTTCGCCCGCCTCGGGTTCGGCCTCGCCGTTCGCTTCATCCTCGCTGATGCGCTCGACCGAGACGACGTGCTCATCCTTGTCGGTGCGGAAGACGATGACGCCCTGCGATCCGCGCCCGACAACGCGGATGCCCTCGACGGGGCAGCGGATCAATTGCCCGCCGTCCGTCACGAGCATGATGCCATCGCCGTGCTCGACGGGGAAGGACGCGACGAGCTTGCCATTGCGCGGGTTGACCGCCATGGCGACGATGCCTTTGCCGCCGCGTCCGGTGATCCGGTATTCGTAGGACGAGGTTCGCTTGCCGTAACCTCGTTCGGAGATCGTCAGGATCATCTGCTCGGCCGCGGACATTTCCGTGTATCGCTCCGGCGTCAGGCTTTCCGCCGCGGAGGCTGTCTCGCCCGCGTCGTCGGCGCCAAGCGCGTCCTCGGGCGCCTCGCCGCCGCTGGAGTCGCCGAGAACCGCGCGGCGCATCTTGAGATAGGCGGCGCGCTCATCGCCGGTCGCGTCCACGTGGCGCAGCACCGCCATGGAAATCACCCGGTCGCCATTGGCCAGATTGATGCCGCGCACGCCCATGGAATCGCGGCCCTTGAAGACGCGCACCTCGTCCTGAATCTGGAAGCGGATGCACTGGCCTTCCGCCGTGGTCAGCAGCACGTCGTCTTGTTCCTTGCACAATTGTACGTCGACAATCGCCTCGCCCTCATCGAGCTTCATGGCGATAATGCCGTTGCGGCGCACCTGCGCGAAATCAGACAATTTGTTGCGTCGGACCGTGCCGCCGGTCGTGGCGAACATGACGTCGAGCGCTTCCCACTGCGCCTCGTCCTCGGGCAGCGGCATGATCGTGGTGATACGTTCATCCTCCGCCAGCGGCAGGATGTTCTTGAGGAAGCGGCCAAGCGATTGCGGCCCCGCCAGCGGCAGACGCCAGATCTTTTCCTTGTAGACCTGCCCGCGCGAGGAGAAGAACAGCACGGGCTGATGGGTCGAGGCGACGAACAGCCGCGCGACGAAATCCTCGTCGCGGGTCGACATGCCCGAGCGTCCCTTGCCGCCGCGGCGCTGCGCGCGATAGGTCGCCAGCGGCACGCGCTTGATGTAGCCGGCGTGCGAGACGGTGACGACCATGTCCTCGCGCTGGATCAAATCCTCGTCGTCGAATTCCGCGTCGCCATCCATGATCTCGGTGCGGCGCGGCGTGGCGAAGTTCTTTTTGATTTCGGCGAGTTCGTCCTTGATGATCGCGAAGACGCGGGCGCGCGAGCGCAGGATATCAAGGTAGTCCGCGATCTCGACCGCCAACTTGTTGAGCGCCTCGGCGATTTCATCGCGGCCGAGCGCGGTCAGGCGTTGCAGGCGCAGAT
>CAISJZ010000490.1 GCA_903885755.1 uncultured Hyphomicrobiales bacterium | reverse complement strand
TGTCGCACGAAATCGAGAATCGCGAATTGCTGGAAGCGGCCTTGAGCGCGCGCGCCGAACGCAAGGTCGAGGTCGCGGTTCCCCAGCGCGGCGAGCGGCGCGAACTCGTCGAACACGCCGCCCAGAATGGCCGCGAGGCCCTCTCCCGCAGGCTCGCCGAGGTCGCCAGCCAGGAAAAGCTGCTGGTGGCGCTGGGACAGGCGCTCGGGCTCGAAAAAACCCCGCGCCGCGTCGAGGTCTATGACAATTCCCACATCATGGGGACAAACGCCATCGGCGCCATGGTCGTCGCGGGGCCCGGCGGCTTCATGAAGCAGCACTACCGCACCTACAACATCAAATCGGCGGAGATCACGCCGGGCGATGATTTCGGCATGATGCGCGAGGTGCTGCGCCGCCGCTTCGCGCGATTGATGAAGGAGGAGGGGGAGGCTCCCTCTCCCAGCGAGCGGGGAGAGGGGCCGGGGTCCCCCGAAGCCCTCATGCTGAGGAGCGAGCAAAGCTCGCGTCTCGAAGCACGAGGGCACGGGGACAATATCGACAACGAAATTTCCTCGTCCTTCGAGACGCGCCCGATGGGCGCTCCTCAGGATGAGGAAATTTCTGCTCCAGTCCCGCCCCCCGACCCCGAGGCCTTTCCCGCGAGACCCGATCTCGTTCTGATCGACGGCGGACGCGGCCAGTACGAGGCGGCGCGGGCGATCTTTGGCGAGCTCGGCGTTGAAGGCGTGGCGCTGGCCTCCATCGCCAAGGGCGTCGATCGCGACGCCGGCCGCGAGACTTTTTTCGTCGATGGACGCGAGCCCTTCCGCCTGCCGCCGCGCGACCCGGCGCTCTATTTCGCCCAGCGCCTGCGCGACGAGGCGCACCGCTTCGCCATCGGCGCGCACCGCGCGCGGCGCAAGAAGGATTTCGTCAAAAGCCCGCTCGACGACATTGCCGGCGTCGGTCCCGCCCGCAAGCGCGCGCTGCTCAACGCCTTTGGAACCGCGAAGGCGATTTCACGCGCGGGCCTCGAAGACCTTGCCAAGACGCCGGGCGTCAACGCCGCGACGGCGAAGCTGGTGTACGATTATTTTCGCGAGGGTGGGTGAGTCTCACACCGCCGGCCCGATCGATCGCGGCGTGCTGATCACGCCCGTCATTTTCTCCTTCGGCATCGCCATGATCGCGGGCTCATCAAAAATGTCGCCCATGTCGGAGGTCACACCGGTTTTCGCAATGGCCTCAAGCCATTTGCGATGGATGCGCGGGTCCTGATCCTCGTATTCGATCTGCCGACCGCCCTGCTGGATGGAAATCGTGCCGCCGCCCTCGGCGCTGCGACGGCGCAGCGCGATGAAGGGATAGCGCCGGCTGCCAAGACTGCAGGCGAGATAGCGCGCCGGCTCGTCGCATGTGTTGAAATGCTGGTGAAACATCCAGAACGGCGGCGTGTACATGAATCCGTGTTTCCACGGAAACTCCTTGAACTCCGAATCGCCCTCGTGCCACAGCAGCGTGTAGCCCTCGCCGCCGACCGCGTGAACATGCGTGCCCGCCGCGTGGCGATGCGCCTTCTTGTAGCGCCCGGTCGGAATTTCCGAACAATGCGCGTGCATGGTGCCGTTGGCCATGATGAAGGACACATTCATCGAACCCTTGCCGCGCTCGTTCAGCTCATAGAGCTTGAAGCTCGTGAGGTCGTGAATGAAATTCGTCTCCCACACGTTCAGCGTCGCGACATTCAACCCGCGATGCACCGGCGTGTGATCGCCCTCTCCCTCGAAATGTTTCGACAGCCCGATGCGTTCGGGAAACACGCAGGGATTGTCGAAGACAAAGCCGACGTTGTGATAGAGATTGAGCGTCAGCGGCGCGTCATTGGTGCAGGACAGGCGCGCGCGTTCGCGCCCCGAGCCGTTGAAGATCTGATACGGACAGTTCAGCGGAATCGCGAACAGCGCCTTGGCGCCCCATTCGAAGGTTCGCGTCGAACCGTCTGGCAGCCATACGAGCGTCGAGCCATGACCCTCGAGCGCGTAGAAAAACGCCTCGTAGAGATGCTTGACCGGACGCGTCCGCGCGCCCGGAACGATCTCGATGACGTAAGTCGCCATGAAGTCGCCGCGCCCGTGCGTGTGCGCGAAGCAGCCGCGCGCGTCGTAGCGATCCCACGGGCCCGTCTCGAGCGCGCAGAGGTCATGGCCAAAATCGAGATGAACCGGGATGCCCTCGCCATTCGCCCAGTCGAGATAGGGATCGAGCAGGAATTTCGTGGAGAGATCGGCGTCGGGCGTGTCGTCGGTCGGCATGGGAACTCCAGGGCGCGCGCAACCGCGTTATCGCCCAAGCTGGAAATAGATCAAGGCCGCCGCCTTCACCGGAGCCTTGCTCCATGTTAGCGATATCCCGGAAATTCGGGGAGGAGACATGACGGCGACGAATATCGCGCGACGCCTCGCCGGGTTAGCGGGGGCCTTCCTCGCCTGCGTCCCGATCGCGGCTCTCGCCGAACCCGTCGCGGATTTCTATCGGAACCGGCAGATCACCTTTCTCGTCGGGTCCGATCCCGGCGGCGGCTACGATTTGCTGGCGCGGCTGGTCGCGCGCCACATCGGTCGCCATATTCCCGGTCATCCCAACGTGGTCGTGGAAAACATGCCGGGCGCCGGCAGCATCCTGCTGAGCAATCGCGTTTACAACACCGCCCCGAAAGATGGCACGGTCATCGGTCTCGTCCAGCGTGGCGTGCTGCTCTCGCAACTGACCGGACAGGCTGGCGTTCACTTCGATCTGGAAAAATTCAACTGGATCGGCAGCGTTTCGTCGGAGATTTCTCTCGTTACCGCCTGGCATGCGGCGCCCGTGCATTCGTTCCAGGATTTGCAGGACCATGACGTCATCGTCGGCGGCACGGGACCGACCTCCGACACCGAATCCTCCGCGCGATTGCTCAACGCGATCGCTGGCGCGCGCTTCAAGATCGTATCCGGCTATCCCGGCACCGCCGATGTTCTTCTCGCGATGGAGCGAGGCGAACTCGAAGGCGTCGTCGATTTGTCGTGGGGCGAGATCAAGGCCAAGAATCCCGCGTTGTTCGCGGGGGGAAAATTGAAGTTTCTCGCGCAGAACGCGTTGAAAAAATCGCCCGATCTGCCCGATGTGCCGCTGGCGCTTGATTTCCTGCGCGCGGAATCCGACCGGCCAGTCGCCGAACTGTTTTACGCCGTCAAGGAAGTCGCGCGGCCGATCCTCTCGGCGCCGGGCATTCCCGCCGAGCGGGTCGCCGCGCTGCGCGGCGCCTTCGACGCGATGGTAAAGGACCCGGATTTTCTTGCCGACGCAAAAGCCAGCCGGCTTGACCTGACGCCCGCCGATCATGCCGCGGTCGAGTATTTCGTCGGCCTCGCCAGGAATTCAGCGCCAGCGATCCAGCGACGGCTGGCGGACATTCTCAACCCGGCCCGCTGACGCGGACCCGCGCGCGAAAGCTATTTCCGCCCCGTCCCTTACAATTCAGGATCAAGACACTATGTAACGTGGTCGCCTGTTCGCGGCGATTCATGCCCGGCGGTGAAATCGACATCCATGGCGCCGCGGGGAGCAATCTCGTGATCAAGGTCAGACCGGTCGAATCGCCCACCAAATCCGCCATCGCCGCGAGCGCGAAAAAGGCTCTTCTCAGGGAGATCGGCGCCAGATGGCGCAAGTTTTCCGAAACCGAACTGACCCTCTTCTCAACCAAGGATGACGTGGTCAGGCAGGTCGCGATGCTCTACGGCGTCGAGAAATCGCAGGCGTTGATCGATGTCGACGCCGTGTTCAAGGGCCGCCGCCTTTAGGCCGCCCATTACGCTGAAACTCAAGGAATTTTGATTTGGGCAGACAGATCGACAATATCCGCAGCATGGCCGCCAATTCGCGCCGCGACCCCTTCAAGGGCCGCAAGGAGGGCAAGGGCGCATTCCTGTTCGGGCGCACGACGCCGCCCGTCGCGCCCGCGCGTGCCAAGCCCGCGCCAGCCGTCGAGCCCGCGCATGGCAGCGCGGCGACCTCGGACCCGAAAGAACCAGTCTGATCGCGCGCCGCCCGGGAGAACCAACCCGCCGCCATTGACGCCGACGCCGCGCGTCCTAATCTCGCTCGCGCGCGGGTCGGTGAAGGCCCTCGCGCGGGGAAATGGCATGCAGTTCGTTTGCGACGCGCCCGACGGGAAAACCTGGTTCCGCATCGAAACCGAAGCCGAGGCGCTGGCTGAATCGCGCCTCATGAGCCACGCGGTGGAAAAGCACTTCCGCCAGTTTCGTGACGCCGCGATCGCGACTTACGTCCCGTCGGCCTCCCTGCCCTATATCGAGCGCGACATCGGCCTTGGGGATCACGTCCGCCGCTCGATGCCCGTCTTCGTGACCCTGCGCGACGCGAACGGCGGCGGCCTCGCCACCGCCATGCTGCCGCCGGAAGGCGTGCGGCCGGACCGCTTTCGCTGCATCGTCGTCGGCCCGTCCAACACCGACCCCTTCGCGGACCATGGCGACGCCATCGCCGCGCTCGCCGGCCATTTCAAGATCGCGCTCGACTCCGCGCTTTGCTACCCCTACAGGCGTGGCTGAAATCTTGACCTGATCCGCGACCCCGGCGCGGCGGGACCGCGACGGGAGGACCATGACCGCCACACGTCAAACCAAAGCGCGCTTCGACGCCGGGGCGACGCGTGGCGAGGCCCTGACCATCGCGACAGGCGCGGCGGGCGGCCTTCTGTTCGCGTGGCTGCGGATACCCGGCGGCGCCATGTCCGGCTCGGTCATCGCCGTGGCGATGCTCGCGGCCTTTGGCCGGGCCGTTCCCATCAGCGCCCCGCTGCGGATTCTGGCGCTGGTCACCATGGGCGTCGCCATCGGCGCGGTGGTCGATCCAGACACCTTCGCCAATATCGCCGCCTATCCGCTCAGCATCGGCCTGATGGGCCTCTGCGTCATCGCCATGACGCTGGCATCGACGGCGGTATGGAGCCTTGTATTCAAATGGCCGCCGGCCATGTCGCTGCTCGCCTCGGTGCCGGGCTCGATGTCCTACATCGTGTCGGTGTCGCTCACCATGGGCGCGGACGCGGCCAAGGTCGCCGTCGTGCAGATGTCGCGGCTGATCTTCCTCGTCACCATCCTGCCGTGGATCATCGTCTGGGAGTCCGGCGGGCATTACGGCGCCATCGCGCCGGCCATCGTCGATCCCCCGGCGATTCTGGTGGCGACCATGGCCGCCGGCGCGATCGGCGGCTGTGTCCTCGACCGGCTTGGCCTGTCCGGCGGGATGCTGCTTGGCGCGTTGATCGTCTCCGGCGCCATCCACTTTTTCGGCCTCGCGCCCGGCCTTACGCCGCCGTGGTTCCTCAACGGCGGCCAGATCCTGCTCGGCTCCTGGGTCGGCTGCCGTTTCATCGGCTTTGACTGGAGCCTGTTCGGCGCGATCTGCTTCGGCACGGTCGGCGCGGTTGGCGCGGCCATCGGCGTTTCCGTCGGCGTCGCGGCGCTGGCCGCCATGCTGTTCAAGGTATCCTTCGGCACGGCGCTCATCGCCTACGCCCCCGGCGGGCAGGACGCCATGATGGTCCTGGCCCTGGCGCTGGGCGTTGATCCCATCTTCGTCAGCGCGCATCATCTGGCGCGCTATTTCATGATCAATGTTTCGCTGCCGTTTCTGATCGCGGCGATGCGACGCGGCGACGAGACCAAAACACAAAAGGGAGAAGCCCGATGATACTGAGAACCTCCATCACCTCGCCGTTCGGCCGCAAGGCGCGGCTCGCCGCGACCCATCTCGGCCTGATCGACAGGTTCCGGATCGAGCCGGCCGAGGCGACCGACCCCAACGATCCGCTGCGCAAGGACAATCCACTCGGCAAGATGCCCGTGATGACGCTCGATGATGGCCGCAAGGTCTATGACAGCCGCGTCATTCTGGAATGCCTCGACCACATGGCCGGCGGCGGCAAAATCCTCCCCGCGGATTGGGACGCGCGTCTCGCCGCCCTGACCCTGCAGGCGCTGGCAGACGGCATCATGGACGCCGCCATCCTCGTCGTTTACGAGGCCCGCCACCGCCCCGCCGAAATCCACCACAAGCCATGGCTCGACTACCAGCTTGGCAAGGCCGAGCGCGGTCTGGCGGCGTTGGCCGCCAACCCGCCCGACCCCAAACAGGTGACCGTCGGCACGATCGCCACCGCCTGCGCGCTCGGCTACATCGACTGGCGCAAGCAGACCAACTGGCGCGCCAATCACTCCTCGCTTGTCACATGGCTTGACGCCTTCCGTGCGACGGCGCCCGCCTTCGACGCCACCACGCCCCCGGTCTGAACCCAGGAAATCCGTCATGCGCGCCTGTCTCGCCAGCCTCGCCCTCGCCGCCGCCCTCGCGGCGCCAGCCAGCGCCCAAACCTTCCCCGATCACCCCATCCGGCTGATCGTGGTGTTTCCGGCGGGCGGCCCCTCGGACATCATCGCCCGGGTCGTCACGCAGGCAATGTCCGAGAAGATCGGCCAGCCCATTATCATCGAGAACCGCGGCGGCGCGGGCGGCGTGGTCGGCACCGAGGCGGTCGCCAAGGCGGCGCCCGACGGCTACACGCTGGCGCTGTCGAGCGCCGGCGCCCTGTCGATCTCCCCCAGCCTGCAAAAAATGCCCTACCGGTCGACGGTGGACCTCAAGCCGGTGACGCTGGTGGCGCGGGTGCCCGAACTGCTGGCGGTGCCCGGCAATTCGCCCAACAAGACGCTGGCCGACCTCATCGCCATGGCCAAGGCAAAGCCGGGCGCGCTGAACTTCTCGACCTCCGGCCCCGGCGGCATGCCGCATCTGGCCTCCGAGATGCTGGCCGCCGCCGCCGGCATCAAGATCGTCCACGTGCCCTTCGCCGGTTCGGCCCCCGCCACGACGGAGCTCCTCGCCGGGCGGGTGGATATGTCCTTCGCCGACATTCCGATCTTCCTCGGCAACATTCGCGCCGGCTCGCTGCGCGGGCTGGCCATCGGCAGCGCGAAGCGCTTCGAGGGACTGCCGGATATTCCGACCATCGCGGAAGCGGGCGTGCCGGGGGTGGAAGCGGAAAACTGGTACGGAATCGTCGCGCCTGGCGCGACGCCCGCCCCGGTCATTGAAAAACTCAACGCCGCCGCGATCGCCGCCATGCGCGAGCCGAAAGTCATCGAGACCATGAAGGCGCAGGGCGTGGTCCTTGTCGGCAACACGCCGGACGAATTCACCGCGTGGATTCAGTCCGAGGAAAAGAAATGGGGCGAGGTCATCCGCGCCGCCAACATCAAGATCGAGTGAGTGCGCGCGTGTTCAATCGTATCCGGTCCATCGCCGCCCTTCTGGCGACGTTCGCCCTCGCCCTCCCCGCCGCGGCGCAGACGTGGCCCGAGCGCTCGATCCGGCTGATCGTTCCCTTTCCGGCCGGCGGGCCGACCGACATTGTCGCCCGCGTGCTTTCGCAGGCCATGTCGGAAACGCTGGGCCAGTCCATCGTCATCGACAACCGCGGCGGCGCCGGCGGCGTCAACGGCACCGACATGGTCGCCAAGGCCGCGCCTGACGGCTACACAATCGCGCTGACAAGCGCCGGGGCGCTGGCCATCGCGCCCGCCCTGCAAAAAGTGCCCTATGTCTGGGCGCGCGACCTCAAGCCAATCATCCTCGTCGTCAAGGCGCCGGAAATGATGGTCGCCCCGGCCAGTCTGGGCATCCACAATGTTCCCGAATTCATCGCGGCGGCGAAGGCGAAACCCGGCGCCTTCAACTTCGGCTCCAGCGGCGCCGGATCGATGTCGCATCTGTCGTCGGAAATGTTCAAGGCCGCCGCCGGGATCGAGAGGACGCACGTGCCCGATCCCGGCGCGGCGCCGGCGCTGCACGACCTGCTGCCCGACCGCATCCAGCTGGTGTTCCTCGACATTCAGGTGCTGCGCCCGCATGTGCAGTCGGGAGCGCTGGTGGCGCTCGGCATGGGCGGCGCCGAGCGCGTGCCCTTGCTGCCTGATGTGCCGACCGTCGCCGAACAGGGCCTGCCCGGCTTCGAGGCGGCGAACTGGTACGGTCTCGTCGCTCCCGCCGCGACGCCCGCGCCAATCATCGCCAGGCTCAACGCGGCGGCACAAAAGGCGCTGTCGGGCGGCCCCGCTCGCGAGGCCCTGACCAATCTCGGCGCGACCATCATGGGCGGCGATCCCGAGTCCTTCGCGGCCTATATCGCCGCCGAAACCGGGAAATGGACGGGCGTGGTGAAACAGTCGGGCGCGAAGCTGGAGTAGGCTGGGGGGACGCCAAAGGGCGGAATTCGGGAATTGTGCGCCAAGCGTGAACCCTTGATCGGCAGGGGCTTTTTTGTGCGAAAATCAATTGCGAAAGTCGCGGCCAATCGAGGCATTAAAATCTCGTTTTTGCATCATAAGTATGATAAAGTGTGAAAATGTCCCTTTTTTGCAGGAGCGCCGCCCATGTCCGAGATCGAGAGATTAACCATCACCCTGCCAGCCGACATGGCCGCCATTATCAAGGGCGCGGTCGCGGAAGGCGATTACGCATCGACAAGCGAGGTCATTCGGGAAGCTGTCCGTGACTGGAAAATGAAACGCGCCTTGCAGTTGCAAGAGCTTTCCGCTTTGAAAACCGACATTGATAAAGGCTTGGCGGATGTTGCGGCGGGACGCGTGACGCAATTTGACGCCAACAACATCATTGCGCGGGGGAGGAACCTATTAGCCAGTCGTACACCCTCGGTCTAGCCGACGCAGCCGAAGCCGACCTTGCGGAAATCTGGGCGTATGTTGCCGCCGAAGCATCCGAGGCCATCGCAACACGGTTGCTTGGCAGGATCGAGGCGACGTTTGACAGCTTGCTGACCTTCCCCGAAGCCAATCCCCCGCGTGAGCAACTGGGCAAGGGACTTCGCGTCACATTCAATGGAAATTACGCGATTTATTATGTGGTTTCTCAAACCGAGGTGACGATTATCCGCGTCTTGCATGGCGCCCGTGACGCCGCCGCCATTGCCGAGGGCGGCGGGTTTTCGTCACGCTGATTTACGGCTACGCACGCATATCGACGGACGGCCAGAGTGTGAATGCACACTTAGCGCGGAAGCAGGAAGCGCGGCAAAGACGCGAGGA
The DNA here is from genome assembly GCA_903885755.1 of uncultured Hyphomicrobiales bacterium. Taxonomy (GTDB): domain Bacteria; phylum Pseudomonadota; class Alphaproteobacteria; order Rhizobiales; family Beijerinckiaceae; genus Terripilifer. The sequence goes on along the minus strand of CAISJZ010000490.1, from coordinate 10,580 downwards.
TGAGGAATCCGTCGCAGGCCTCGCACGATCCTATCGAGTCAGCCCCATCACATTTACAGATACACGACGGTAACATGATCGAAATCATGCTTCATGGTCGCTTGGTGATGGACCGCGAACGAGGTCAACAGCTGGGATTTCCCCTCGCTTTCGGCTGCTTATAACCGTCGCAGTCGATCAGTAAGCATGTCAAACTACTCGGGTGCGGCCATGATATTGGACGCTATTGCTCGGCCTCGGAGGACTGATAAACCTCAGATGTGGAATTCGGTTGGAGCCGAGCAAACCCCTAGGTCCACACATTTTCGGAGGCCAACGAGGCCGACCGCTTTTCTTGCCTGCTCGCCGGTCAAATCGAAAAATTCATTAGACGGATATTTTGCAGAGATGATCGCCGCCATTCCACTCGTCAGAATATCGCAAGCCACGCCATTCTCTACTACCCCTTCGACGCCATCAACGTTCACCTGACGCGGGATTCGACAAGCGCCGTCCATTGCTAATCCATTTGCGGCTGCGGAAGCCACAAGCGCGGCAGCCTGACGCAACCCCGGCGACATAGTTTTGGAGGGGTATCGCTGTGTTGGTCGCACTGTGAACTGACTGATAGGCTTCAGAATGGCTGACATCATCGGAGCCACATTCAAAACGAATCTATTCAATGCAGCGCGTTCAGGGTTGTCCTCTGGCTCACCTGCAAGCGTCGCGGCGTGTCTTTGCTTTGATATAGGCGCGCTACCCAATACCGAGCCCCCACCGGGGCCCAAGTTGGTAAGAGGTCCTCCCTCATGTAGTCGCTTCAACGCACTGATCAATTTCATCTCACGATCAAAGGCCGCCTCCTCGCTCGTTGTGATCATATCGATTTCGTAGGCGATGTAATAACCAGCCGCCTTGATCTTTCTTATGACGTTTAACTTGAAGGGATTTGATCTTCGATCGTTAGGATGCCTCGCTTCATTTTCGTGGAAAAACGCCCGCCCGCCCTTTCCCTTACCAACATAAAATGGCCGTCCATCAGGTCGTCGCAGGATATAGACGTACCAGCCGCCGATACCTCTCACGAAGCCTTTGCATTGTTCCTGATCGCCAAGAAATTGCGCGCCTGTTTTCATTGGCCACTCCTCAATCTCGCAATCACACTTTCATGTTTCTCCAATGCGCGATGCCGTTTTTCCACGGCGTAGTGCTCGACGAGATTGACCAGTTGCAATGCGCGTTCAATCAACGCCGCCTGGATCGTCTGCTCGTCTCCGAGAAGGGATGTTTCGAGAAGCGCTCCCACTGTCCCCTCTGGAACGCGGGTTTCTGTCACAATGTCGTGCAGGTGCAGTCGAATCTCCGGCCGATTGTCGGAGGGATCACCATGAGCCGAACGACTGAGCAAATTAGTGGTGTTTTCCGCGGTCACCGGGTACCAAATCGCATAAACGTGCTCAAACTGGAGCGGGCCTTGGAGCGGCACCCACGACAAATATTCCTCTGGAAGAAAACTGATAAAAGCTGCATTAGCTTTCCGTAACCCGAGGTCAGCGTCTTTCGGTGGCCCGAGATTGATCAGCGCTTCAACGACGTCCCCGTCGTCCAGCAAGACTTCGACTTGCTCCGGCGATTCGTCTTTCAGATAAAACCATGGTCGTCTGACCGCGACGAGTTCACCGTCAGAGCTTAGATCGACGCGAGTGCGCACCTCGAAAAGGGCGCGCGGGGTTTCAATCTGATCCGCCGGTCCTATTGCGAGACGAACCTCTCGCCAGACTGAAACCTCCACAGTCAAGTCGCCTTGGGGGCTTCCAGAATTCTCCCCCTTCGGGAAACTAAGCACGCGCTCAAACCTTGGAACGAGGAGTTCCTCAAACAGGATCGTGGATGGGATCGGGGGAAATTGTTCGTGGACTTCGAATGCATGCGCGAGAGGCTCGGTCACCATGAGTGGGCGGCCCGCCGGTAGAATTTCGTCGATCGCGAGGTCGTAGCGCGCATACAAGGTTGAGGTTTTCCGCAAGTGCTCACGCAATCCAGTTTTCCGGGATACTGCCGCCGCCGTCTCCTCGATCAAATTCGCCAAAGCCTCCCAGTCATCGCCGGGATCGGAGCCGGTCGTGATCCGATCTCTTTCCGCTTCCATGTTGTTCGCTACGCTTGTGCCCCGGAACAGACCGAGCAACATGTCTTCTGCCGGTCGATCGCAAAGGGTGGCGATTGCCTCGACAACGTGAGCGTAATTCTTTGGCTTCTTGTCTAGGCGGCTGAGACGTTTTGTCGATCGGGGCTTTCCGTCCAGAGGGAGGCAGACTTTGTCGAGCCGCTTCGACGGCTCTTCGTCGTCTGGCCAAACCAGACGAGCCACATTGATGCGACGGATGCCATTTTTTTGGCCCCGTCAAGCATCTCCGCCAGTCGCTGGGCGACCTTCGGTGCTTCGTCAGAACGGGCAAATACCCGGTTGCGGTCGATTGCTTTACGAATCGCCTGACGCTCGGCCGTGCGGACTTTGGAGGCTTCCTGTCTCCCACTCGCTGGTTTAAGGGGTCGATCGGTCATGTGAGCCGTCCTCTTCTCGTGGTTCGCAAAGTCGATGATGATTGCGCTCATGTCTTCAACCTCGGCAATTCGTGGTTGCACGCGTATTCATCTGGCGTCTGTAGCCGCGCCCGCGTCGTCCATCACGGGGCCGAATTACCGAGACGACACCGTGGCGACCCACGAGGACCGATATTCGGCAAGCCCGGTCAGCAACATCGGCGTTGACGACTTGGGCCGCCACCAGCTCAGCAGCGCCGTTTCGGCTCAATCGAAACGTCTCGCAATCGCCGCCAGCGTGTAAGGCAACGTCGGCATGTGATAGGACGACATCCAGAATTTGGGACCGGACACCGCGCTGCCGCATTCTCATCCGGCCGTGTTCGCTGATTGAAATGGAATTGGCTTCCTGGGTCATCGTGGTCTCCATCGATGGCTCCATAGAAACACACAGTGCCGGGCTGCGAAATTCTCAATCGGGATTTTTTACCCCATATTTTCGGGATTTTTTATCGTAATATTAGAGAATATTTTTGGGTATGGCATCGGTCAAGACCCGCGAGCAGGGGCCGCGGAGAGAAACCGGACAGCCTACGATCTCGCATCTAGTCTTTGCAAAACTCGAGCTCGAATTGCTGCGGAAGTCGACATCGCGGCCATGCACGCCCTCGGCACTTCAGCAACAAGGAGCCCCCGTCCGGGGTTGCCTGCTTTTTGACGTCGCATAGATTCTCAAAAACCGCGCCTTCCAACAGCCCCCCATCACCTACAAGCGGGGTAGCCGAAGCGCGCGATGATGTCCCGTCCCGGGATCGCGTGGAAGGTGAACGTATCCATGAAATGGTTCGCGCTGACATAGGCCTGGAGGCTTGAATTATAGGCGTCGAGCATGTGCTGGGTCGCCGAGGCGCTGATCCGGCCCGCGCGGCGGTCGCCGCCTGAATGAAACAGCAGCGTGGCGCCGGGCGACACGCAGACATTGCGGATCGACAGGAACATCGTGCAGGCGGACTGGCAATGGCCGTCGATGCGGAAGCGCTCGCCGGAGGCGTTGAACCGCTGGATGACGGCGTCGAACTTGCCCATTTCGCCCGGCCGCGCGCCCATGCCCATCCGCAGCGAGGAGACGGACCCGTACGCGCGGGCCGGAATCGCCATGACAAGGCCGAGGACCAGACCCGCCGCCAGTTTGCATCCGCGATTGACCATGATGGAAGCCTCCCCATTCGCTTGGCGCCTGGAAAATTGACCAGACAGGCGGCGTTTGGCAAGTCTTGCGCGATCGCGTGTTGGCGCCATCGCGACCGCGTCAATGGCCCGCCAAACAAAAACCCCGGCGCGGAGGGCGCGCCGGGGCGAATTCAGGCCTGGGATCACCGCGATCATTTCATCCGGTTGCCGTGAACGCCGCCCTTGCTGGTGGTGTTCTGCTTGACGTTGGCGGTGTCGCCCTGCTCGGCAATATGCGGCTCCGGGTCATGCTTGTGTGTCGTATCCGTCGCGACCCTGGACTTGCTGTCGGCCGGGCCTTTCGGCGACCGGCTGGCCGGGGGAACTGGCGGAGGCATGTGATGGGCCATGATGAATCTCCTTGAACGCTTGCACGAGGCGACGCTAGTCCCGCCAGAGCGGTCCCGCAAATCGTTACATATCGCGATCGTGATTCATTCCGCCGCGGTCATGGTGGTGACGATGATGATAGTGGCGTTGCCGTTCGCCGCGGCGGTCATGATCGTCGCTGTCGCCCCTGCGGTCGACCATCACGATGCCCTTGTCAGGCGCGCCAATTTCGCGGTGAGGCGGAAGCGGCGCGGTCTCGGCCATGAATGCCGCCTCCACGACCGATGGCCGCTTCTGGGCGAAGGCTGTCGCGCCAGCAAATCCGAAAGCGAGAAGGGAAACCGCGATAAGCCGCTTGTTCATGTTCATGGAGTCCTCCGACATTGCTTGCGGTTCGGAAGCTCGGGTTCCAAACCTGATACTGGACGTTAGCTCGTCAACGGCTCGCCAGAACAGACTCGGAAAATACGCATTCGCTTGGGCAGGCGCGCGCTTGGACGTCAATGGAATCAGCGCTTGGGCATCAGCGCTTGCGCGAAGTCGTCACGCGTCGCGCGTCCAGTTGCGACGGGAACGGAATGACATCCGCCACCCGGTCGCCCACGAGCCAGACGATCTGCTCTGGAAGCGTCTGGAGCCAGCATTCAGCCGCGGCCCGGCTCAACGGCCTGACGTGATCAAGATCGTTCGCGCCCCTAGACGTGTGGCGTAACAAATACCGACCGCGCGAATCCAGATATAACTCGTCGCGCGCGTGATAGCCTTCGACATGATCCCTGTAACGCCTGATCGCGACGAGCTGGCAGGCGGCGATATCGAGGTTTACGGCCATATTCCGAACTCCGGATTTTCTGGCGTCAGGATCGCGCGGCGCGGCGGAGCTGTTCGTGTTCCGGCAAGGGATGGTTGCATTCCATCAACTCGAATTCGACGTATTTCGTTTCTTCCGCCGCCAGAAGGCCGCGGATCGTCGCGCGCGCCTCGATTGAGTCGGCCCCGGATTCAAGCAATCGCAACTTCCCGATATTGCCGGCGATCGTGAATTGCCGTCCCAGCAAGTCAAACAATGAGCGGCGTTCCGTCTCTTTCGTCGCCGCGGAAGCCAGCAATCGATATCTCGCGATATTCCTGTCGTTGACGAAGAGGCTCATGTCCATCGGCGCACCCCTGATCCGTGCTGGCGCGAACAGATGCGGCGACGGTCTCGTGTTTAGGGATAAAATCTAGGTTGGGGCGGTAAAACGGGGAACCCCCGGAAATTACCTAGGTTCCGGTTGCGGCCTTCGCTCGTCGAACCCATCGCGAGGTTAGCCAGGGCGATTTACCCTGGCTAACCTCGTGTCCGGATTTAGTCGGCGAAGGTATCTTCCATCGCCGCGGTGCAACCGGTCTCGTCCTTCTTCGCCATCATCTCGCGCGCCTTGGCCGCCTTCTTCATGGCGACTTCCTTCTTCGTGGCGTCTGGCATCGCGGCGATCCGGATTTCGAGCTTCGTGATTTCAGCCTCGTTGCAGACCATCTTTGCCTTGGTCTGCGCCTGTGTCGGGGCGATCGCGAACAGGAAAGCGATCGACGCCGCGGTAAGGGAAAGTTTCAGCATTTTTTCCATCCTTGTTGGGCCGTGCGGCCTCGACTAACGCCGTCCCTCATAATCAGTCGCCGTCGTCGCGCCAGAATCGGGAATTACTCAGGCGACATTGCCCCGCCACCGCAATCCCGCCGCATTTGCAAATCAGTCTTCGGCCATGCGTGGTTCGCTCACGATATGGCAATTTACGTTGATGCTGTTCGGCGTCGCCATCATGCTGGCCTCGCAGGCGTGGCTGCGGCCGCACCGTTTCGACGCCGGCCGCGCCGCGCGCATGCCGCCGCCGCGGCAACAATCACTGATTGATCGGCCGGCGACGCCACAGCGTTCCCTGGCCATGATCGCGTCGAACACCGCGGCGCGCGTTTAGTAGCGTCGCATGACGAGGCGCGAACGCCACTATTTGCCGTTCAGAAAATGCAGCATCGCCGCGTTGAAGAGCGCGGGGTCTTGCAGGAACGCGAAATGGCTGACGTTGGGCAGGATCAGCAAGCCGGCGCCCGGAATGGTCGCGGCGATATATTCGGTGTGCTCGCGCTTGATTGCCTCGTCGTGGTCGCCATCCACCACCAGCACCGGCGCCTTGATGGTCTGAAGTTGCGCGTCCGTCCAGTTCGGCTGGGTTTCCCACATGTGGCTGATCTGGGCGACGAAAGCGTCGTATTCCAGGGGCGTCGTGGACAGCCGCGCGTATTCCTTGCCAGCGCGCTCGATGAAGCGGGCGAATGTGGGATTTTTCTCGACGCCTCCCTGAACGCCCGACGTGACGGTGTTGGCGGCGAAAGCCAGCACCTTGCCGACGCGATCGGGATAGCGCATGGCCAGATCAAGCCCGATGATGGCGCCATCGCTCCAGCCGACAATATCGGCCTTCCGGATTTTCAGTGTCGTCAGCAGCGCCACGACATCGTCCGCCATGAGATCATAGCCGTAGGGGCGCGCGTCGCGCGTGCTGCGTCCATGGCCGCGGCTGTCAACAATGACGACCTGGTGGCTCGGCGCGAGGGCTCTGACCTGCGCGCTCCAATAATCGGAATTGGAAAGCCCGCCGTGCAGCAGCACCACCGGCGAGCCTTTGCCGATGGTCGCGTAATGGAGACTGATTCCATTCACCGCCGCGTGGCCGGCGCGCGCCTCCGCGACGGGGGCGGGCGTTGGCGGCAGTGTTTGCCAGAGCGGATCGGCGAGGGCGGTGATCGGCGCCAATAGCAGCGGGAAAATCGCGAAAAAGGCACGGCGCATCGAATTCTCCTGAAGCCAGAGGCCTATTCCACCTTGATATTCGCGGCCTTGATGATGGGAAACCATTTCTCGACCTCGGCCTTGTGGAAAGCACGCAGAGCCTCCGGCGTCTGACGCTCGGGCGCCGGAATTTCCTGGCCGAGTTCGCCGAACCGTTTGCGCGTGGCTGGGTCGAGCAGGGCCTGCCGCACGGCGTCGTTGAGTTTCGCGACAACGACCTTCGGCGCGCCCCTGGGCGCCCAGAGCCCGGACCATGCCGAGAGATAGAGGCCGGGCAGGCCCATTTCCTCGATGGTGGGCGTGTCGGGCGCGGCCGACCAGCGGCTTTTCGCCATGACCGCATAGGCCTTGATCTGACCGCCGCGCACCATCGGCAGGGTATTGGCGCCGAGATCGCACATGAAATCGATCTGGCCGGCCATGAGGTCCTGCAGGGCTGGCGCGCCGCCGCGGTAGGGCGCCATCTGGAAGGCGACCTTGCCGTTGGTTTGCAGATAGACGCCGCAGATATGCGAGCCGCTGCCGGCGCCAACCGTGCCGGCCGTCGCCTTGTCGGGATTGGCTCTCAGCCAGTCGAGCAATTCGGCCATGTTTTTCGCCGCCAGTGTATTACGCGCGACGATCCAGTAGGGCGCGTCGGCGATCAGCGCGATCGGCTCGAAGTCGCGCAGAACGTCGTAGCGCACGGGATAGACCGCGCCCGCGACGACATAGTTGGCCCATGTGCCAAATCCCAGCGTGTAGCCGTCGGGCGCGGCGCGGGCGGCTCGATCAACGCCGATGCTGGAGCCGGCGCCGGCGACATTGTCGACCAGCACGGGTTGGCCGAGGATTTTTTGCATGGGTTCGGCAAGGACGCGGGCGAGAATGTCCACCGCGCCGCCGGGCGGCAGAGGCACGATCATGGTGACGGGGCGCGCCGGCCAGGTCTGCGCGGCGGCGGGCGCCGTGGCGGCGAGGGCGGCCAGCGTCGCGAGCACGATCTGAACCAGGCGCATCTTGGCTTCCTCCCGAATGCAACGGCATATTGGCCGCGCGGATCAGGCGTGGCGGTAAATACTTAGCCAATGTCCCGACGGAATTGAAGGGAGAACGTCATGACGCGGCGCATCGTCGATATCTCATCCACCCTGCGCGCGGGCATCGCGTCCGATCCGCCGGGCATGGAGCCGCGCATCGAATATCTTGATCATCGCCAGACCGCGGCCGCGGTCTGCACATATTTTCCCGGTCTCGCGCCCGCCGATTTACCGGCCGGCGAGGGATGGGCGATCGAACGCGTCGAAATCACGACCCACAATGGCACGCATCTCGACGCCCCCTATCACTACGCCTCGACGATGGATGGCGGAAAGCGCGCCATCACCATCGACGAAGTTCCGCTCGACTGGTGTTTCCAGCCGGGCGTCAAACTTGATTTTCGCCATTTCGCCGATGGTTATGTCGCGACGGCGGCCGATGTCGAGGCGGAACTGAAGCGCATCGGTCACGCGTTGCGCCCACTCGATATCGTGGTGGTCAACACCAGCGCGGGCGCGCGCTACGGCGAACCGGATTATGTCGCCAGAGGCTGCGGCATCGGGCGCGAGGCGACGCTTTACCTGACCTCGCGCGGCGTGCGCGTGACCGGCACGGACGCATGGTCATGGGACGCGCCATTCGTTTACACCGCGAAAAAATACGCGAAAAGCCATGACGCCTCGATCATCTGGGAGGGCCACAGGGCGGGCCGCGAGATCGGCTATTGCCACATCGAGAAGCTGCACAATCTGGAAGCGCTGCCGCCCTCCGGCTTTATGATTTCGTGCTTTCCCGTGAAGATCGAGGCGGCGTCGGCCGGCTGGACGCGGGCGGTGGCGATTTTCGAGGACTGATCGAGGGATGATCATTCGGCGTGGATGTTGGCCTCGCGCAACAGTTTTGACCAACGCGCGGCCTCGTTACGACTAAAATCCCGCGCCTCGGCGATGGAATTCTTGTTGAGCGTTCCACCGGTGTTTCTGAAAATTTCGATTGTCGCGGGATTGGCGCGCGCCTTCTCAACCGCTGCTGCGAGCTTTTCCAGGATCGGCGCCGGCGTATTGGCCGGCGCGAACAGGCCAAACCAGGTTTCCATGTCCTCGTCGGCAAGGCCGCTTTCCTTGATCGTCGGCAGGTCGGGCATGACGGAATAGCGGGTCGCCGTGGTGACCGCGATGGGCCGCACGGTGTCGCCCTTGACCTGCGGCATGGCTGTCTGGGCGTTGTCGGAGAACAGATCAACGCGGCCTCCGAGTAGATCGCCATAGGCCGCCTGCGCGCCGCTATAGGGCACGTGCGTCAGCTTGATTCCCGCGAGATAGGCGAAAACAGCCGTCGCCACATGCTGCCCCGAGCCGATGCCGGCCGAGGCAAAGGTGATGGAGTCGGGCCTGGCGCGCGCCGCGTCCACGACGTCCTTGACCGTCTTGTAGGGCAGGTCCTTGCGCGTCAGCAGCATGAAGGGCCAGCTCACGACGAGACCGACAGGCGCGAAATCCTTGACGGGATCGTAACTCAATTTGGGGTAGAGGCCGAGGTTGAGCGCCATGTTCGATGTGCCGCCCAGCAGCAACGTATAGCCGTCGGGCGCGGCCTTGGCGGCGTAGTCGGTGCCGACCAGCGTTCCGGCGCCGGCCTTGTTCTCGACGATGACGGGCTGGCCCAGAATGGCGGACAACGGATCGGCGATGACGCGGGCGACCGTGTCGAACCCGCCGCCGGGCGGCTGCGGCACGATGATGCGGATGGGATGATCTGGGAACGTTTGGGCGCTCGCCTGGGCCAGGGCGGATATGCCGACGCAGACCGCGAGCGCGATCAATCTGAACAATACCATGAACTTGAGCTTCCCTTTTCGCGCGTTCCCCCGAACGCGCGGCCACACTGTGGGATTGGCGCCGCGCTGGCAAGGTGGCTTCGACGGCGCGCGCAATCGCGAATATCGGGGCCGACCCCTCCCCTCCTTGCAGGCGCCGGAAAGGCGACGCCGGAGGGGATACGAGCGGCGCCAGCGCCAAAAACGGAGCCAAAGCCCCGCCTTGTCGGGCCGGCGCTCTTGCCCTATAAGCGCGCCGCGCGCCACAAACCGACACTCCTGGAGGCGAGGGCGCGCATTTTCATGAAAGGACACCGCAATGGCGGCAGCTATCAAGCAGCTCGCGGCCACGGTTCGCGACGGGACAGGCAAGGGGGCCGCCCGCAGCGTACGCCGTGACAACCGCGTACCCGGCGTGATCTACGGAGGCGGCGAAGCCCCTCAGGCGATCAGCGTCGATTACAAGACCCTCAACACCCTCATCTACGCCGGGCACTTCCTGACGACGATCTTCGAAATCGAGGTCGGCGGCAAGAAGGAGCGCGCCATTCCGCGCGACTACAAGCTCGACGTCGTGCTCGACAAGCCGAGGCACGTTGACTTCCTGCGCCTGAAGGCCGGCTCGACCCTGCGCGTCGAAATCCCCGTGCACTTCATCAACCAGGAAATCTGCCCCGGCATCAAGGTCGGTGGCACGCTCAACGTCGTGCATCACACGATCGAGATGCGCGTTCCCGCGGACGCAATTCCTGAATCGGTGACGATCGATCTCGCCCGCCTGAACATCAACGAGTCGGTCCATTTGTCGGCCATCGCGCTGCCCGAGGGCTG
>CAISJZ010000489.1 GCA_903885755.1 uncultured Hyphomicrobiales bacterium | reverse complement strand
TCGCGCAGACGCACGCCGGTGAGAGCGTAAAACGCGTTGCCGATGGTGGCGCCGGTCAGCGGCACGCCATCCTCGCCGACGCCCGTGGGCTTGTTGTCGGTGGATATCAGGCGGACCTCGACCGTCGGGCAATCCTCCATCCGGATGACGCGATAGTCGTGGAAATTAGATTGTTTCACGCGGCCGTTTTCGTGGGTGATCTCCTCGCGCAGGGCCTGCCCGAGACCATAGATGACGCCGCCCTCCATCTGCGTCTCGATGTTGCGCGGCTGGACGGCGATTCCGCAATCGATCGCCATCCAGAAATGCACGACCCTGATCACGCCCGTGGCGCGATCGAGCGTGATTTCCGCGACGCCGGCCGCCAGAGTCTCGTCCTTTTCCTCCATGGCGACCCCAAGCGCGGTTGTCTCGCGCTTGCGCCGCCAGTCCGACATATCGGCGACCGCGCGCAGCAGGGCGTTCGCGCGCGGGTTGTTCGCCGTCAATTCCAGACGAAGATCGAGCGGGTTGATGCTCCGCGCGCGGGCGATCTCGTCGACGAACCCCTCGATCGCCGGCAGGTTGTGGCCAACGCCGACGCCGCGCCATGGCGACAGGCGAATGCCGCGCTTCTGACGAACATATTCCGCGCGCTTGTTTGGAATGTCGTAGGGGATGACGGGCGAGCCCTTCATCAGGATGTGATCCTTGCCGCCGAGCTGCTCGAGACGCGAGGGCGGGGACGTATAGCCGGTCACGGATTCGGCGATCACCCTGTGATGCCAACTGACGATCTTGCCCGCCGTGTCGAGGCCGGCTTCAAGAAAATGCGCGGTCGCCGGACGGAACTTGCCGCCTTTCATGTCATCCTCTCGGCTCCAGACGAGCTTGACCGGGCGCCGCGCCGCCAGCGAAAGCCGCGCGGCGTCGAGCACCACCTCGATCTGCGAGCGCCGCCCGTAGGCGCCGCCGAGATAGTGTTGATGCAAGGCGACCTTGTCGGGTGTCACGCCCAGCAGTTGCGCCACGCCGTTCAAGACGCCCGATGGCGACTGCGTGCCGCACCAGACTTCGGCCGATTTGCCATCCGGCGCCACGGACGCCGTCGCGTTCAGCGGCTCCATCTGCGCGTGATAGACATGACGGGTGCGGAATTCCGAGCGCATGATTTTCGCCGCGCCCGCCAGTCCGGCCTCAACATCCCCTTGCGACGCGAAATCAACGCCGCGCTGGCTCTTGTCGCGCGCGACGACCATGAATTCATCCAGCGCCCGCTCGCTGTCGTAGTCCGACGCCGGCGCCGCGGTCCATGACGCGACAAGCGCGTTTCGGGCAGCGTGCGCCCGTTCAATCGAGTCGGCGATGACGCCGACGCCGTTGGGAAGCCGCACGACATCGATCACGCCGGCCATGTTTCTGGCTTTTGCGTCGTCCACCTTGTCCGGCGCGCCGCCATCCCAGGGACATTGCAACACGGCGGCGTATGCCATGTTCGGGACGCTCGCGTCGATCGCGTAGCGCGCTTCTCCGCGCGTCTTCGCCGGTATATCGACGCGCGCGACGGACTTGCCGATCAGGCGAAACGCGGAGGTTGGCTTGAGATCGGCCTCAGTGACGTCGGGCTGCGCCTCTGGCGGCTTCGCGAAGGCCGCGATCTCTCCGTATGTCAGACGGCGATTGGAGGCCGCATGAACCACGACGCCGGGCTCGGTCCTCAATGCGCCGAGCGGAACGCCCCAGCGACTGGCGGCGGCTTCCATCAGCACGCGCCGCGCCCGGGCGCCGACGAGCCGCAGCGGCGTGAAATAGGCGCTGACGGTCATGCTGGAGGAATAGGCGAGCGCGCCGCCATAATAGGGGTTGCCGTATTTTTTCGCGTCGAGCGGCGCGGGCGCGATCCTGACCTTCGACCAGTCGGCGTCGAGTTCTTCCGCGATGATCACCGGCAGGGCGGTGAGCGTTCCTTGTCCCATCTCGGCGGCGGGCGAAAGGATCGTGACAATGCCGTCCGGCGCGATGGTCAGCCAGACGTTGGGTTCGAATGGCGCCTCGCCCGCCACGCCAACGGCGGGAAGCGCGAAGCACAGGGCCAGTCCGGACGCGCCCTTGAGAAATCCGCGCCGATCGGGATCGGGAGTGATAGCGATGCTCATGGCCTAGCCCTCCGCCGCGGCGCGTTCGATGGCCGCGATGATGCGCAAATAGGTTCCGCATCGACAGATATTGCCGTTCATGTGTTCGACGATTTCGGCGCGCGTCGGGTGTTTCCTGTCAGCGAGCAACGCGGCCGCGCTCATGATCTGTCCGGACTGGCAATAGCCGCATTGCGGCGCCTGTTCGGCGATCCACGCCTTTTGCAGCGGGTGCGATCCGTCCGGCGACAGGCCCTCGATGGTGGTGACGGCGCGGCCCGCGACCTGCTCGATCGTGGTGATGCAGGAGCGCGTCGGCTCGCCATCGACATGCACCGTGCAGGCGCCGCATTGCGCCACGCCGCATCCGAACTTCGTGCCCCAAAGTCCCAGGGTCTCACGAAGCGCCCAGACCAGGGGCGTTTGCGGATCTATATCGAGATCGCGCCTGACGCCATTCACGGTGATTGCGATCATCGCGGCCTCCCCTTGGCGAAGGCGGCGGTCTTCGCGCCGCTTTCTCATTCGCTCAGGCTACATTCATCGCGGCGCGCGTCAAGGCATGATGGTTCGTCGGTCGACGCGTTCGACGGCTGGCGGCGCGGAGAATTGCCAAACCGGCGCCCGCGTGGAACTATTCGCGCGAACATCGGGAGGTCGATCATGTCCAAGCGCGCCATCATTGCGGGACTTCTGGCCCTGGTTGGGCTCGCCGCTCCGGCGATCGTCCACGCGGAACCGCTCAAGGTCGCCATTTCGCAGCGGGGCTTCTGGAACTCCTCCTATATCGACTTTGGATTGAAGGAAGGATTCTTCAAGGCCGAAAATCTCGAAATCGAACCCTTCTATACCGAGGGCGGCGCATCGACGCTCGACGCCGTCATGTCCGGCAGCGTCGATGTCGGCATGTCGAATGGGATTCTCGGGGTGATCGGCCGTTATGTGAAGGGCGCGCCCATTCGCGTGATTTCGTCCGAGTTCACTGGCGGCAGCGACGCCTTCTGGTATGCGCTCGCCGATAGCGGCATCAAGAGTCTGAAGGACGCGGGCGGAAAGTCGGTTGCGTTTTCCTCCAATGGATCGTCGACAAATCTGATGCTACTCGCGTTGCTCAAGATCGCTGGCGTGCAGGCGAAGCCCACGGCGACCGGCGGCGCGCCGGGCACCTATACGCAGGTCATGACGAAACAGATCGACGTCGGCTGGTCGGTTCCGCCATTCGGTCTTCAGGACATCATCGACAGGAAGATCAATATCGTCGCCAGAGGCAGCGACATCCCGGAACTCGCGAACCAGACCGTTCGCGTCAACGTGACGCGCGAAGACGTGCTGAAAACCAAACGCGAGGCGCTGACGCGTTTCGCGCGCGCGCTGCGGCGTTCCATCGACTGGGCCTACGCCAATCCCAAGGCGCTGGAGTACTACGCCGCCGATACCACGCTCTCGATTGAACTGGCGCGGACGACGGTTGAATTCTTCCCCAAGGCCGCGGCGCAATCGGATGACCTCAAGGGTCTCGACCTGACCCTGCGGGACGCGCTCGCG
>CAISJZ010000488.1 GCA_903885755.1 uncultured Hyphomicrobiales bacterium | reverse complement strand
TGGCTCGGGAGGTGCAGGCGCCTAGCCAAGGACTGGGAAAATCTCAACCGAAGAGCGCTCGCGTTCCTGCGCCTCGCGTCAATAAGGCTTATGCTCAGAAAGCTATGCAATCCAGCATGATCTCTCCGGACAGACACTAAGGGACGAATAGCCGGTGCCGAAATCATCGAGCGCGATGCGCGAGCCCAGCGCCCGCAACCGTTCCAGAATGGCGAGATTCTCGTCGGTGCGCTCCAGCAGCGTCGACTCGGTGATCTCCAGCGTCAGGCGGTTGGCGGGCAGTCCCGACATTTCAAGCGCGGCGCGGACGATTTCGACGATATTTCCGCTCTTGAACTGCGCCGGCGACAGATTGACCGCGACGCTGATGTGCGAGGGCCATTTCGCGGCCTCCTCGCACGCCGTGTTCAGCACCCACTCGCCCAGCAGATTGATGAGTCCGGTCTTCTCGGCGATCTTGATGAAGCGGTCCGGCGGAACCATGCCGAGGCGCGGATGGCGCCAGCGCACCAGCGCCTCCATGCTCGATGTGCGCAATGTCTTGACGTTCACCACGGCCTGATAGAACAGCTCGAATTCGTCGGTCATCAGGGCCTGGCGCATATCGAATTCAAGCGCGCGCTCAAGCCGCAGCGCGGTGTCCATTTCAGGGTTGAAGAAGCGCACGCAGTCGCGTCCCGCCTCCTTGGCCTGATACAGCGCGAGATCGGCGTTGCGCTGAAGGGTCGCGCTATCGGTTCCGTCCGACGGCGCCAATGCGACGCCGATGCTGGCGTGGGCCTGAATGGTGAGTCCATCCAGTTCGATCTCGTCCTGCATGGATTCCATGAGGCGGCGCGCCAGCCCATCGGCGCTGTCGCGCGCGCCTTCCTCGCAATCCAGGAGAATCGCGAATTCGTCGCCGCCAATGCGCGCGACCGTGTCGACCTCGCGGACGGAGGCCAGCAACCGGCTGGCGACCGCCTGCAGCAGCCGGTCTCCGACGAGGTGGCCAAACTGGTCGTTGACCAGCTTGAAATTGTCGAGATCGATCAGAAAGATCGCGAATTCCCTGCCGGAGCGACGCGAATGCGCAAGGGCGGTTTCGATGCGCTCCTGCAAAACCGTTCGGTTGAAAAGGCCGGTCAGGACGTCGTTGTGGGCGAGGTAGGCGATCTGGTCCTCGGTGGACTGGCGCTCGGTGATGTCCTCGTGGACGCTCAACCAGCCGCCGTCGGGCATGGGATTGCGGGATTTGCGAATGATCCGCCCATCGGAGAACCGCTCGACGGTCTGTTCAACCGTTGGGTGCTCCATGGCGGTCAGCCGTTCGGAAATGTAGCGCTCGGGATCCTCGCCGAGATAGGTGCCGTTTTGCGCGCGCTTCTCCAGAATTTCCTTCATCGTCGCGCCAGGCGCGACATCGCTGGTTGTCAGCCCGTACATCTCCGCATAGCCGCGATTGGCCAGAACGATCCTTTGGTCCTGGTCGTAGAGCGCCACGCCGTGGGGCATGGAGTTCAGGGCTCCGTTCAGGGTCGCCAGAAGTTCCTCGCGTTTTCCGCCTTCGCGGGCCGTGGCGTCCCGCGAGGCACGTCGACGAAGCGATCCGCAAGCGCGACCGAAAACAGCGATGGACACTGACGCCAAGCCAACGAGAAGGGCGATGCGCGCGGGGTCGCCCGGCGGCTGCCAGACCAGGGCGACTGACAGGCCCAGAAGGGTCATCGCCAGGCAGGCCGGGACGAGGGTCGAAAGGACAAACCGGCCGGCGATCGCGTTGCTGAAGCTTCTCACGTCGACTTTTCTCTCTGGCTTCTTGCAGTTTGGCAACGAATTTAAATTAAGGGTTCATGGCTAAACGGATTGTGTAAATTTTCACATAACGTCGGGGAAAGCGGGACCATGGCCGCCCCATGGGCGTCCCCGGGCGCTCCCGCTGTCAAGCGCCGGATTTCGTGCTACGAATAGCCGAACAGCTCAGTCGCCTCGTGGGAGGATCGCGCGTGCATATCATCGATTCCCATTTTCACTGGTGGCCCCGATCGGTCTTCGACAAGCTGTGCCAGCGGGCGGAGCTTCCGCGCGCGTCGGTTAACCAGAAGGGCGGATACGAGTGCCTGCTGGGTCTCGGCGGCGACTACGTGCTCAATTCCTGGAAGGAATGGTACGATCTCGATGACCAGTTCGCCCACATGGACGGGCTTGGCCACAAGATCGACGTGGTGTCGTCCATCGGGCCGTTTTCTGTGTTTTTCTCCGCCCTTCCACCGGAGGAGGGGCGCGACTTCGCCACCGCCTGGAACGATGAAATGTCGGGCGCCCAGCGCAAATACCCGGGCCGGTTCTGGGGCAGCGCCGCAATTCCCATGCAGGACACGAAAATCGCCCTGGAGGTTCTGGAGGACGCCGTTGGCCGCCTTGGCCTGATGGGCGTCAACCTGCCCGGTAGCATCGGCGCCGACGCGCGGATCGACGCCGAGCGGCTGGAGCCCTATTACGCACGCGTGGCCGAGCTCGGCCTGCCGATGTTCCTGCATCCGACCGACGCGGTCTTCAACTCCATGCTGGATGGCTACAACGGCGCGCTGTTCCTCAGCCTTGGCCGGGTGATCGAGGTCAGCGTCGCGGCGACACGGCTGATCATGTCGGGTCTGATGGAGCGCCACCCGACCCTCAAGGTCGTGATGTCGCACACTGGCGGGGCGCTGCCCTACCAGTCCGGCCGCATGGACAAGAACTCCAAGGCCGCGCAATTGCCGCGCCCGGTCAGCGAATACATGAAGCGGATGTTCACCGACACGGTGTCGCCGCACAGCGCGGGCATGAAATTCGCCATCGAATATTACGGCGTCGATCATGTCATGTACGGCACCGACTATCCCTGTTGGGATCCGGCGACCTGCCTCGTCCTGCTGGAGGAAATTGGTCTGTCGCCAGCCGATCGCCAGAAGATCATGTACGACAACGCCCGGCGCATCCTCGGCCTGCGCGATCCCGTGGGCATGGCGGCGGCGGCGGAATAGCGCCCGATCTTGACAGGCCCCGACGCGGGGTCGAAAAGCACGGCAACTTCGCGCATGGGCGGTCGCCCGGCGCGACCAATATTCACCAGGAGCGAAACATGGATGGCGACTCGAGGGTCTCGCGCGGGGGCGCGGCCACCAGCATCGGCCACAATTCGGAAAAGCAGACCCGCGAGGAAAAAGTCGCGAGCCTTTACCATTCCAAGAAGGATCGCGTCTTCGTGCGCGGCTTCCAGGGTGAGTATAACGTCAAGCAGGAGCTCGACCGGTTGCGCTCGGTGCCTCGCGTGCGCAAGGCCAAGGAGATTGGCTTTGTCGACGGTCCTCAGGCCTTCAGCCGCCACTATGTCGAGCCGAAAGACGGCATTACCCAGACCTTCCACATGCACCTCGAGGAATACGCGCCCGGCGCCTCCTCGCAAAAGCATGGTCACGTGAACGAGGCGGCCTTCTACATTCTCGACGGCAAGGGCTACGAGATTCACGACGGTATTCGCTACGACTGGGAAGCCGGCGACATCGCCATCGTGCACAACAATTGCGTCCATCAGCACTTCAACGCCAGCAAGGACAAGCCGGCGCGCGCGCTCGTCATCAAGACCAAGCCGATGTACCTGTTCCTCAACATGCTGTTCCAGAAAACCGTCAAGGATCGACCGGTTGACGTGACGCCGGAATGCGAGGGTTTCGAGGCCCGCGAGGAAGAAATCGACTTCAACCATCCCAAGGGAGGCTACTGAGATGGCCTGGAGCGAAGCCAACAACTGGCTTGAAGGTCGGAGCAACGAGCGCCTCTATCAGCGCCTGCTCGATGACGCGCGCGACGCACCCTCGCGCAACGCGCGCCGCAAGAAGGTGGTCAAGCCCGCCGACATGCCATGGGAAATGTCGCGACAGGGCCTGCTGAAGCATCTGATGAACGAATCGATGAACACGCGCATCGAGACCGTCGACGCCTACATGCAGATCATTCCGCCGGGCTCGCGCTCGGGCAAGCACAGGCATCTCGCCGAGGAATGCGTGTATATCCTTGAAGGCAAGGGCTACGACATCCATCAGGACTGCGATGTCGAGATCACCGACGTGTTCGAGTGGACGCCGCAGAAGGAGACGAAGCGCTTCGAGTGGGAAGCGGGCGACTACATCTACATTCCGCCGAACACGATCCATCAGCACTTCAACGCCGATCCAGGCCAGCCGGTGCGGATCATTTCGTCGACCGCGCGCATCTTCAAGCAGATGGGCCTCAACACCCTCGATCAGCTTGAGGACGCGCCGGAATACGACCCCTATGTCGTGCTGAACGCCGATCTCGTTCGCGAGTATCTGCGCGGGACGAAGAAGGGGAAGTAGGACAGGTCGCGTTCGCGCGGGAGCGGGAATGCCCAAATCTCCCCACTTCCTCGCCGACCATGCCATGGGCGCCCTGGCCGCCCACGAGCACGGCGAGGGCGAATTCGATCACGACCATGATTCCGACTTTTATCTCGATGCGAATTCGCGGGCGCTCGAAAGCGTCGAATTCGTCAGCATGGGCCTCGACATCGGCTCGTCCAGCACGCAGGTCGCCTTTTCGCGCCTGACCATGCGCGGGCCGGGCGAGCATCGCGCCTTGCGCGGGCGGGTGCGCGATCGCAGGACCGTCTATCTCTCGCCTGTCGCGCCTACGCCTTTCATGGGCGAGACGATTGACGAGACGCGCCTGCGCGCGATCATCGACCACGCGTTCTCCGAGGCCAAACTCACCCCCGACGACATCGAGACGGGCGTCGCGATCCTCACTGGCGAGGCGGCGACCCGCGTCAACGCCGCGTCGATCGCGCACGTCGTGTCGGAGGACATCGGCGAACTCGTCTGCGCCGCGGCCGGGCACCACATGGAGGCGATGCTCTCCGCCCACGGTTCGGGCGCGGTCGAGGCGTCCCGCGCCAGCGCGGGTTTGCGGATTCTTGTCATCGATATCGGCGGCGCGACGACGAAATTCGCGCTCGTCGATGATGGCCGCGTACTTGCCACGGCGGCGATGGCGATCGGCGGACGCCTGCTGGTCATCGACCGCGCCAATCGCATCACGCGGCTTGATGCGGCTGGCGTGACCCATGTTTCGCGCGCGGGCTTCGTTTGGCGTGTTGGCGACGTGATTGATCCCGCGGCGCGCGCGCGCGTGGCCGAAGGCATGGCGGAGGCCATAGTCTCGGCGATCCGCGATCCCGCGAAAGCCGACGTCGCGCCGCTGTTTCTGACCGATCCCCCGGGCGATCCCGGGCGTCTTGATGGCGTGATGATTGCCGGCGGCGTTGGCGAATATGTTTATGGCCGCGAGGCGCGCGATTTCGGCGATCTTGGCCGCGAACTTGGCCAGGCGTTGCGGCGTCGCATCGACGCGGGCGCGCTCGGCGCGGCGCTTTTGCCACCGGGCGAATGCATCCGCGCGACAGTGCTTGGCGCGTCCGAATACAGCGTTCAACTCAGCGGCGAGACGATTTTCATTTCTTCCCACGCGGCCCTGCTGCCGCGACGCAATCTGCCGGTGTTGCGACCGCCGATTGATCTGTCGGGCGAGATCGCGAGCGACGACGTCGCCGCCGCCATTCGCGCGCATCGACTTGCCTTCGATCGAGGCGCGGCAAGCGAGCCCTTCGCCCTGTCGCTGCCCTGGCGCGGCGCGCCCGACTACACGCGCATCCGCGCGCTCGCCAGGGGAGTCGCGGCGGGCCTCGACGATATGATCACGGCTTTGACGCCCCTCTACGTGATCATCGACGGCGACATCGCGCAAACGCTCGGCGCCATTCTGAAACAGGAGATGGCGGTCGCCAGCGAGGTCCTCGTCATCGACGGCGTTGTCTCGCGCGATTTTGATTTCGTCGATATCGGACGCCTGAGACTGCCGTCGCATACGGTACCCGTCACGATCAAATCGTTGCTGTTCGGCGCCGCGTCGAAGTTCGCGAATGATTGATCGCCGTTCGCTTCGCCGCGATGAAAAACGTTTCGTGCATCCCGATGCTTGCTCGCCAAGGCGTTGCCCGCGCGGTAGCGCGCGAAAGCACGAATTCGTGGGCGTCGACGCCCGCGATGGCAAGGTTTCGCGTTCCGGATATTTTTGGGTTGCTTGTGACGCGCCCACAAGTGGGCATCGACTTTTGTCGAATATTATAGATTTGCGGCGTCATCGACGCGAATAGTTTAGTCGACCGTAATTTAGGCAATCGTGAGTTGAACAAGCCGACGTTTCGAGCGTCCCAGCGCAGAGCGAAGTCTAGGGCGTTTTGTTGAATTCAAAATGTCGCGCTTGGAATTGCGATCTACGCGGCTTTCCATCTGGCCAATGCGAGACAACTCTGGCATAAGGCCTCGGTTCGTGTCCGCGGCACGGGGAATGTTGTCGCGGCGCGCGAAAACGAGGGTGGGGATTCGTCCATGGAAATTCTGCACGCGGCGGGCGCGGCTTTCTTCATCATGATTGACCCGATGCGCCTGGCGGTCCTGTTCGGCGGCGTCTGCATGGGTCTAGCCCTGGGCATTCTGCCGGGCATTGGCGGCGTGGCGGGCACGGCGTTGCTTCTGCCCTTCACCTACAGCATGGATCCTGCGACCGCGATGGCGCTGCTGCTCGGGCTCGCCTCGACGACGACCACAGCCGATCCGATCTCGGCCATCGTGCTGGGGGCGCCAGGCCACGCGGCCTCGGCGGCGACGGCGCTTGACGGTTATCCCATGACCAAGAGAGGCGAGGGCGGGCGCGCTCTTGGCGCGGCCTATATGTCGGCGCTCATGGGCGGCCTGTTCGGCGCGGTTCTCATGGGCGTCACCCTGCCGATCATGCGGCCGATGATCCTGTTCATCGGGTCTCCCGAACTTCTGGCGCTCGCGGTGTTCGGTATCTCGATGGTGTCGGTCTTGTCGGGCAACACGCCGCTTCGCGGGCTGACCGGCGCCTGTTTTGGCATGATGCTGGCGATGATCGGGTCCGATCCGCAGACGGGAACGCTGCGCTGGACGATGGACAGCCTGTACCTGTGGGAGGGCCTGCCGCTGGTGCCACTGACCCTCGGTATTTTTGCCTTGCCCGAACTCTGCGATCTGCTCGTGGCGCGTACCGCCGTCGTGCAGAAGGAGCAGTTGATGGACACGCGCGCCGGCCTGCTCGCCGGTTGCCGAGACTGTTTTACCCATTGGTGGCTGGTTCTGCGCTGCGCGTGGATGGGTTCGGCGCTGGGGGCGATTCCCGGCATTTCCGCGTCGGTTATCGACTGGATTTCCTATGGCCATGCGCTGAAGACCGAAAAGGGCGCGGCGCAAACCTTTGGTCAAGGCGACGTACGCGGCGTGATCGCGGCGGAAAGCGCCACCAACTCGCGCGAGGGCGGCGCACTCGTGCCGACCGTCGTGTTCGGCGTGCCGTCGTCGGCCGGCATGGCGATCCTTCTGGGCGCATTCCTGATGCATGGTCTCGTCCCCGGGCCGGACATGCTCACCAAGAATCTGAACATCACCTATTCGATGGTTTGGTCGATCGCGATCGCCAACATCCTTGGCTCGGGCCTTTGCTTCCTCTTCTCCGGCCAGTTCGCCAAGCTGGCGACATTGCGCTACTCGCTGATCCTGCCGATCGTGCTGTGCTTCTGTTACATCGGCGCCTTCGAGGGCAAGCGCCAGTGGGGCGATCTCTACTCGCTGCTGTTCTTCGGGGTGTTCGCCTGGGGCATGAAGCACTTCAAGTGGCCGCGTCCGCCACTGGTGCTGGGCTTCATTCTCGGCGGCGTGCTCGAGCGCTACATGTTCATTTCGATCCAGCGTTATGGAATATCCTGGATGACGCGCCCGCTCGTTGTCATCATGTTCACCATGTCCCTGCTGTCGTTGCTTGGGCCGTTCTTCAAGGACGTCAAGGCGCATGGCGGCTGGAAAGGCATGATCTCGGATTTCCATCGTCCGCACTTCAACAAGATGCAGCTTTTTCCGGCCTTCATGCTCTGCCTCTTCCTCGCGATGATGAGCGAGGCGGTGACGTGGAACTTTTACGCCAAGATCATCCCGATGATTGTCGGCTTTGGCGCGATTTTCTTCTGTTCGCTGTCGCTGCTGAACGACATCTTCAAAAGCCAGGTGCAAAAGGCGAAATCGATCGAGGCCGCCGCCAAGGGAATCATCTCCGAAAAAATCCACATGGATATCGGCAGCAATGTCACGCATCTACCGCCGATGACGATCGTGCTGCGCGGCGCGATCTTCTTCGGGTGGATGATCGCCTTCCTGATCTCCATGGCGTTGATTGGCCTGCTTCCGACCGTGCCGATCTTCATCATCTGCTTCATGCGCGTGGAAGCGAGCGAGCGTTGGTCCCTGACCTTGCCGATGGCGATCATCATGGGCCTGTTTTGCTGGTTCCTGTTCGACTGGCTGTTGTCGATCCCGTGGCCGGGGTCTTACCTCGGCGACTCCTGGCAGTGGTGGAAGGACAACGTGCCGAGCGCCTGATCGCTCCGCGCTTCAACTCAAACAGGGCCGTCGCGGCGACGTGGCGGCCCTTTGCCGTTGGCGCCGCGCGCGATACAGATTGGCGACAACCATCCGGGAGGAAGGCGCGATGATGAAATTGCCGGCGGGCGCCTGCGACACGCAGATCCACGTCTATGGCGACGCCGCGAAATACCCTCCGCGCCATCGCAAGCCGCTGTACGTTCCACCGCCGGGGCAAGGGACGATCGAGCGCGCTCTTGAAATGCACGCGCGGCTCGGGTTCAATCGCCTGTGCATCACGCAGGCGACGATATTTGGCACGGATCACTCATTGCTGGTCGATACGCTGAACGCGCTCCCAAATGGCAAGGCGCGGGGATGCGGGATCGTCGACGCCAGCGTCTCCGACAGGGAACTGGCGCGCATGCACGAGGCCGGAGTGCGCGGCGCGCGGTTCAACTTCCTGTCGCGGTTCGATCTCGTTCCCGAAATCGCCGACTTCCATCGCCAGCTCGCGCGAATCGGCGAGCTCGGCTGGTTCGCCAAGCTGTTCTGCGGGCCGGCGGAACTCGCCGAAATCGAACCCGAATTGCGCAAGGCGAAGGCAACCTTCATGTTTGATCACCTCTGTCAGGCGCCGTTTCCCGGCGGGCTCGCAAGTCCCGGCATGAAGCGCATTCTCGCGCTGCTGCGCGAGGAGAATTTCTGGATGATGCTGTCGAATGGCGACCGTAACTCGGCGGGTTATCCGTGGGATGATTGCATCCCCTTTGGTCGCGCCTTCTACGAGGCCGCGCCGGACCGCTGCGTCTGGGGCAGCGACTGGCCGCATGTCTGGCGCTGGATTCGCCACCAAAGGGATGGCTATGTCGAGCAGGCGCACGACGCCAAGGATGAACTTCTGCTCAATCTTGGCCTGAGTTATCTGCCGGACGAGGCCGCCGTCCGGCGCGTGTTCGTCGACAATCCCGCGCGGATTTTTGGCTTCGACCCGGTTTGAGCGAAATCAGAGCGCGCTTCCGTTGAGCCACCTGTCGCCGCGGGCATAGAGCGCCTCGACTTCCGGACCTTGCAGGCCGGGCATGTTCATCTTGATCTTGTAGCCGATCTGATGTTGCAGATAGGCAAGATGGCGATAGCCGACGGGGAAGCTTTCCAGCAGCTTTCGGTCGAGTTCAAGACGCGCCGCGGGGTCGACCGGGTCCATGCGGTCCTTCTCGTAAATTGGTTGGCGCAGAACGAAGCCCCACTTGCCGGCGCGGCGCTCGATGAAATCATAGAAACGGCCGGTGCAGACGACATCGACGAGCACGTCATGCACCTTGGCCCGCTGGGAGATCGTCATCTTGGTTTGGGATATGGCGCGGTCGCCCTTCAGGTCGATCGAATTGCCGCCGAGGAAATGCAGAATCGAGACCCCCTTGGCCCAGCCGTCCTTGCTCATGGCGATGAATTCGTCCGCCGTGCCCTGCGTCCACGTCGCCTGCATGACGCCGTCGTCGTGCCAGACCGTGCGAAAGCGGTCCCAGTGTCCGGCGTCGCGCCAGACCACCCAGTTGTCGACGAGTTGCTTGATAGCGAGGCGGTCGAGCAGGTCCTGGTCCATGGGGCTTCCCCTTGAATGCGTCTTCGCGGCCTTATCGCCCAGGACGGGCGGGAAGCCAATGCCTCACGGATCGTTAACCGCCCGAACTAGTGTGACGCCTTGCCGCGAAGCGTCGCGGACGAACCCCCGCGATCCCCATGAGCCTCATCGCGACACAGGATAAAGTCGAGCAAGGACGCGGCTCGATCGCGGGCCTCGCGCGGGGCCTGTCGAGCCCCTGGGTTGGCGTCGCCATGGTCTCTATCGCGGTTCTCGGCCAATCTTTCGGCCACCACAACGGCGACAATTCCTGGCTCTTCACGGTCGCGGAAAAAGTCCTCGATGGCGCGCGGCCCTATGTCGATGTGATCGAGAGCAATCCGCCCGCCGCGTTCCTGTTTTACGCGCCGGCGGTCTGGGCCGCGCGACTTGCCCATGTCAGCGTCGAATTCGCGGCGTCGGCGCTGGTCTTCCTTTGCTGTGGAGCGAGCATCTGGCTGTCCGGACGCGTCCTGCGAGGCACGAATTTGTTCTCGCCAAGGGAACTCGGGTTCCTGGGCAACGCCGCGATCTTCGCGCTGGTTCTCCTGCCGGGCTATTCCTTTGCCGAGCGCGAGCACATCGCCTGCCTGCTGATCCT
>CAISJZ010000487.1 GCA_903885755.1 uncultured Hyphomicrobiales bacterium | reverse complement strand
TTGATGAAGATGAAGCCGTGACGAAAGACGCGCGAGGGAAAGATCGGCAGCGCAACGAAGCGATCATCGCCCGCGTCCACCATGCGAATATATTCGGAAATCGACAGTTCCGCGCAATCAAAGTCGCGACCGCCGACGAAACGATCGAAAATTTCGCGCGAGGCCTCGATGGCGATGTAATTGAGATCGATACCCTCGGGCCTGACCTCGCCCGTGCGCAACGCTTCGGTGCGATCATAGCGCCCGCAGGCGAATGTGAGGGGAAGGCGCGACATCGGGGCTCCCTTGGGTCGTTTCTTGTATCGCCGGAATGGCGAGCGAAGCATGGCTTCGCTCGCCGAAACCGAACTACGCCTTGAGTTGCTTGGCCAGCTTCACCAGCGCTTCCAGATGCTGCTTGATGAAATCGCGGCCAGCCTGGTCGACAAACTTGCCGTCCGCGTCGAACTTGGTGTGACCGGCGCCGATCATGACCTGCGGCTGGTTGACCGCGTAAGCGTCAAGACCAACGAGAACGCCTCGCAAGTGCGCCTGCGCGCGCGCTGTACCCGCCGCGCCGCCGGAAACGCCGAATATGCCCACCGCCTTGTAGGTGAAGGGCTTGATCGGCGGGCGCGAGGCCCAGTCGAGCGCGTTCTTCAAGGCTGGCGTGAGGCCGTAATTATATTCCGGGCAAGCGATCAGAAAGGCGTCGGCCGTCAAGCACAGGTCCAGAAACCGCTTGACTGGCGCGGGATAGGAGCCATCGACGCGCAGATCCTCGTTGTAGAGCGGCAGATCGCCAATCTCCGCGATCTCGATTTCGACGCCCGCCGGGGCCAGTTCGCGGGCCGTGTGCAGGGCGGCTGTGTTGGTGGACTTCTTGCGAAGGCTGCCTGAAATAGCGACAATCTTGAACGTGCTCATGAGCCAAGGGTCTCCAGTATGGGCTGTGCGCCATCATTAAGGCGGATCGATCCTTGAGGCAATTGGCGCAACCATGTCCCTCCATTGACGGCGGACGCATCCTCGTTTCAGATTTGCCGCACATAGGGGAGGACTGAATTACGGATCGCTGGATCAATCTGAAAACATGGCCGGAGCTCATACTCGACAAGCTCGAGGACGCTGGCGTCGCGCGCATCACCCTCAACCGGCCCGACAAGCGCAACTGCTGGAACGAGGCCATGTGCGACGCGTTTTTCGCCTCGCTGGAAATCGTCCGGGCGGACAAGGAGATCAAGGCCGTCATCACGCGCGGCGCCGGGCCTTGCTTTTCCTCCGGGCTCGATCTCAACTTTCTCAAGAACATGAGCGACGGGCCATTGCTCGACTGGGACCGCGCCTCGCCGACCATCCGCCTCGCCGAGGCGCTGCGGGCCTTTCCGCGCATCATGATCGCGCAGGTGCATTCCTACTGCCTCGGCGGCGCGCTCGGCATCATGAACTGCCATGATCTTGTCTTCGCCGCCGAGGACGCCCAGCTTGGCATGCCGGAAATCCTGCGCGGCTCCTTCGGTCAACTCGTCACCTCGACGCTTCTGCACGGCGGAGTGCCGATCAAGAAGCTGTCCTACATCGCGCTTGTCGGGCGCAACCTGTCGGGCGTCGAGGCCGACCAGCTTGGCATCGTCTCCATGGCCGTGCCGGCCGCGGAGCTTGAGGCCCACACGACGAAGATCGCCCGCGAAATCGGCTCGCGCCATCTCGCGCCGCTTGAGCATCACAAGATCACCGCGCAAATGGGCCGCGACCTCTCGCTGTCGCAGGCCATCCAGCTTGACCAGCTTGTCGGACAGCGGTTGCGCCGGGCGATGGACCCGCTCGGCGATGTCAAATCATATCTGAACAGCCAGAAGGGCGGCCCAAATCTCGACTTCAAGCGCGAGGACGTCTAGCGAAATGAGGAGCGTGGCGGGCTCGACCCCGCCGCGCCATCAATACAACCAAGGGAGAAACGCCTTGCTGACACGCCGCGCCGCGGTCACCGGCCTGTTGGCCATGACCCATCCCGCCTTCGCGGCGGACCCTGTTCGGGTCAACATCGGCCATACCAACGCCGCGGCCGATGTCGGCTTCTTCGTCGCCGACAAGCGCGGCTATTTTCGCGACGAGGGCATCGCGCCCAATTTCATCGCCTTTGATTCCGGCGCGCGCATGATCGCGCCCTTCGCGTCCGGCGATCTCGACGCCGGCGGCGGCGCGCCGTCGGCCGCGCTTTACAACGCCGTCGCGCGCGGCGTGAAGGTCAGGATCGTCGCCGACAAAACCTCGACGCCGCCGGGCCGCCCCAGCCAGTCGGTCATGGTTCGAAAGGATCTCGTCGAGAGCGGGCGCTACAAGACGCTCAAAGACCTCAAGGGTCTGAAATTCGCCAGCAACGCGCCGGGCGCGGCGGGCGATGGCACGGTAGCGAAAATATTCGAGCTGACCGACTTGAAAGAGGGCGACATCGACCGCGTCTACATGGGCTATCCCCAGCAATTGCTGGCGCTGACCAACAAGGCGGTCGACGCGGCCCTGCCGGCCGAGCCCACCGCGACGGAAATGGAGCTGAGCGGCGTGGCGGTGCGCGCCATGACGGATGACAAAATCCATCCGAACCATCAGATTTCCGTGGTGCTCTATTCCGCGCAATTCGCCGTGAAAAAAGAACTCGCGACAAAATTCCTGCGCGCCTATCTCCGGGGATTGCGCGACTACAACGACGCCGTCGAGAACGCTCATCTCGTCGGGCCGAAGGGCGAGGCGATCATCGCCATCCTCACCGAATACAGCCTCATCAAGGACCCCGCCGTCTATCGCGCCATGAGCGTCAATGCCTGCGATCCCGACGGCAGGCTCGACATGCCAAGCCTGCTCTATGATCTCGATGTCTTCAGAAAGGAGGGTCTTATCGAAGGCAAGGTCTCGCTCGACGACGTGGTCGACACGTCATTCGCCGAAGCGGTCGTGACGGATCTTGGCGCCTACAGGCGCGGTTGAAAACCGCCCCTACTCCGCCGCCTTCCGCGCCGCCTCGGGCAACGCGCCAAGATGCGCCAGAACGTCGGCGATGTGCATTACATCGGCGTATTTATGATGCAAGTCGAACAGATTGACCTTGTGGCTGAGCATCGAGCGGTCATACGTACACTCCTCGACGAGGACGTTATGAAAGCCATGGGAATAGGCGTCGACGGTGGACGCGCGGACGCAGCCGGACGTGCTTTCGCCGCAGATGATCAGGCTGTCCACTCCCAGCATTCTGAGATGCGCGATCAGCGGCGTGCCGAAAAATCCCGACGCGCGCTCCTTGTAGATGACAAGCTCACCCGGTAGCGGCGCGACTTCCCCCTGGATTTCATAGAGATTTTCGGGTTCATCGCCCTTACGGCGATTGGTCGAGTGAACGCCCGCCGTATCCGCGTGCCGGGTCGTGTAGATGACGGGAACTCCAGCGCGTCGGGCGGCGGCGAACAGCTTCTGCGTCGGCTCCAGCGCTTTCCAGGCGTTCTCGCCACAAGACCCGGAAAACTCGCGATTGACCTCGCGCACCGGGCGATTACCGCCCTGATAGGCTTTTTTGTAGAGATCGATGGCCAGCACCGCCGGCCGCGGACCAACGAAGACTTCGCGTCGATAGGCCTCGTAGATTTCGAGGATTTCCTCGTCGACGATGTCCTTCCAGCAATGGTCCTCGAACTTGTC
>CAISJZ010000486.1 GCA_903885755.1 uncultured Hyphomicrobiales bacterium | reverse complement strand
CGGTTCGCGGGCATGTTAGCCGCCCGTCCGAACGGCCGCTCGCCGGCATAACTCCCGCCCGCGGCCTCGATCGCGGATTGCCGCGCCAGCGGGTCGTCGCCGATCGCCAGTTCGACGGTTTGCAGGCGCTTGATCTCGTCGCGCAGCCGCGCCGCTTCCTCGAATTCGAGATTGGCGGCGGCCTCGCGCATGCGCTTTTCCATGTCCTCGAGAGTGATCTTGAGATTGTGCCCGACCAGTGGCGCGTCGGCGAGGCCGGTGTCGACGGTGACGTGATCGCGCTCGTACACCGAGCCAAGAATGTCCTGAATGCCGCGGCGGATGGATTCGGGCGTGATGCGATGCTCGGCGTTGTAGGCGAACTGTTTTTCGCGCCGGCGCGTGGTTTCGTCCATGGCGCGCTGCATCGATCCGGTGATGTGATCGGCGTAGAGGATGACCTTGCCATCGACGTTGCGCGCGGCGCGGCCGATGGTCTGCACCAGCGATGTCTCGCTGCGCAGAAACCCTTCCTTGTCGGCGTCGAGAATGGCGACCAGCGCGCACTCCGGTATATCCAGTCCCTCGCGCAAAAGATTGATGCCGACCAGCACGTCGAAGGCGCCGAGGCGCAGGTCGCGCAGGATTTCGATGCGCTCGATCGTGTCGATGTCGCTGTGCATGTAGCGCACGCGCACGCCGTTCTCGTGCAGATATTCGGTGAGGTCCTCCGACATGCGCTTGGTCAGCGTGGTGACAAGGGTGCGATAGCCCTTGCGCGAGACTTCGCGCACCTCGCCGAGAAGATCGTCGACCTGCGCGCGGGCGGGGCGGATTTCCACGGGCGGATCGATGAGGCCCGTCGGGCGGATGACCTGCTCGACGAAGACGCCGCCGGTGCGCTCCATCTCCCATGAGCCCGGCGTCGCCGAGACATGCACGGTCTGCGGGCGCATGGCCTCCCATTCCTCGAAACGCAGCGGGCGGTTGTCGAGGCAGGAGGGCAGGCGGAAGCCGTATTCGGCCAGCGTCGCCTTGCGGCGGAAGTCGCCTTTGTACATGGCGCCGATCTGCGGCACGGTGACGTGCGATTCATCGGCGAAGACCAGCGCGTTGTCGGGCAGGTATTCAAACAGGGTCGGCGGCGGCTCGCCCGGCTTGCGGCCGGTGAGATAGCGCGAATAGTTCTCGATGCCGGCGCAGGAGCCGGTCGATTCCATCATCTCGATGTCGAACATGGTGCGCTGCTCAAGCCGCTGCGCCTCCAGCAGGCGGCCCGTGTCGTTGAGCTCGCCGAGGCGTTGCTTCAATTCGCGCTTGATGCCGTCGACCGCCTGAATCAGCGTCGGCCGCGGCGTGACGTAATGCGAGTTGGCGTAGACCTTCACGAATTCGAGGTCCTGCGTCTTCTTGCCCGTCAGCGGATCGAATTCGGCGATGGATTCGATCTCGTCGCCGAAGAAGCCGATGCGCCAGGCGCGGTCCTCATAGTGGGCCGGGAACAGCTCGACCGTGTCGCCGCGCACGCGAAACACGCCGCGCGAAAAATCGCCGCCGCTGCGCTTGTATTGAAGCGCGACGAGATCGGCGATGAGCTGGCGCTGGTCGATGCGCTCGCCGACCTTCACCGAAAAGGTCATGGCCGTGTAGGTTTCGACCGAGCCGATGCCGTAGATGCAGGAGACCGAGGCGACGATGACGACATCGTCGCGTTCGAGCAGGGCGCGCGTCGCGGCGTGGCGCATGCGGTCGATCTGCTCGTTGATCGAGGATTCCTTCTCGATGTAGGTGTCGGTGCGCGGAACGTAGGCCTCGGGCTGGTAGTAGTCGTAGTAGCTGACGAAATACTCCACCGCGTTGTCGGGAAAGAAGCTCTTGAATTCGCCATAGAGCTGCGCGGCCAGCGTCTTGTTCGGCGCGAGGATCAGCGCGGGGCGGTTGGTGCGCGAGATCACCTGCGCCATGGTAAAAGTCTTGCCGGAGCCGGTAACGCCAAGCAGCACCTGATCGCGCTCATGCTCGTTGACGCCGGCCACGAGTTCCTCGATGGCGCGCGGCTGATCGCCCTTGGGCTCGTATTCCGAGGTCAGCTTGAAGCGCACGCCGCCTTCGGATTTGTCCGGTCGGGACGGGCGATGCGGCGACCATGGCTTTTCGCCGCGGATGTTGGGATCGCCGGCTTCCAGCAGCGCCTTCAGCGATTCGACCGTGGCCGCGGCGCCAACGATGCCCTCGCGATGCGGCCGGGCGCGGCGGGGCGCGTCGGTCGGCAGGGTGATGTCGGGCTGGCCCAACGCCCTTGCCAGTTTCGGGTCGAGGTTGGCGATCTCGCCCGAATCGAATCCCGCCTGCGGCGCCTCGCCAAAGCCGCCGCGCGGCTCGTTCAGGGCGGGGTTGAGCAGGGCGGCCAGATGCGCGTCGAGCGGCTGCACGTCGGGCCGCGACGCCTTGGAGCGGGGAGCGCGGGAGGGGGATTTGGGAGGGCGGGCCATGCCGCCAATATGGGGCGCGTCACGCGCCTTGGGAAGTCGGGGGCGAACTGGCGAATGGAGCGCCGCTCAGGCCTTGACGGCCTTCACGCCCGCCAGCATGCGGTACAGGAATCCGGCGACAAGGCCGGTGATGGCGTCGGCGGCCATGTTATCGTCGCCGCCCATGAGCACGCGCACGACATAGCCCGTCCCGACGCCGACGAGCGCGCCTCCGAGGGCGTAGGCGACCGGCGAGGTCTGCTTCAGAACCTTGAGAACGAATTGCGCGATCATCAGCGTGGACGCAGCGTCGCTGCCGCCGGACCAGAGCCCGTAGGCGATCACGGCCGGCGTCATGGCGGACCCCGCGCCGCCCACCTGGATCGGCAGGCCGGGAATCAGCTCGGTCGGCGTCTGGGCGGAGAGAACGAGGATGCCCGCCTGCAGACAGGCGGAGGCGATACCGGCGAGCAGCGCGGCGCGCCACGACCATGGCACTTCGCCGGTTATTCCCGCGGCGACCGCCTCGTCGCCGCCGATCGAACGGCGGTCGCCGAGCAGGTCCCTGGCGATCTGGTCGAGGGGAATGCCGGATTCCGTGGTATTGAGAACAGCGTCGATGCCCGGACGGGCGGCGGACACGGAAGACATGGGCGCGCGGGCCGAAGCCGGGGCTCCCCGTCGTCCAAATGTGGCTGCTTTGGCTGGCGGCATGGATTCTTTTAGCCAGCCGAGCGTTTCTTTCCGGTAAACATCGGTTCAAATTGGCTGATATTGTTCGATATTCGGGCTCGAATATTCAGTTTTCGCCAGAAAAAGTCGATTTCGTGGGCAACGTCATCGCCCGTATCGGGGCGATGACGTGAAATCAAATTGTATTCGGGAAGGATCGCTACTCGCGGAACTTATTTCTGTCGCGCGATAATCTTGTCCTTGATGTCGTCATAGACGCCCTGCGGGATGATGCCCTTCTGGACGAGTTCATCCTTGCCCTTGTAGGGGCGGCCCTTGACGATGGCTTCCGAGCGAACCTTGCCGATGCCCTTGAGGGCGCTCAGTTCGTCGGCGGTGGCGGAGTTGAGATCGATGAGCTGCGCGTTGGGCGTCGTCGCCGCCGGTTTGGCCGCGGGCGCGGCGGCAGGCGCGGCAGTCGGAGCGGCTGGCTTGGGCGCCGCTGCCGGCGCCTGGGCGAAGGCCGGGGCGGCGGCGAAAAACGCCAGGGCCGCGAGGCTTGCGAGGGTGAGCTTCATGAGTGTCCATCCCTGATCGAGAGCCGCGAATCGCGACCGGAAAGGATCATCCGACGAACAGGGGCGCAATCCAAGCTGGCATTTCGGCGGACAGCGGGCGAATTTGGTTGCCCGCCTGCGCCGCCGCCTCTATGTTCCGCGCCGCACAAAACTCGAAAAGGGCTCCAGTCATGTCGTTCCTCGCAGGCGCCGTTACCCGCGTGAAGCCGTCGGCCACAATGGTGCTGACCCAGCGGGCGCGCGACCTGAAAAACAGCGGGCGCGACATCATCTCGCTGTCGGTGGGCGAGCCTGATTTCGACACGCCGGATCACATCAAGGAAGCCGCCATCGCCGCCATCAGGCGCGGCGAGACCAAGTATCCGCCGGTGCTCGGCATCGTGCCGCTGCGCGAAGCCATCGCCGCAAAATTTAAGCGCGAGAACGGCCTCGACTACAAGGCCAGCCAGACCATCGTCGGCACGGGCGGCAAGCAGATTCTGTTCAACACCTTCCTCGCCACCTGCGACAAGGGCGACGAGGTCATCATCCCCGCGCCCTACTGGGTCAGCTATCCCGACATGGTGACGATCGCTGGCGGAACGCCCGTGATCGTACCGACGAAGCTTGAGAAGAACTTCAAGCTGCAGCCGGAAGATCTGCAACGCGCGATCACGCCGCGCACCAAGTGGCTGCTGCTGAACTCGCCGTCGAACCCGACCGGCGCGGCCTATTCGCGCGACGAGCTGAAGGCCGTGACGGACGTTCTGATGCGTCCGGAGAACCGGCACGTCTGGGTGCTCACCGACGACATCTACGAGCACCTGATCTATGGCG
>CAISJZ010000485.1 GCA_903885755.1 uncultured Hyphomicrobiales bacterium | reverse complement strand
GCGCCGGTCGCTTGGCGTCCACTCCGACATCATCGCCTTGTCATCTAGCGCGAGGCGCGCCGGCTGCTCCACGAGATTGTTGTAGAGCGCGGCGCCCGCGAAGGCCGAGGCGAAGACGAGGGCGGCAATTCCTGCGATCATTTGGATGTTTTCCCGACGGACTTGTGGCGGAGCGCTTGACGCTCCCTTGTGCCGCCAATGGAGACGCGGCGCCTTGGGCCATGTCAAGGAGGGGTGGGAGCGGCGCATATGAATCCATTTTGGTTCCGCGCGCCGTCCAATGACAAAACGGCAGGATTCCCGGCGGCGGCCTCTTCTCTCGCGGGACTTTCCGAACGCCCGCCGCGGCGAATAGGTAGCCTAATCACCGCATAATATGCATGGATTAGCTTGCCCATGCGGCGAATATCCCGCATAATCTCCGTACAGGATGCGGTGGATGGCGAGCTATATTCACGAAAGGAAGGGCTGGCCAGAGTTCCGTTGGGACGAGAATAAGCTCGCCCCAATGCTCGCCGACCTGCGCCATCGTCAGGGGCGTTTGATTGGTCGCATGGAAGGGCTCGGGTTTCACCTCAGGGCCGAAGCGGTTCTGCGAACCCTCACCGAGGATGTCCTGAAATCCAGCGAGATCGAAGGCGAGATGCTCGACAAGGAGATGGTGCGTTCATCCATCGCGCGGCGACTGGGCATGGATGTTGGCGCGCTCCCGCCAGCCGACCGGAATGTCGAGGGCGTTGTGGAGATGATGCTCGACGCCACGCAAAGGTTCGATGCGCCCCTAACTTCCCGGCGATTGTTCGATTGGCACGCGGCCCTGTTCCCAACCGGGCGCAGCGGCATGACGCGGATCGCCGTCGGGGAATGGCGCGATGACGCGAAGGGGCCAATGCAGGTTGTCTCGGGACCGGTTGGCCGCGAACGCGTCCATTACCAGGCTCCAGCGGCGAAAAAGATAAATCGGGAAATTCAGGCCTTCCTGAAATGGTTCAATGGCCGGACACGAATGGACCCGGTGTTGAAAGCGGCGTTGGCGCATCTCTGGTTCGTGACCATTCATCCCTTTGACGATGGCAACGGACGCGTCGCTCGCGCGATCACCGACATGGCGTTGGCGCGCTCCGAAAACAGCGCCCAGCGCTTTTACAGCATGTCGGCGCGGATACGCGTCGAACGGAAAGCCTACTACGACGCTCTGGAAAAGACCCAGAAGGGCGGGATCGACGTCACCGCCTGGATTGAATGGTTCCTTGGCTGTCTGGGCCGCGCTTTTGGCGGAGCCGAAATTATCCTCGCGTCCGTACTTGAAAAGGCGCGCTTCTGGGACCGCCACGCCGCCGCGCCCTTCAATGAACGACAGCGCGCGATGTTTGGCCGCCTGTTTGATGGCTTCACGGGAAAGCTGACCACCTCCAAATGGGCGAGGATTTGCAAATGCTCGCAGGACACAGCGCTACGCGATATCGATGATCTCGTGAAACGGGGTGTGCTGGCGAAGGACGCCGCCGGCGGGCGCAGCACAAGTTACGCGCTGGTCGATCGCAAATAACAACAGCCGCGATGGAACATTCATTGGGAAAATATCGGCGCTGGCGCGCGTTTGCCCTTGCCAACCCGCTACTTCAACCGCGCGATCAGGCTCGACGTATCCCAGCGCGCGCCGCCCATTTTCTGCACCTCGGCGTAGAACTGGTCGACGAGCGCGGCGACCGGCAATTGCGCCCCGTTGCGGCGGGCCTCGGCGAGGCAGATCGACAGGTCCTTGCGCATCCAGTCAACGGCGAAGCCGAACTCGAACTGGCCGGCGTCCATGGTCTTGTAGCGATTCTCCATCTGCCAGGACTGCGCCGCGCCCTTGGAGATGGTCTCGATGACGGCGTTGACGTCGAGGCCGGCGGTCTTGGCGAAATGGATGCCTTCCGCCAGTCCCTGCACGAGGCCGGCGATGCAGATCTGGTTGACCATCTTGGCGAGCTGGCCGGAGCCAATCGGCCCCATGAGACGGCAGGCGCGGGCATAGGCCGC
Organism: uncultured Hyphomicrobiales bacterium; assembly: GCA_903885755.1. Classification (GTDB taxonomy): domain Bacteria; phylum Pseudomonadota; class Alphaproteobacteria; order Rhizobiales; family Beijerinckiaceae; genus Terripilifer. The sequence goes on along the minus strand of CAISJZ010000485.1, from coordinate 7,560 downwards.
GATAACCGGGTCCGCCTTCGCGTAGGTCGCGGGATCGCCGCCGCACATCACCGTCAGCACGCCGTTCTCGGCGCCCGCCTGCCCGCCCGACACGGGCGCGTCGATAAAGCCGATGCCGAGATTTTCCGCCGCCGCGTGAAGTTCGCGCGCCACGTCCGCCGAGGCCGTTGTGTGATCGACGAAGATCGAGCCCCTGGCCATGCCGGCGAAGGCGCCGTTGGGGCCGAGCGTCACCTGCCGCAGATCGTCGTCATTGCCGACGCAGGCGAAGACGAATTCCTGCCCGGTCGCCGCCTCGCGCGGCGTGGTCGCGGCGAAACCCTTGTTCTGGACGACCCAGGCTTCGGCCTTGGCGCCGGTGCGGTTGTAAACCGTCACCTCATGGCCACCCTTGTTTTTCAGGTGCCCGGCCATGGGAGACCCCATGACGCCCAGTCCGAGAAAAGCCACTCTCGCCATGTCCGCAATCTCCGTGATCCGCGCCCGGCTTCCCACAAAGGCGGAAGAGCTTCAAGGGGCGCGGCGCGCGGCGGCGAGGTCTTCCGGCGAATTTAGATTGAGCGACCAGTCCTCGCCATCGACGGCGGCAATGGCGACATGGCGCGCGCCGAGGTTTTCCAGCAGCTTCCACACCGCCGCGTCGCCCGCCGCCAGCGCCGCCTCGATGGCGGTCAGCGTCGTTCTCGGCCAGTACGCGAACAACGGTTCGACGCCGCGCGCGCTGGCCGCAACGGCGGGCTGATCCACGCCGCCCGCCAGCAACCGCTCGACGAGATCGCGCGGCGCGAAGGGGGCGTCGCAGGGAACCGTGACGACGCCAGTCAGGCCATTGGTCGCCGCGAAGGCGAGCCCGACGGCGACGCCCGCCAGCGGTCCTGGACGCGAGGCGTCGGCGTCCGGCAGAACCGGACAATTGAACGCCGCGAAGCGCGCGGGGGCGCCGTGGGCGTTGATGGCGAGGCGCGCGACCTGCGGCGCGAGGCGCCCGATCGCGTGGGCGATCATGGGTTGGCCATTAAAATCGACGAAGGCCTTGTCGCGCCCCATTCGGGTGGACAGGCCGCCGGCCAGAACGATGCCGGCGACCGCGCTCACGCGGGGACGAGCATCTCCGCCTTGACAGAGGCGAAGGCCCATTCGATCCACGGCAGCAGGGCGGCGACGTTGGACGCCTCGACCGTGGCCCCGCACCACACACGCAGGCCGGGCGGCGCGTCCTTGTAGGCGTTGGCGTCGAGCGCCACGCGCTCGTCTTCCAGCAGCGCGAAGACGCGGCGGGCGAAGTCCGCGCGCTCCTTCGGCCCGAGGGCGAGATAGGCCGGATCGGTATAGACGAGGCAGACGGAGGTCTGCGAGCGGGTCGCGGGATCGCGCGCGAGGAAATCGATCCACGGCGTGCGCGTCACCCATTTCTCGATCAGCGCGTAGCTCTTCGCGGTGCGTTCGGCCATGGCCGGGCGCCCGCCGATGCCCTCGGCCCATTTGAGCGCGTCAAGCGCGTCCTCGATGCACATGAGCGAGGGCGTGTTGATGACCTCGGTATCGAAGAACTCCATGTTCACCTTGCCCTTGTTGGCGAGGCGATAGAGTTTGGGGATCGGCCACGAGGGAATATGCGTCTCGAGCCGCTTGATGGCGCGCGGGCTCATGATGATCGTGCCATGGGCCGGCTCGCTGCCGAGCGCCTTCTGCCAGGAGAAGGTCGTCACATCGAGCTTCGACCACGGCATTTCCATGACGAAAACCGCCGAGGTCGCGTCGCAGATGGTCAGGCCTTCGCGCCTGTCGCTGATCCAGTCGCCGTTGGGCACGCGCACGCCAGAGGCAGTGCCATTCCAGGTGAACACGCAATCGTGCGCGGGATCGGCGCGAGAGAGATCGGGCAACACGCCGTATTCCGGCGTGTAGGCGTGAGCATTGCCCGGCTTCAACTGCTCCATCGTGTCGACGACCCAGTCGAGGCCAAAGGCTTCCCATCCGAACAGATCGACCGGCCGCGCGCCGAGCAGCGACCACAGCGCCATCTCGACCGCGCCCGTGTCGGAGCCCGCCGTGATGCCGATGAAATAATCCTCGGGAACGCCGAGAACCCGGCGGATTCGCCCGTTCAGCTCGCGGATTTTGGCGCGCGCCTCCTTCGAGCGATGCGAGCGCCCCATCAGGGAATAGTCGAATTTCGAGGGGTCCCAGCCCGGGTGCTTGGCGGTCGGCCCGCAGGAAAAGCGGGGATCGGCGGGCTTGGCCGACGGTTTGGCGGGCGACATCAAGGCCTCAACACATTTTGACGAATGCATGAAGGCTCCTCGTATCAGCTTCAACTGCCCTGTAAAGGGGCGAAAAAGGCGAGCTTTGCCGTAAAAACAGGCGCGCGAACCCCCAATATCGCCCCGGGAGCCTTAAAATCCCGTTGCGGGGGCCGGACTGGCGATATTGACCCGCTGGCCTATTCAATATATCTAGACGGTCTAGCTTGGAGATCACCATGGACTGGCAACTTCAGGACGCCAAAAACCGGTTCTCGAAAGTCGTGCGCGAAGCGCAAACTGTCGGCCCGCAATTCGTCACTCTGCGCGGCGCGCGCACGGCCGTCGTGCTGTCGGCCAGCGACTATGAGGCCCTGTACGCCGGTCGCCCCACTCTGGTCGATGATTTGCTCTCCGGGCCGGCCTGGGATGAGGAGGTCCTCGCCGCCATCGACGCCCGCGCCGCGACGCCGGGCCGCGACGTGGCGTTCTGATGTACCTCGTTGACACCAACGTTATCTCGGAAGCGCGACGCGGTTCGCCCGAGGCGACGGCATGGCTGCGAACGGTCGATCCTCGCTCCGTCCATCTGAGCGTCATCACGCTAGGCGAAATCATGCGCGGCGTCGCGCTGAAACGAAAGTCCGATCCGGCGGCGGCGTCCCATCTGGAAAACTGGCTGCGCAAGCTGCGACATGACCACGCTGATCGCATTCTCGGAATTACGGACCGCGTCGCCGTCGCATGGGGCGAGATCGCGGCCCTGCGGCCACGCGGCGAGGCCGACGGCCTGATCGCCGCGACCGCTTTTGTCCATGACCTCGCCATCGTCACGCGCAATGTCGGGGACTTCGCCGATATCGACGTAAAGGTGATCGACCCATGGAATGCCAACGCGCGATAACTCATTTATGTCGATTGACCCGCTTCGCGGCAGGTCTATAACTCGCGCATGTTTCCGTCCGCGGCCGCGAAAGAGTAGCGTTACATGGTTGGCGAAAAAGAGGTTCTGGCGGCTCTCGCGCGGGTGCCCGGCCCCGATGGCTCGACGCCCCTGCCCCAGTCCGGCGCGATCGCCGGCGTGACCACCGTCGGCGACAAGGTTTATGTCTCGATCAACGTCGATCCCGCCCGCGCCGGCATGCTGGAGCCCATGCGGCGCACCGCCGAATCCGTCATCAAGCAGCTCGCCGGGGTCGGCGGCGCCACGGTGACGCTGACCGCCGATCGCCCCGCTGGCGCGCCGCGAGCCGCCCCCGCCCAGCCGGGCCCCCGCGCCCAGGCCGCGCAAAGGCAGACCGATATTCCCGGCGTCGCGCGCATCATCGCCGTCGCCTCCGGCAAGGGCGGCGTCGGCAAGTCCACGACCTCCGCCAATCTCGCCCTTGGCCTCGCCGCCCATGGCTGGCGCGTCGGCGTGCTCGACGCGGATGTTTACGGGCCGTCCATGCCGCGCCTGTTCGGCTTGTCCGGCAAGCCGGAATCCGATGGCAAGATCATCAAGCCGATGGAGGCCTACGGCATCAAGGTCATGTCGATCGGCTTTCTCGTGGACGAAGGCACGGCGATGATCTGGCGCGGCCCGATGGTGCAGTCGGCCCTGACCCAGATGATGCGCGATGTCGCCTGGGGCGATCTCGACTGCCTCGTCGTCGACATGCCGCCCGGCACCGGCGACGCCCAGCTTACCATGGCGCAGACCGTGCCGCTGAAGGGCGCGGTCATCGTCTCGACACCGCAGGACCTCGCGCTCATCGACGCGCGCCGCGCCGTCGCCATGTTCGAAAAAGTGCAGGTGCCCGTACTCGGCATCGTCGAGAACATGAGCTATTTCCTCTGCCCCAAGTGCGGCGAACGCTCCGACATTTTCGCTCATGGCGGCGCCCGCCACGAGGCCGAACGGCTGGCGGTTCCATTCCTTGGCGAGGTTCCCCTGCACATGGCGATCAGGGCCACCTCCGACGAGGGCCGGCCCGTGGTCGCCACCGATCCGGATTCCCCACATGCCAGGATCTATCGCGACATCGCCGCCAATGTGATGGCGAGCCTCGACAGCGGCGCGGTTCGTGCATTTCCGAAAATCGTCGTGGAATAACGCCACGCCCGCGTCATGACGCGGGCGTGATTTCGCCTTTGTTGGATTTCAAAAAGTCACGGTTCCGCTGCTTCCCGGGAGTTCGTTCGCCATGCAACGTCGTCGGTTTCTACGCGCCGCCGGTCTCGCCGCCGCCGGATCAACGCTCGCCGCGCCCGCCATCGCGCAGTCTTCGCCCTCGATCAAATGGAGGCTGACGTCGAGTTTCCCGCCATCGCTGGAAACGCTGCACGGCGGCGCGAAGGTCTTCGCCGACGCGGCGCGCGAGGCGAGCGATGGACGCATCGACATCACGGTCCATCCACCGGGCGAGATTGCCGGCGCCGTCGAGGCGCTGGACGCGGTGAAGGACGGACGCGCGGACCTCGCCCAGACCGCGCTGAATTACTGGTGGGGCGTCGAGCCCGCGCTCGTCTTCGCCACCGGAGCGCCTTTCGGCATGAACGCGCGCCAGCACAACGCCTTCAACCAGCGCGGCGGCGGCGCCGATCTCGTCAACGAGACGCTCGCCGACCACAATGTCATGGCGCTGCTGGCCGGCAACACCGGCTGCGAAATGGGCGGCTGGTTTCGCAACGAGATCAAATCGGTCGCCGATCTCAAGGGCCTGAAATTCCGCATTTCCGGCATCGCCGGCAAGATTTTGCAGAGGCTCGGCGTCGAGCCGACCGCCGTCGCGCGCGGCGACATCGTCTCGTCGTTGCAATCGGGCGCGCTCGGCGCCGCCGCCTGGGTGTCGCCCGTCGATGACGAAAAACTCGACCTCGTGAAGGTCGCGCCCAATTACTATTATCCCGGCTGGCAGCAGCCGGGCATGGCGGTCCACATCGCCATCAATCTGGCGAAGTGGAACGACCTGCCAAAGGGCTACAAGGCGATGCTGCGGCAGGCCGCCGACATCGCCAACACCGACATGCAGGCGGCCTATGACGCGCTCAACCCGCCCGCCGTGCGGCGCCTCGTCGAGGCCGGCGCCCGCCTCAAGGCGTTCCCGGCCGATGTTCTGGAAGCCCTCTGGCAGGCGACCGACGAGGTCTATGCCCAGACGGCGCGCGAAAACGCCAAATTCGAACGTATGCGCGACGCCTATCTCGCGTATCGCAATGATCAGTATCTGTGGTGGCAGGTGGCCGAATATCCCTACGACAATTTCGTCATCCGCCAGCGCGCGAAGGGGTAGAATACGCTGGCGCGCCCCGGGGGGAACCATGACAATAAAACCGCCGCTCGAAATCGCTGAACAGGGCTACTTCTTTGTCGGCGGGAAATATTTCGACGCGCCGGGCGGGCCGTTCCTCGCGGGGCACATGTATGTCGAATTCCAGATCCCAAAAAACCTGACGCGCCCCTACCCGCTCGTGCTGTTCGCCGGCGGCGGGCAAAGCGGCCTCAACTACACCGGCACGCCGGACGGACGGGATGGCTGGGTTCAATATTATCTGCGACAGGGTTTTGCGGTTTACGTTCTTGACCAGCCGGCGCGGGCGCGCTCGCCCTATCAGGCCGACGCCTATGGCCCGACGACGCGCTTCGGAGTCGAGCGCGTGCAATGGCAGTTCGTCGCGCCCGAGCGTTTCAATCTCTGGCCGCAGGCCAAACATCACACGCAATGGCCGGGAACGCCCGACCCCGGCGATCCCGTCTTCGACCAGTTCATGGCGCAGCAATATCCCTCGCTCGAAAGCTTTCCAAAACAGCAGGAACTCAATCGCGACGCGGGCGCGGCGCTGCTGGATAAAATTGGCCCCGCGGTTCTGTTCACCCACTCCCAGTCCGGAACCTTCGGCTGGCTGGTCGCCGACGCGCGGCCCGAACGTGTGAAGGCCATCGTCGCCATGGAGCCTTCGGGGCCGCCGGTGCATGATCTCGTGACCAAGGGCGCGCCCGACTGGTTCGAGGACGGGCCCTATGTGAAGCCTTATGGCCTGACCGCGCCGCCGCTGACCTATGATCCGCCGTTGAGCGATCCCTCGGAGCTGAAATTCGTCAAACAGGCGAAGGCCGACGCGCCGGACCTGACGCCCTGCTGGGAGCAGGCCGAGCCCGCGCGCAAGCTCAAAAATCTGGCGGACATCCCCGTGCTCGTCGTCATGGCGGAGGCGAGCTACCACGCCGCCTATGATCACTGCACGGTCAGATACATGCGCCAGGCCGGCATGATGAAGACGACCTTCATCAAGCTCGCCGACATCGGCATCACGGGCAACGCCCACATGCTGATGCTGGAGAAGAACAATCTCGACATCGCCGCCGTCGCGGAAAAATGGATGCGCGAAGCAGGCGTGGGGTGATACCTCGCTACTCGAATATTTCAGGCCAGCGTCGCGCGCCGTGGAACACGGCGAGCAGCTCTACGCGATCATCCCGCACGCGATAGGGCGCGATGTACGGCAGGCCGGGAATCACGAGTTCGCGCGTTTCGGGAACGCGTCCGGGCCGTCCGATCTCCGGATGGGATTCAAGAACGGTCAATTGTTCAAAAATTCGCGATACCACCCTCGCCGCGGCGGCAGGGTCGTCACGCGCGATATAATCGCCAATGTCCTCGACATCGCGCAACGCCGGCGCGGTCCAGCGAACCCTCACCGACCCGCCACGAACTTCGCGCGCACGCGCGCGACCTCCCCGTCGCTCGCAAAGTCGCCGGACTCCGCGGCAGCCAGGCCCGCCTCGATCTTGCCGATTTGCCAGGAATTGAGCGCGACATAATCCTCAAGGGCGCGCGCGACGAGCCAGTTGCGCGAACGCTCGGTTTTTTCGGCCAGCCGGTCGAGCGCGGCGAGCGCGGCTTCATTGAGACGGACCGTAAATGGCGCGGACATAGGGATCGCTCCTGATGCGTTTGTAATCTATCTGAACTGTATGTGCTCAACAATGGCCAACATTCGGGCCGACATCCGGGCGCGGCCCGACCGGCCGAGACCGACCGACGCCAGGTATTTACAATTGCTGGGAAAAATAGGGCCGCCGCCCTACCCGCCGGTCACGCTCATGTGACGCCCGACCGCCGGCAGGCTCGTGCCGCGATCAATGACGAAGTCGTGGCCCTTGGGCTTGCGCAAGATCGCCTTGCGGATGGCGTCGACCAGCGGCGCGTCGGATTCGGACGCGCGCAGGGGCGCGCGCAGGTCGGCGGCGTCCTCCTGCCCGAGGCACATATAGAGCGTGCCCGTGCAGGTGACGCGCACGCGGTTGCAGCCCTCGCAGAAATTGTGCGTCATC
>CAISJZ010000484.1 GCA_903885755.1 uncultured Hyphomicrobiales bacterium | reverse complement strand
GGGCGATCACCGCGCGCGAGCGTGTCGCGATCTTCGGCGACTACGATGTTGATGGCGCCTGCTCGTCGGCGCTGGTCGGCGGGTTTCTCGACGCCTGCGGCGCGCCATACGAAATTTATATACCCGACCGAATCTTCGAGGGGTATGGACCCAACAGCGAGGCGATCAGGGGGCTTGCCGCCAAGGGCGCGCGCCTGCTGGTGACGGTTGACTGCGGCACGGCCAGCCACGAGCCCTTCGCTGAGGCGCGACGCCTTGGCCTCGACACGCTGGTGATCGACCATCATCAGGCCCCCGAAATCCTTCCCGACGCGCTCGCCATCGTCAATCCGAACCGGCAGGACGATGTCTCGGGTCTTGGCCATCTCTGCGCCGCCGGGGTGGCCTTCATGGTTCTCGTCGCCACCAACCGGCGGTTGCGGCGCGACGGCTTCTGGACCCCGTCGCGGCCCGAGCCCGACCTCATGGCCCAACTCGATCTCGTGGCGCTGGCGACGGTCGCCGACGTGGTGCCGCTGACCGGGCTCAACCGCGCCTTCGTCTCGCGCGGCCTGCAGGTCATGCGGCAGCGGGGACGGCCCGGATTGCGCGCGCTCTTCGACGCCGCGCGGGCTTCGGGGCCGCCGACGAGCTATCAACTCGGTTTCATGATCGGGCCGCGCATCAACGCGGGCGGGCGCATTGGCGACGCCGCGCTCGGCGCCCGCCTTCTGCTGGAGCAGGACCCGGTCGAAGCCGAGCGCGTCGCGGCGGAACTTGATCGCCTGAATGGCGAACGGCAGACGATCGAGCGCGCCGCCGTCGAGGAAGCGCTTGGGGAGGCCTGGGCGTCGCTCGGCGAGGGCGATCAGGGCGCCGTCGTCGTGACGGGGCGCGATGGCTGGCACCCCGGCGTCGTCGGTCTCGTCGCGTCGCGGTTGAAAGATCGATTCAAGAGACCCGCCTTCGCCATTGCCTTCATGGGAGAAACCGGCATCGGCTCGGGGCGTTCCATCACTGGCGTCGATCTCGGAAAAACCGTGCGCGCGGCAGTCGACGATGGGATTCTGGTCAAGGGCGGCGGCCACGCCATGGCCGCCGGGGTCACCATCGCGAGGGAGAAGCTTGGCGATTTCCGCGCCTTCCTCGAAGAACGCCTGCATGAACAGGTTGCCCGGGCGCGGCTCGATCAATCGCTCCTGATCGACGCCGCCATCACCGCCGGCGGCGCGCGCGCCGAACAGATCGACACGGTGGAAAAGGCTGGTCCGTTCGGCTCCGGCAATCCCGAACCCATGTTCGCTTTTCCGGCCCACAGGCTGATTGATGTCGCCGAGGTCGGAACCGGCCACCTGCGCCTGCGCGCCAGATCGGGGGATGGATCGACCATCGCGGGCATCGCCTTTCGCGTCGCCAACGAACCCCTTGGCAAGGCGCTGCTGGCCAATCGCGGCGAGGCGCTGCATCTGGCGGGGCATCTGGCCATCGACCGCTGGGGCAATGGCGAGCGGGTGCAGTTGCGGCTGGTTGACGCCGCCAAGCCGGCGAACCCCCGGTCCTGAGCCTTTTGGCCGGGTTGGCGTTCCCCCGAAATGGGATAAGCTGCCTCCCGCGCGGCGCCCTGCAACGTCACCTTGAGAACGAAAGGACGCGCGATCCGGGGAGGGGACCATGGATTCATCCGACAGCAAAAATCCGCTTGTCATTCCGGCGCTCGGCGGCATTTACGACGGGCTGCGCCCGTGCGTTCCGACGGCGATGCGTATCGGCATGGGGCTGTTTTACATGCCCCATGGCGCGCAAAAGCTGTTCGGGTTGTTTGGCGGCGCGACAATGGAGCAGTACGTCGCCGGTTTCGGCAAGGCGCTGGGTCCGTCCTTCGCCAGCCCCGGATGGATTTACTACATTGGCGGACTCGAGTTTTTTGGCGGCCTTTGTCTGGTTCTGGGGCTCTTCACGCGGCCCGTGGCGGCTCTGTTCGTCGGGTTCATGGCCACCGCCGCGATCGTCGCCCAATATCCCAACGGCTGGTTCTGGACCAGACCTGGCGGCGGCATGGAAGCGCCCGCCATCTGGGGTTTTATCTGCCTCCTGATCCTCATTCAGGGCGGCGGGAAATTGTCTCTGGACCGCGTCATCGGCAAGGAACTCTGAGCACGAAAAACAAACCAATCGACGGGGGAGGGCGTGATGCGGCGAAGGGCTATTCTGGCGGGATTGTCGTTGGCGCTTGGCTTGGCCTTCCCCGCGATGGCGCAGATTTCGGATGACGTCGTCAAGCTCGGCGTCCTCACTGACATGTCGAGCGTCTATTCCAGCGGAACCGGGATCGGCTCGGTCTACGCCGTCCAGATGGCGGTCGCCGATTTTGGCGGCAAGGTGCGCGGCAAGCCGATCGAGGTTGTTTACGCCGACCATCAGAACAAGCCCGATGTTGGTTCCGGCATCGCCCGCAACTGGTACGACAACGAAAAGGTCGACGCGATCATGGACGTGCCCACGTCCTCCATCGCGTTGGCCGTTCAGCAGATCACCCGCGAGAAGAACAGGATATTCCTGATTTCCGGCGGCGGCAGTTCCGATCTCACCGGGACGGCCTGCTCGCCCAATACCGCGCACTGGACCTATGACACCTACGCCTTGTCGAACGTCACCGCGCGCGCCCTGGTCAAGAGCGGCTTCGACAGCTGGTTTTTCCTGACAGCCGATTACGCCTTCGGCCATGCGCTTGAACGCGATGCTTCGGATGTCGTGACCAAGGCCGGCGGCAAGGTGCTGGGAGCCGCGCCGCATCCACTGAACACCTCGGATTTTTCCTCCTATCTGCTACGGGCGCAGGCCTCGAAGGCCAAGGTCGTCGCGCTCGCCAACGCCGGCGGCGACACGACCAACGCCATCAAGCAGGCCGAGGAGTTCGGCCTCGTGAAGGGCGGGCAGAAGATCGCCGCCTTGCTGCTCGAAGTGGTCGATGTCCACGCGATCGGGCGAAAAGCCGCCGAAGGTCTCGTTCTCGCCGAGGCCTTCTATTGGGACATGAACGACGAGACGCGGGCGTTCTCGAAGCGCTTTTACGAGAAGGCCGGCCACATGCCGACCATGATCCAGGCCGGCAATTACTCCGCCGCGATGCACTACCTCAAGGCGATCGACGCCGTGGGCACGGACGAGGCGATGAAAGTCATGGCCCAGATGAAGGCGACCCCCGTGAACGACTTTTTCGCGAAGAACGGCCGCATTCGCGAGGATGGACGGATGATCCACGACATGTATCTGTTCGAGGTGAAATCCGCGGCCGAGTCGAAGGGTGAATGGGACCTCTACAAGACCCTCGCCACGGTCCCGGCCGCCGAGGCGTTCCGGCCCTTGTCGGAGGGCGGCTGCCCACTGGTGAAATAGGGCGCGCGAGCCCTCGCCTTGCATCGCCGGCCAAACTCCTCTATGAGCCCGCCTATTCCACAGGCGGATAAAACGCGCTGCTGCCTCAAGCAGCGTTCCGGTGGTTGGTCCTCGGGCCAGCCAGCATGATCCGCCGAGGTTCAACCGGAGAATGAAAACAATGGCATTGCCTGACTTCACGATGCGTGGCCTCCTTGAGGCCGGCGCTCATTTCGGCCATCAGTCTCACCGCTGGAACCCGAAAATGGCCCCCTACATTTTCGGCGCCCGCAACAACATCCACATCATCGACCTCGCCCAGACCGTGCCGCTGCTGCACACGGCGCTGAAGGCGGTGTCCGATACGGTCGCCAAGGGCGGCCGCGTGCTGTTCGTCGGCACCAAGCGGCAGGCCTCCGAGGCCATCGCCGAGGCGGCCAAGCGCTCGGCCCAGTATTACATCAACTCCCGCTGGCTCGGCGGCATGCTGACCAACTGGAAGACCATTTCCGGTTCGATCAACCGCCTTCGCAAGCTCGACGAGCAGCTCAGCGCCGGCGCCGTCGGCCTGACCAAGAAGGAGCGTCTGGTTCTGTCGCGCGAGCGCGAGAAGCTGGAGAAGGCTCTTGGCGGAATCAAGGACATGGGCGGCACGCCCGACCTGATCTTCATCATCGACACCAACAAGGAGCAG
>CAISJZ010000483.1 GCA_903885755.1 uncultured Hyphomicrobiales bacterium | reverse complement strand
CGTGATCGACTTCGGCGCCTCGGCGATCGTCAACTGGCACAAGCTTGGCTTTTCAACGGACGAGATCGACGTCATCGCCATCTCGCATTTGCATGGCGACCACTTCGGCGGCCTGCCGTTCCTGCTGCTGAACGCGCAATACGAGACCCGTCGAAAAAAGCCGCTGCGAATCATCGGACCGCCGGGAACGCGTGATCGGCTGATGCGCGCCGTCGATGTCTTCTATCCCGGCGTCGCCACGGGCGGCTGGCGGTTCGAGTGGTCGGTGGAGGAACTGGAGCCAGGCACGCGGACCGACATTTTCGGAGCGCGGCTGTCATCCATGGCCGTTTCGCATGGCGGGGCGGTGCTTGGAACCGGGCTTCGCCTTGAGAGCGCCGGCAAGACGTTCGCCTATTCCGGCGATACGGAATGGACCGAGGCCCTGCTCGAACTGGCCGATCGCGCCGACCTGTTCGTGATCGAATGTTATTCAGCCAAGCTCGAGGTCGTCGGTCACCTCAACTGGCCGCGTTTGCGCCAGAACCTGCCGCGATTGACGGCGCGCCGGATCGCCGTGACCCACATGGGCTCCGCCATGCGGGCGTGTCAGGGGGAGCTGACCGCCGCCGGGCTGGAGGTTCTCGACGATGGTCAAGTCCTCGACATCTAGGGCCGAAGCAACTCTTGCCGCGCTGGTGGGCGAAATCCGGGCCTGCCGGGAATGTATCGATCATCCCGTCGGACCGGCGCTGCCGCATGAACCCCGGCCGGTCCTGCGGGTCTCCGCCACCGCCCGCCTGCTGATCGCCGGCCAGGCGCCCGGCATCCGCGTTCACACCAGCGGGGTTCCGTTCACCGATCCCTCGGGCGATCGACTTCGGCAATGGATGGGGGTCGATTCCGCGACCTTTTACGACGAGACGCGCGTCGCGATCGTTCCCATGGGGTTCTGCTTTCCCGGCTGGGACGCCAAACGCAGCGACCTTCCGCCGCGGCCCGAATGCCGGGCGCGGTGGCACGACCGGTTGTTCGATTTGTTGCCGCAGGTCGTGACTATTTTGGTCGTCGGCGGCTACGCCCGCGCCTATCATTTTTCCCGGTTGGGGCTTGCCGCACACCCGCGCGAAAGCCTCACGAGCGCCGTCGCGCGATGGCGCGAATTTTCTGCGGGTCAACCAAAAGTGATCCCGCTTCCGCACCCGTCCTGGCGCAACAACGCTTGGCTCAAATCGAACCCATGGTTCGAAACGGAACTGCTTCCCATGTTGCGGCACGAGGTGCGGGCGGCGATCGTACCGGCTCCCCGCGGGAGGTGAATCCGTATCAACGGGATATCAAAAAACGAGGCGAGCAGTTGGCCTTGACCCGTCGTCTGTGCAAGTTGAGCGTCCAACCGCGATCCAGGGGTGGATATGTCGCGGGGGAGGCAACGCACCAATGATCAGTGAAAGACGACGCGACTATTACGCCGGGGGCCTTGTGGTTCTGGTCGGCCTGGGAGCCGCAGCCATAGCCTATCGGTATCAGATCGGCTCGTTGACCAAAATGGGTCCGGGCTTTTTCCCATTCGTCCTTGGCTTTCTCCTCGCGTTCCTTGGCGTCATGATCGCCGCCGCGAACTTTCTTGCCGCCGACAAGCCCGCGCCCGCGCATGACCCGCTGCACGGCATGCAGACGTCGCCCGACTGGCGTGGGTGGAGCTGCATCATCGGCAGCGTTCTGGTCTTCATCGTCCTCGCGGACCTTGCCGGCCTGCTGGCCGCGATTTTCATGACCGTTTTCGTCGCCTGCTGGGGCGACCGCACGGCGACACTGAAGAGCAGCGCCCTTCTGTCGGCTGGCGTCACGATCTTCGGGATCGGGCTATTCTATTACGTTCTGCGCGTGCAGATTCCGATCATCCGGGGGATGTGAGATGAACGGTTTTGAAGGCCTGATGCATGGATTTTCCATCGCATTGGAACCCCACAACCTTCTGTGGTGCTTCGTTGGCGTGACGATCGGCAACCTTGTCGGCGTTCTGCCCGGCATGGGCGTGCTATCGGCCGTGTCGATTCTGTTGCCGCTGACCTTCGGCATGAAGCCGGTCGCGGCGATCCTGATGTTGTCGGGAATCTTCTATGGCGCCCAGTACGGCGGCGCCATCTGTTCCATTTTGCTGAACCTGCCATGCCATCCACCGCACGCGGTGACCTGCCTCGATGGCTATCCCATGACCAAACAGGGCAAGGGCGGCGTCGCGCTTGGCCTCACAATGATGGGCTCGGCCTTTGGCGCGGCCTTTGGCATCTTGCAGATGATTTTCTTCGCGCCATACATCGCGAAGGTGGCGTTCTCGTTTGGCGCGCCGGAAATCTGCTCGCTGATGTTGCTCGGACTTCTGGCGGGGTCGACGCTCGCAAAGGGTTCGCCCCTCAAGGGCGTCGCGATGACGATCCTCGGACTGATGCTCGGCCTCGTTGGCACGGATATCAACACCGGCGTCGAGCGCTTCACCTTTGGCATGATCGATCTGTCCGATGGCGTGGCGCTGGTCGCCCTGTCGCTCGGCCTGTTCGGCATCGCGGAGTTCCTTCGCAGCGTGAATAACACCGCGCCGGTGAACATGGCCTACACCAACGTGCGCATGCGCGACATGCGCCCGAGCACGGGCGAGATGAAGCAGGCGGCGTTCCCGATTTTGCGCGGCACGATCATTGGCAGCCTGTGCTCCTGCATTCCGGGAACCGGGCCGACAATCGCCTCCTTCGTCGCTTACGCGGCGGAGAAAAAAATCTCGAAAACGCCGGAGAAATTTGGTCATGGCGCCATCGCGGGCGTCGTGGCCCCCGAAACATCGACCCATTCCTCGGTGCAGGGCGACTTCATCCCGACAATGAGCCTTGGCATTCCCGGCGACGCGGTGATGGCGCTGCTGCTCGGGGCGTTGATCATTCACGGCATCACGCCCGGCCCGCGCCTCATCATCGAGCATCCGGATATCTTCTGGGGCCTGATCGCCAGCTTCTGGATCGGCAATCTCATCCTCATCATTCTCAACGTTCCGCTGATCGGCGTTTGGGTGAAGATGTTGATGGTGCCCTACAAATTCCTGTTTCCGAGCGCGCTGTTTTTCATCTGCATCGGCGTGTTCGCTGACAAGAATTCGCTTTATGACGTAGGCGTCACGCTGTTCTTCGGTGTCTTCGGATACCTCCTGCTGATGCTGAAATTCGAACCG
>CAISJZ010000482.1 GCA_903885755.1 uncultured Hyphomicrobiales bacterium | reverse complement strand
CGCCCAGATCCGTGCGCGAATATTCGGCGAGATCCACGCGATAATGCAACGTTGGCCAGAGGACCCGATTGGCGAAGCCGTTGTAGTATTCCTGAAAGTCCGCCGTCGACAGATCGATCACCGCGTAGGTGGTTCGATTCCGCTCGATGAACGTGGGCGCCGGATCGGGCGTTTCGCTGGATTTCCCGCTCCAGCCAAACCAGACGCCTTGCCGCTTGCGCAAAGCGGCGTTGACCGCGACCACGAGGCCGCCAGCCGAGCGCGGCCGTCCCGGCTCCGGCAACGCAACGCGATTGGAAATCACGATCAAACGTGACGCCATGCTTCCTCCCATGGAAGTGACAGGCGACGGGCCGTGTTGACGATTCCCGCCATTGAATAGGTCTGCGGGAAATTGCCCCACAATTCGCCGGTCACGGGATGAATATCCTCCGACAGAATTCCGAAGGAATTGCGGCGCGCGAGAATATCGACGAAAAGCGCGCGCGCCTCGTCGCGGCGTCCGATGGATGCGAGCGCGTCCGCGTACCAGAAGCTGCAGACGAGAAACGCCGATTCGGGCGCGCCGAAATCGTCCTCCGCCTTATAGCGCATGATCCAGCCGCCTCGATTGAGATCGCGACCAATAGCGTCACAGGTTCGAACGAATCTGGGGTCCATTGGTTCCACCAGGCCGATCTCGGCGATCTGCAGGACGCTCGCGTCGAGGTCCTCATGGTCAAACGCGCCGACAAAGGCGCCGACTGTTTCATTCCAGGCGCGCGACAGGATTTCCGAGCGCATGGCCTTGGCGCGCTCGGCCCAGAACGCAGCGCGGTCAAGGTGATCAAGCTTGATTGCGATGCGGGCCAACCGATCACAAGCGGCAAAACACAGCGCCGCCGAGTAGGTATGGACGCGCTGGCGCTCCCGATACTCCCAAAGGCCGGCGTCCGGAGTCATCGCGAAGCGCGACGCGCGTTCGCCGAGCCGTTCGAGAAGTCGGAAGAGCGCCTCGCCGCCAGCATTCGGCAACCGGGTATCGACAAACATCTGCGACGCGCCAAGAATGACCGTCCCGTAAATATCGTGCTGAATCTGCATCGCGGCCTGATTGCCAATCCGAACCGGGCCGTGGCTCCGGTATCCCGCGAAATCGGAGGCGATTGTCTCGTCGAGACGCAAATTTGGAACGATCGAATAGACCGGCTGCAAGGAATGATCGGCGTCGATGACGATGGAGGTGATGTAATTGATATAACCTTCCATCGTTTGCGTCGCGCCGAGATCGTTGAGCGCGTGAATGACGAAATAGGCGTCCCGGAGCCAGCAATAGCGGTAGTCCCAGTTGCGGCCCGAACCGGGCGACTCGGGGATCGATGTCGTGTGCGCGGCGATGATGCCGCCGGTTTCCTCGAAGCTGCACAGGCGCAAGGTAATCGCGGCGCGAATGACCTCGCGTTGCCATTCAAATGGCACGGCTAGACCACGCACCCAGAATTGCCAGTAGTTGCGCGTCAGCGCCTCGTATTCGCGCGCGGTCGCGTCAATGGCGGAGACGAATGGTTCGTCCACGCCCATGATGAGCGTTACCGGCGTTGTGAGCGCGAATGTCGTTTCCTCGACGATATAGGCGAGCGGAGCGTCCGTGGTGACGCGAAGCACGTCTCCCTCTCCGACGTAACGCAGATGGTTGGAGCCAACCGATAGTTCCCGATGGGCGCGGCCATGGGCGAATGTTGGCCGAACACGAATCGTCACCCGCGCCAGCCCCGAGACCGGTTCGATGCGGCTCACACGCCCCGGATGCTCGGCCACAATACATGTAACTGCCGTGGTTCCAAAGACTCCCATCGTTGTGAATGTCTTGAGATCAGCCTGGATTCCCGCCCCCCCACTGTTGTCAGAACCAGCGATCGTTAGGGCCACAGATACCTTTTGTGACT
>CAISJZ010000481.1 GCA_903885755.1 uncultured Hyphomicrobiales bacterium | reverse complement strand
TGATGATCGCGGCGGCGGCGGGCAGGTTCTTGCGGGGCTCGATGGTGCCGAGCGCGATGAGATTCAACGCGCCCGGCCGGGTCTCGCGCGTGTCACGGCCAACGGCGTCGAGGCTGAAGACGTTGCGCACCGCTGGCCGGTAGAGCTGGATTTGGGCGTCGGGCCGGCAATAGGCGGTGAGTTCATCGCGCGTGGTCTCGGAATTGACGAGAAAGCGGGGAAGCTTCCGCACGGCCGCGCGGAAGGCGGGCGCCATGTAGAGTTTCGCGCGCGGGTTGAGATCCTCCGGGCGCGTGATCAGGAAGAGATCATGGATATAGGGGAGACAGCGCGCGCCAAAGAAGCTCGCGGGGATCGAGGGAGGAAAGCCTGGGCAGAGCAGCAGCGCGCCGGGGTTTCGCGCCAGCGCGAAGGGCAGGGCGACGGTCTGCTTGAAGATCATGTCGGCGACGCCGGATGAATTGGCGATATCGACCCGGATCGGCGCCAGCGCCTGTTGGGAAAACAGCTCAAGCGTGATGCGCTCCAGCCCCGTGACATGGCGACCGCAATGGGTGTGATCGACAATGACGCGCGACTGACGATTCATCGCCGCGCCCGGGCTGACTTGGGCGGGTCGGCGCGCAGCATGACCATGGCGAGGGACACAAACATCGCGAAGGACAGGGTCTTGACCGAGAGGCTCACGGACGTGCTGGCGACCAGGAAGAAGAAGATCAGCAGCATGGTGGTTTCCGGGCGCGTCTTGCGCACCAGTTGCCAGCAGAATGCGCCCAGACCAATAAAAAAGAGTGTCGCCATGATCGCGCCATGGGCGAAAATGAAGCCGACCCAGAAACTTTCGATGCCGAATTCGATGCCTTCGAGGCTCTGCAGGCTCGACATATAGGCTGGATCGGGGCCGATGATGATGTCCCACGTCGGGACAATCTGAAAAAAACTCAACATGATGACGCGCGCCTTGGCGCTGCCCAGGTCGTCGGAAAACCGCAGGATGAACTGATCGAAGAAGCCGGCCATGAAGGCGCCCGCGATCGCGGCGACCGCCAGCGGCGCCATCAGGAAGACAAGGGCCACGGCGAGGCGGTCGAAACGGCGTCCGCGCAGGATCGCGACAAAGCGCCACGCCATGACGCAGCCGACAACCATCAGCGCGGTCACGAGGGATGATCGGCCGCCAAAAGCGATCATCGCGAGCAATTGCAGGCCAAATATCGCCGGGCGGAGCGGTCGCGGCAGATCGCGGCCGCCACCGAGCGCCAGAGCGACGATATAGGAGCCCGTGGTCGACGCGTTGGCGAGCGGATGCCCGAGGATCGCGGTCGAACGCCAGTCCGTATCGATCACGATCGAGCCGATGGCGTAGGGCGTCAGGCGCCAGCCGCTGATGTATTCGTAGAGACCCAGCATGGCGTTGACGATCAGGATCGCGTGGATCATCAGCGCGATCTTGCGGAGCGTCGAGCCCTTGAGGTCTTGCAGGAGCAGGAAGACCGCGATCGCCGCGAGGAATGTATCGATGAGCGGGGAAAAGGGCGTCTTGCGAACGAAGGTCACCCAGCCGAACAGTGAGAGCCAGCTCAGCAGAAAGACCGTCAGGCCGGGATAGGAGACGATGACGTCAAACAACCGCAGCGGATTGCCGTGCCGCGCGCCCATGAACAACAGGGTCAGGAACGCGAGATAGGTCGCGGGATGAATTTTCTCGAGCGGCGAACCGCCGCCTTCGGCATAGCCGAGCCCCAGATTGGTCAGCGCCATTTCCGACAGGAGAAACATCATTGCGACGACAAGAACGATCATCGCGACATACAGGCGGTCGGACAGTCCGATGATCAGGTCGTCCGCGGAAGGCGCATGGCGGCGCGGCGCGGCGCGCTCGACGATCGCGCTCACGCGGCCTTGTCCAACTTCGGCGCGGAAACCACGGCGCCGGCGACCTTGCTTTCCGGCACTTCCAGCAGGTCCGCGACATCCTCCATCAAAGGCAAGGGTTGGCCGGCGGCGGTCACGATGACAATTCGATCAACGGCGCCGGCCAAGTGGCGAGCTTCGCCGTCGAATTCGATGGTCGGGCCATCGATCACCACAAAATCGAATTCACCGGCGATCTGGTCGATGCGCTCGACATTGGGCCGGCGGGCGAGGCGCGCCGCGATCCGCTCCTCGGCGGCCATGATCGGCACAACCCAGAAGAACTCCGCCACTTTATAGACAGGTCGCGACTTGCCCTGCAGCTCAATCAATCCGCCGGGCGCCCGCGCGGCGATGACGGCGGACAGCGACGGATTGTCTGGGTTGGCGTCGATCAGCAGCGTCCTGCGGTTCATGCTGGCGGCGTGACGGGCGAGATTGGCGGCGATGGTTGTCTTGCCGGCGCCCTCCGCCATGGAGGCGACCATGACGACCCTGGTGCGGCGTCGCGAGCGGCGAAGGCCCCTCTCGGGACCCGCGAGCGCGCCGTAAAGTTCGCCGATTGATTTGCTGAAGTCGGAGTCTGGTCGGGCCTCGACTTCCGAGAGCGGCGCGACCGTTTGCGCCGCCCCCGCCTCCTCGGCGCGGGTGCGCATCATCCAGTCCCGCCACGAGGCGATCTTGCGGCGGTCTGCGCCAATTCGCGGCGCGGTGACGATAACCGGCGTTCTGGCGCCTTCTTCATCGTCAACATCGTGGATCAGGCCGTCGCGGCGGCGGACCATCGGGCCAGCGTGCGACATGTAGTCATTGAACAACGCGATGCCGACGCCGGCGAACAGGCCCGAGGCGATGGAGGCGAAAAGAATGGCCATTGTCTTGGGCGAGGACGGGGCGACCGGAGCGAGCGCCGGGGCGATGACGCGGGCGGCGGGGCCATCGCCGCTATCCTCGTCCATGGTCTCGCGGGCGCGCAGGAATTTCTCATACACCGAGCGGCTGGCGTCCACGTCGCGCTCAAGCTCGCGCAATTCCACGCTGGTCTGGTTGCGGCTGTTGGTGGCGCGCCGGGCGTCTTCCACGCGCTTGGCGTTCTCGGCCTCGGCCGCGCGCGCCACCTGATATTCCGCCCCGGCCACGTCGGACAGGCGCTTGAGTTCATCCGCGATCGAGCGCCGCGTGTCGCGCAACTGATTCTGCACCTCGACCATCGCGGGATGGCGATCGCCAAGCGTGGTGCGAAGATTGGCTTCCTGACGGGTGAGATCGGCGTATTGCCCGCGCAGCTTGTCGAGCACGGCGGATTTCGTCGCCTCGATCGGGATGTCATTGATCTTGCCGGAGCTGGCGAGTTGCTGGAATCGTTCCCAGCGGGTTTTTGCGTCGATGGTGCGGGCGCGCGCCTTGCCCAGTTCCGTCGCGTAATCAGCCAGTTCCTGATCGCCAACGCTCTTGCCGTTGGCGTCGGTGATCCCATGTTCGGCGCGATAGGTCTGGGCGCGATTCTCGGCCTCCTGAACCCGGGCCTGCAACTCGCCGATCCGCTGATTGAGCCACTTGGCGTCGCGCCGCACCAGGCTCGCCCTGGCGTCCACCTGATCGGCGAGATAGGCGTCGGCGACGGAATTGGCGAGGCGGGCGGCCTTGGCGGGATCTCCGGCGGACACATCGACATCAATGACATAGGTGCGTTCGGAGCGCTTGACGACCACGGCGCGGGCGAGCGTGAGGACGGCCTTGGTGGCGCGGTCCTCGGCGTTCGCGCCGGAGCCGAGCCCGAACAGCCCCATCAACCGGGTTCGAAGACCGACCCTGGTCGGCGCGAAATCGGGATCGTCGGCGAGGCCCTCGCGCTGAACAACGCGCCGCAGCACGGTGTCGGAGGTGAACAGTTTGACCTGGCTTTCGACCAGCACCGTGTCAGCGGTGGCGTTGGCGTTGGCGGCTGGATCGGAGCCCACGGGAGCGCGCGGACGCGCATCCACGAGAATCGAGACCGTGGCCGTGTAGGCCGTCGGCGTGAAGGCGAGGTAGGCGAGGCCGAGGCCGGTCGTGACGGCGGTGGAAAGCGCGATGGTTTTCCAGCGTTTGCGCAGGGCCTCGACGAAATCGAGCAGGTCCATCGAGCGTTCCGGCCCGGACGCGTCGCTGGATTGAGCGACATCCGGCGCCAGCATGTCACTCCGGTCGATTTGGC
>CAISJZ010000480.1 GCA_903885755.1 uncultured Hyphomicrobiales bacterium | reverse complement strand
CAACTGCGCCAGCGAGCGCATGGCCGCCTCAAAGTCTTCTTCCGCGACGTGTTGTCTGGCGTGCCTTGCCGCGCGTTCGATTTCGAGCGCGAGACGATCTTCCTCGGGCCCGGCGCGCAGGCTTGGCGCGTGCGGTTCAAGGAAGGCCTTGCCGCCGTCCTTCTCCTTCTTTTCCTCGGCGCGCAGAATGTTCACCGCGCGCTTGGCGCCGGCGAGCAGGTTCTTGCCGTCGTCGGTGTCAAGGAACTTGCCGAGCGCCTCGACGCGGCGCGTGATCATGAGGAGGTCGCTTCGATTTGGTGTCGATTGGTCTTCTAGCAATGAGAAAACAGCATCGACATGTTCGTAGGCCACGCCCTCCTGCCGAAGCTGAACCTTCAATCTTTCGGCAAAAAATCTGAGCAAATCAGCGCAGATTTCATAAGCCCTGTTTCCAGTCTCATCAGCAAGGCCTTGCCCCCGATTCGGTGCCAAATCATCTGAAATTTCCGCACGAACAACATCTAATGTGGCCTCAGAAACTCCAAGCTTCCTAAGCGTTTCCGCCTGGTCTATCTTTGATTCCACCCAGCGCACGTAAGTTGCGACAGTAATCCGAGCAATTGAAATAGCGCTGACACTAAGAAATGAAAATCTCACATTATTTGATCGAATAATCCTGATCACGCCCAGCGCCGCCCGCCGCAGCGCATAAGGGTCTTTCGATCCCGTGGGCTTTTCATCGATGGCCCAGAAGCCGACGAGCGTGTCGATCTTGTCGGCGAGCGCCACCGCGATGGCGACGGGATTTGTCGGGATGCGATCGCTCGGCCCCTGCGGCTTGTAGTGATCCTCGATGGCCTCGCAGACATCGGGCTTCTCGCCCTGCAACGCGGCGTAGCGGCGGCCCATGAGGCCCTGCACTTCGGGAAATTCGCCGACGACCTCCGTCATCAGGTCGGCCTTGCAGAGTTCGGCGGCGCGCGCCGCGTCGTCCGCATTGGCGCCGACGAGCGGCGCGAGTTCCCGCGCCAGCGCCTTGATGCGATCGACGCGCTCGCCTTGCGTGCCCAGCTTCTCGTGGAACACGATGTTCAGCGCGCGCAGTTTCGCCATGCGCTGGTCAAGCAACGTGCCCTTGTCGGCATAGTCTGGCAGCGGCTTCTGGTCGGTTTGCCAGAAGTACAGCGCGTCCGACAGGCGGGCGCGCACGACGCGGCCATTGCCCGCGGCGATGGCCTTGCCGCCATCGCTGGCGATGATGTTCGAGACAAGGATGAATTTGTTGGAGAGCGCGCCGCCGTGCTTGCGCAACACGAAACACTTCTGGTTGGCGCGAATGGTGGCGCGGATGACCTCGGGCGGAATGTCGAGGAAGGCCTCGTCGAATTCGCCCATCAGCGCGACCGGCCATTCGACAAGGCCCGCGACCTCGTCGAGCAGCGCGTCATCCTCGACAAGTTCGAGCCCGCTCGCGAAGGCGAGATCCTTCGCGTCGTGCAAGATGATGTCGCGGCGGCGGGCGGGGTCGAGAACGACCTTCGCCTTGTCTAGCGCGGGGACGTAGTCGTCGAAGCGGCGCACCCTGAACTCGCCCGGCGCCATGAAGCGATGGCCGCGCGTGGTATTGCCGGCCTTGATTCCATCGACCTCGAAGGGAACGATCTCCGGTTCCTCGGTCTCCGGCCCGAAGGTCGCGAGAATGGAATGCAGCGGACGCACCCAGCGCAGGGAATCGACGCGCGCCGAGGCGGCGCCCCAGCGCATGGATTTGGGCCAGGGAAAGCCCCTGACGGCGCCCGGCAGAATGTCGGCCAGCACGTCGATGGTCGGACGCCCGGCGCGCTCGATCACGGCGACGTAGAACTCGCCCTTGCCCTTGGGGTCTTTCTCGATCTTCGCCTGATCGATCGAGGCAAGGCCAGCGCTTTTCAGAAAGCCCTGCAAGGCCGGTTCGGGCGCGCCAACGCGTGGGCCCTTGCGCTCCTCGCGCGTGTCGGGCTGGCGCGCGGGCAGACCCGCGACATGCAAGGCGAGGCGCCGGGGCGTGGCGAAGCTCGCGGCGCCCTCATAGAGCAGGCCGCGCTCGACCAGCGCGTCGGTGACGAGCTTCTTGAGGTCGGCCGCCGCCGGCCCCTGCATGCGGGCGGGAATTTCCTCGGAAAACAGTTCAAGAAGAAGATCGGGCATATCGGGCGTTTCTTTGGGTGGACGCGATGGTGAGCCTCCCCCTCACGGGCAGGTTCGGCGCGGTTCGGCTTCGGGCGAGCCGTACAACGCGGCATGAACCGTGTCGAGGACCTGTCGACGGCAGGGCCCCTTCGGACTAAAATGGCTTGTCGACGGCCCGTGCGGGCCATCGTTTCCATGGAGCGCCACATGAGCCATCCAGAATCCCCGGACCTCGCGGTCCGCATCGTGTCCGATCCGGAAATCAATGGCGGGCGCCCCGGTATCCGGGGCACGCGCATGCGCGTCTCCGATCTGCTTGAAATGCTGGCGTCGGGAGCGTCACGCGCGGAAATTCTGGCCGATTTCCCCTATATTTGCGATGCCGACATCAGCGCCGCCCTGGCGTTCGCCGCGAAATCCGCCGATCACCGTATCATCCACGCGGCATGACCGGCATTTTCTGATCGACGAACAATTGCCTCCGGCGCTCGTCGATAGACTTGCCGAGCTGGGCATTCCCGCGAAACACGTCACGCGCATCGGCCTGGGAGGCGCGACAGACGGTCAAATATGGCGTCAGGCCATTCAAGACGGCGCCTCTCTCATCACCAAGAACGAGGATTTCGCGGCCTTGGCGCGTTCAACCGCCGATGGTCCAGCGGTTGTCTGGATACGTCTCGGCAATGCAACCACGGCGGCATTGTGGCGCGCGCTCGGTCCACTATGGCCGGAAATAGAAAAGGCGCTCGACAATGGCGAGCGCCTGATCGAAATCGATTGATCGCGGACCAGAAGCCCTCAGATCTTGCCGTGCGTTCCGTCGCAAAGCGGGCGGTTGATCGAGTGCTTGCAGCCGCAGAAATAGACCTTACCGTCCGCCGTCGCGGTGTACTTCACCGGCGCCATGCCGACCGCCTTGTGCTTGCCGTCGCAGAAGGGCTGCTTTTCCGACAGGCCGCATGAGCACCAGGCGTAGGTTTTGCCGGCCTCGACTTCGACGGGATAAGGCGCCTTCTGGGCGATGGTGGGATGCGACATCTGGTTTCCTCTTGCCTGGTTGAACATTGGGCCGGATGACGGCGCCGTCCGGCGGCGGCGCACTTTGGCGCAAAGGCGGGCTTGGGCGCAAGTGAGCGCCCCGGACAATCGGCCGCGGGTTAGCGCGTCGCCGCCAGCCACTGGCGGGCGCGGGCCTCGGGGTCAGGCGCGCCGAGAACGTCGGTCGAGAGCGCGAGACTGTCGGCGCCAGCGGCGAAAATGTCCGCCGCACGCTCCAGCGTGATGCCGCCGATGGCGACAAGCGGACGCGCGCCAAGCGCCTTGCGCCAGCGCCGCACGGGCTCCAGCCCCTGGGGCGCGATGGTCAGTTGCTTGAGGGTGGTGGGATAGACCGGCCCCAGCGCGACATAATCTGGATTGACGGAGAGCGCGCGGTCGAGTTCCGCGCCATCATGAGTGCTGACCCCGAGCCTCAATCCCGCGCGGCGGATGGCGGGCACGTCCGCCATATCCAGATCCTCCTGCCCGAGGTGGACGTAGTCGCAACCAGCATCAATGGCGAGGCGCCAGTGATCGTTGACGACGAGTTGCGCGCCGGCGTCCGCGCAGAGCTTTTTGGCCGCGGCGATTTCCGCGCGCAGCAGCGTCTCGTCGGCGGATTTGACGCGCAACTGCGCCAGCTTGAGTCCGCACGGCAACAGGCGCCGCAACCAGTCCGCGCCATCGACGATGAGATAGAAGCGATCGAGCATCACGTTCGCGCGGCGAGGCCGCCGGCATCGGTTTTCAGCCAGGCCGCGCCGCAGGCCTTGGCGAGTTCGCGCACGCGCAGAATGTAGCTCTGGCGCTCGGTGACGGAGATCACGCCGCGCGCGTCCAGCAGATTGAAGCGATGCGAGGCCTTGATGCACTGGTCATAGGCCGGCAGGACCATGTCATGCCTCTCGCCCCGGTCGCCCTTTTCCAGCAGTGCCTTGCACTCGGCCTCGGCGTCCTTGAAGTGCTGGAAAAGCATGGCGGTGTCGGCGTGTTCGAAGTTGTGCCGCGAATATTCTTGCTCGGCCTGCTTGAAGACATCGCCATAGCTGACGCGATCAGCGCCCTCGCCGCCATTGAAATTGAGATCGTAAACGTTTTCGACTCCCTGCACGTACATGGCGAGGCGCTCAAGGCCGTAGGTCAGTTCGCCCGACACTGGCGCGCATTCAAACCCCGCCACCTGCTGGAAGTAGGTGAACTGCGAGACTTCCATCCCGTCGCACCAGCATTCCCAGCCGAGGCCCCAGGCCCCCAGGGTCGGACTCTCCCAGTCATCCTCGACAAAACGGATGTCGTGCAACGCCGCGTCGACGCCAATGGCCGCGAGCGAGCGCAGGTAAAGGTCCTGAAGGTCCGGCGGCGAAGGCTTCAGGATCACCTGGTATTGATAATAATGCTGGAGGCGATTGGGATTTTCGCCGTAGCGCCCGTCCTTGGGACGGCGGGAGGGTTGCACGTAGGCCGCCTTCCAGGGCTTCGGGCCCAACGATCGCAGGGTTGTGGCGGGATGAAAGGTCCCGGCGCCGACCTCCATGTCGTAGGGCTGGAGAATCACGCACCCCTGCTCCGCCCAGAAGCGTTGCAGCGTCAGGATGAGCCCCTGAAACGAGCGGGTGGGATCGAGCGAAAGCGTCATGGAGTTTCCGTGGCAAGGAGGCGGCGGCAAACTAGGCGGCGACCGCCCGGTGGTCAATTGGCGTGAATTGTCCCGATTCCGCCCCAATTTGCGCAAAAAATGTGCGACAATGCGCGGTCGACGGCTTGTCGCTGGCGAGTCGGCTGGTCTATTGTGCACCGCACCAAATACGGTGTTGTCCTGGAGGGATTTATGAGGTCGCTGTTGTTCGCCGCGTTATTCGCGGTCGCCCTTCCGCTTGCCACGCAGGCGAAGACCTATCCAATTCCGGATGACGACGCGGTCGCGACCGTCACGCTCCCTGATAGCTGGGACGTGGACGATCTCGACGACGGCATTGAAGTCACCTCGCCCGACGAAAGCGTCTATGTCGCGATCGAGGCCGAGGATCTTCTGGACGTGAAGTCGGCGACCGTCGAAGCCTTCAAGTTTTTCGACGAGAAGGGCATCACGATCGACAAGGATTCGCAGAAGCAGAATGAATTCTCCGTCGGTGGCATGAAGGCCTTCGAGCTGGCGTTCAAGGGCCGCGACGAGGATGGTCCCACCAACGTCAGCGTCACCGTCGTGACCGTGAGTGAAAAGAAGGTGCTGATGATCACCTACTGGGCCTCCGACGAAGGCGAAAAAGCCAACGCCGAGGGACTGTCGAAGATCATCAACAGCATTCAGGCGACGAAGAAGTAGCGTGATCGACGGCGATCAGAACAGATCGATTGTCGCCTCGCCGCGATGAACGGCTTCGGCCCTCGCGGTGAACGACCCCGAATCGTCATGCAAAACGAGGCCGGGCGCCAGCCGCATGGGCGCCCGACTGCCCTTGCGGCCAGATATCATCAACCGAATAGCCGGCTGATCGGCGCGCGGATAGACCGGCAAGATCGCCAGATCGCCGAAACGGCCTTCGCAAGATCGCAACACATCAGCCAACGAGTCGGCGCGATGAATCAGCACAAGGCGACCATCGCCCTTGAGTAGCGCGGCGGCGGCCCGAATCCATCCGTCCACGCCATGGGATGTCGTGTCGTCGTCACGCGCGACATGGGCAAGCGCGCGCGCCGCGTCGGGCGAGGCGCGAGATCGCCCGGGCGTTAGCCAGGGTGGATTGGCGATGACAGTATCCGCAATCGCGTCCGTCAAACCGGCGGCGTGGCGTGAGCGAGCGGACAAGATGTCGCAGGCGATGACGCGCGCCCGGTCCGATAGCCAATTGGCCGTGATATTTCCGCGGGCGAGTTCGACCAGGTCCGGATTGATCTCGACGAGAATCACGCTGGTCGCGGGACAGCGCGAGGCAACGGCCAGCCCCGCGGCTCCGACACCGGCGCCCGCGTCGATGAGGAGTCCGTCGGCCGAGCCAGCGGCCGCGGCCAGAAGGATTGCATCGGTTCCGGCCCGATGGCCGGAAGCCAACTGTCGCAGCCTCAAACGACCGTCGAGGAAGCGATCTTCGACAGGCGCGGACGTCGGCGGCGGTTCAGGCGACATCAGGGTCCACCGGGCGCAACTCGGATTCAAGACCGGCTTCGATCAGCAGGCGGCGTGCCCGTGGCGCCTGATCCGTCTCGACCATGATCCGGCGCGGCAGCATGCCAATGGCCCCTTCGAGCGCGCTCATATGACCATCGGCGACGAAATATCTCACGCGTTCTGCCGTCAGAATCGCCTCGACGTGGGATATCAACACGAGATCATTGGTGCGGATGATGTCGATCAACGGACTGTTCACTCACGATTTCGTGCGTCCGACACTGGACATTTCACTCGATTTGACCGGCCTGCAAGGCTTGCATGCGCCTTGAACGAACGCAAGACTGGCCGAGCGAGCCAATGTGACAAGGCTTGCCCGAATGCATCGCGGCCCGTAAGTTGCGCGGCGTTCAACCGCGCAAGGAAGCATGTTTTGGGCGTCGTCGTTCCCCTCGAGGATAAAACAAAGGATACCGGCATTTCCGGTCTGATCATGCTGGT
>CAISJZ010000479.1 GCA_903885755.1 uncultured Hyphomicrobiales bacterium | reverse complement strand
TCGCCGGTGGCGCCCTGGCGTTGGCCGGCGCCGCGCGCGCCCAGGGCCTGGGGCGGGCGTCGCGCATCATCGTCGGTTTTTCCCCGGGCGGCTCGACCGACATTCTCGCGCGTCTGCTGGCCCAGCAACTCACGGACTACGCCTCGCCACTCCTGGTCGAAAACAAGCCCGGCGCCGGCGGGCGCATCGCGCTTGAAACATTGAAGGGCGCCCCGCCGGATGGCTCGGCCATGGTGGTGACGCCCGCGTCCATCGCGGTCATCTATCCCCACATCTACAAGAACCTGAGTTACGACCCGTCGCGCGACTTTGTTTCGGCGACGACTGTCTGCGCCACGCCCTTCGCGCTGACAGTGGGAGCGATGGTGCCCGCCACCGTCAAAACGCTCGCCGACTTCATCGCCTGGTGCAAGGCCAATCCCAAACTGGCGTCGTTCAGTTCCTCGGGCGCGGGCAGCATGCCGCATTTCACCGGTGTTATGCTGGCGCGCGACGCGGGCATGACCTTTTCGCACGTCGCCTATCAGGGCGCGGCGCAGGCGATCCAGGACGTGATCGGCGGCCAGCTCGCCGCCAATCTCAGCCCCTCGGTCAACGGCTTGCAGCACGTGCGCGCGGGAACGCTGCGGGCGCTGGCGACATCGGGCCCCACGCGCAGCGCCTTTCTGCCCGACGTGCCGACATTCAAGGAATCGGGATTTCCGACGATTGAGGCCATCGAATGGTACGGCCTGTTCCTGCCCGCGAAAACGCCGGCGGATATCGCCGACAAATTGCGCGCCGCCGTGCGCGCCGCGGTCGCGACCAAGGAATTCAAGGAGGGAATGGCGCGACTGTCATTCGAGTCCGATACCGAGACAGGCTCGGACCTGACGCCGCGCCTGCTGGCGGATCTGGCCAAGTGGGGCCCGATTGTGAAGGAATCCGGATTTACGGCGGAGAATTGAAATAGGGTTACTGCGGCTTCAGCCCGATGTCCTTCACCACCGCTTCCCAGTTCTTCAACTCGGTCTGGATGTAGCGCTGGAATCCCTCGACGGATTCGCTGCGCGCCACGATGCCGATCCGCTCCAGCGTCTCGATGGTTTCGGGCGCGGCAAACGCCTCGCGCAATTTCGCGTTGAGCAGCGCCACGACCTCGGGGCTTGTCCCCTTCGGCGCCATGACGCCCCACCAGTTCGACATTTCCAGATTTTTCCAGCCGGTTTCCGCCAGGGTCGGCGTGTCGGGCAGGGATTTGAGCCGCTTGGTCCCGGCGATGGCGAGCACGCGCGCCGTGCCCGACTGGCTGAAAGGCTCGATGCTGGCGAGCGTCGCCATGGTCATCTGGATGCTGCCGGCGGCGACATCGGTCATGGCGGCGGCCGCGCCGCGATAGGGCACATGCGTCATCGTCATGCTCATGGCGCGCAGCAGGCGCTCGACGGACAGGTGCGGCACGGTGCCGATGCCCGGCGAACCATAGCTGTAGGCGCCCGGTTTGGCGCGCACCGCGTCAATGAATTCCGCCATGGTTTTGGGCGGGAATGACGTCGAACTCGCCACGAGTTCGGGCGCTTCCGCCACCAGCGCGATAGGCGACAGGTCGGCGAAGGGGTCGTAGCCCATGTTCAGCGTGG
>CAISJZ010000478.1 GCA_903885755.1 uncultured Hyphomicrobiales bacterium | reverse complement strand
GCTCCAGCGCGGGCCGCTCCAGCGCCGCCGCCAGCATGGGCCTGTTGGAGTCGTAAATGTGGCCCGGCGACAGCGCGCCGCCAGCCTCGACCAGTTCGTCGCCGGTGGACACCAGCGCCACGCGCAGCCTGCGCCGCACCGGCAGGGCCGCGAGCCCGACCGCCGCGGCCAGACCGATATGCCGCGCGTCGATCACGGTCCCCGCGGCGACAAGGCGGTCGCCGCTGGCGACATCCTCGCCGGCGTGGCGAATATTGTCGCCCGCGATCGCGGGCCGGGTCAGCCTGATCGCGCCATCCGCCGCGACGACATTTTCCTGCATCGCCACGGCGTCGGCGCCGAAGGGCACCGGCGCGCCGGTGAAAATTCGCACGGCCTCGCCGGGCCGCAGGGCCTCGCTGGGGGGCGCGCCGGCGGCGATGCGCCCGACGAGACGATAGGCGTCCACGCCCGGCGCAAGCGCCAGCGCGTAGCCATCCATGGCGGAATGATCGAAGACCGGCAGGGCGCGGGGGCTAACAAGATCGAACGCCAGCACCCGGCCGCGCGCCTGGGCAAGCGGCGCGCTGTCCTCGCCGTCAATGGCGCGGGAGCCCGCGACAATCGCCGCGCGCGCGGCGTCAATGGTCAGGAGAGGCGGGCGGGCGGTCATTCCGGCCAGAAGCCGCCGCTCATCATCTGGTCAAAGCTATAAGGGCAGGCCGCTGGAAAGCTTGACGCCTCAAGCCCCGTCTCGCGCTCCGCGTCGATGAGAGCGCGGCGATACGCGTCCACGATCGACGGCTCCAGAACGGTCCTGAGACTTGGATTATCCTTGAGATGATCCTCGATATCGAGACGCTGTCGTTCAACGCTCAAGCGCCAGCTACGTCCCCGCAAGGCGGGCTGAAACTGCCATTTAAGCAAGTGCAGAAGCAGGATGGAAAGGCGATTGATCAGTTCCCGCTTCTCGCTCCTGCCCATGCTCTCGATTTCCTCGGCGATGTTCTCGAGGTCGGCCTGAGCCATCCTGCCGGCGCGCAGAAGCGCCGCCTGCTCATTGCTCCAGGCGTAAAAGTCCTTGTCGTAAAGGGCGCTCTTGGCGGGCATGAAAGAATTTTACGCCGTCCGCGCGGGGCTGTCCAACGGAGACTTTCGCGGCGAATGCGTCCGCCTACCCCACCGCCGCGCGCGCGATGTCGCCGCCGTCCTTGAGGCTTTCCAGCTTCCAGCACAGTTCGCGCAACGCGTCGGCTTTCGCGACGGGCAGGACATCGCGGGCGAGATCGTCAAACTTGGCGACGAGCGCCTTGTCGTCCATCGGGCGTTCAAGGCTGCCTATGGCGTGTTCGACATGCTTGTTCAGCACGCGCCCGTCGTTGAGCGTGACGGTGAGATAGGCCTCGTCCTCGGCGATGTCGTCCTGCGCCACGGCGTTGACCTTGTCGCGCAACGCGATGATGCGGGCATCGCGAACAACCGCGTCGGAATATTCCTTCTCTCCCGCCGCGCCATGGATGATCGCCGCCGCACAGGAGTGATAGACGCTGAACTTGCCCTCGAGGCCCGTTTGCGGCGTCCTCTTGCCGGTCAACTCCAGCACCAGCGGATCGACGCGCAGGTCGATGCGCGCGATATCCTCGGCCTTCACGCCATGTTCGTTGCGCAACTGGATGCAGCCATCGATCGAGGGATGAATCACGATGCCGCAGGCGAAGGGCTTGTAGGAATTCAGGGCGGTCTCCCAGACCTTGCCGAGATCGCGGGTAATCTCGTCGAAATTGCGCGACACGGACATCACATGCGCGAAGCCACGCGGCGCCTCGATGACGCGATTGGAGCTGGTGAAGCCCTGTTCGGCCAGTAGCGCCGCGGCGATGCCATTGCGCGCGGCGGCGCCGGGATGGAAACTCTTGCACATGGTGCCGAACATTTCGCGGAAGCCCGAGGACTGTGTGCCGGCGATACCAAGCGCCCAGATCATTCTCTGCTCATCGAGGCCGAGCATCTTGCCGATGGCGGCCGCGGCGCCGAACACGCCCGCCGTGCCGGTGATGTGCCAGCCGATATCGTAGTGAGCGGGATAGACGCTGTTGCCGATGCGGCATTCGACCTCGACGCCAAGAATGAAGGCGTGCAACAGTTCGGCGCCGCTGACGGGCCGGTGTTCGGCCATGGCTACGATCGCCGAGGCGACGGGGCCGGCGGGATGGATGATCGTCTTGAGATGCGTGTCGTCGAAATCAAAGACGTGGCTCGCCATGCCGTTGATCAGCGCCGCGTTGAGTACGTCGAATTTTTCGCTCCGGCCGAGGATGCTGGCCTGAGCGGGGCCGGAAAAGGGCTTGAGCGCCCTGATCGCGATATCGATGGTTTCGTGCCGGGAGCCGCCGACGGCGCAGCCCATCCAGTTGAGCATCGAGCGCACACCCGACTGCCGCACGCTGGCGGGAATGGCGTCGAATTTGGAGCCAACCACCCACCTGGCCAGTTCGCGCGTTACCTCGGTCATGTCTATCCCTCTGAAATGTCGTTCGTTGTCGCGCCGTCCAGGGCGCGTTCAGGCGTGAGCAATAGACGCCGCCGCGCGATCGGACAAGCCATTCCGTCGCGTCACGCGCCGATGGGCGCCGGGCGGTTCGCCGCGCCGCGCCGCGCCCGTCGCGGCAGGCTGATCAGCGCGCGCACGCCCGCCTCGAAGTCCGGATCGAGCGTCATCGCGCCACCGTGGAGATCGACGATCTTGCGGCATTCGGCCAGCCCCATGCCCTCGCCGGGAATAGCGGCGGGCGCGTCGAGCCGCTCGAAGAAATCAAAGGCGCGACGGCGCAAATGCGCGTCGATGCCGCGGCCATCGTCGGTCACCTGCACCAGAACGCCATCGTCCTCCTCGAAACATTCGATGACGACCGTCGATCCCTCCCCGGCATATTTGACGACATTGTCGAACAGCCGCTCGAAGAGGCCCGAGATCAGCGAGTGATCGCCCTGAACGGCGAGGGACTCGCGCAGTGTCACGAAGATGCGCGCGCGCGCCAGATCTCCGCGGATATTTGTCGCGGCCGCCTGGACGGCGTCCCCGATGTCGAAGGAGGTCGTCGCGATGTCGCGTTCCGACAGGCGCAGATAGCGCTGCAACGCCGACATCATGCGATCGATGCGCTCGGCGCAGGCCCGAATTTGCAGCAGATAGTCGCGGCTGGCGCCATCGAGGCGCGTCGGCGCGTTGTCGAGCAGGAAGCGCGAGAAGAAATCGATCTGGCGCATGGGCGCGCGCAGATCGTTGGTGACGGCGTGTCCGAGCCTGTCCATCTCGGAGCCGAGCTTGTGCAGATCCTCGACGCGGGCGCGCAGGTTTTCGGCCTTGCGCATGGCCTCCGTCACGTCCTCACAAAACAGGATCGTGCCGCCGATCTGGTGATTGGCGCGCCGCCACGGCGCCTGCGCGAGGCGCTTCCACGTGGCGCGACCCTGGGGCGTGGCCTTCTCGACGCGGGTTGTCGGAACGCCATTTCCCATGTCGAGACGCAACTCGCGCCGCGCGCGCGGCCAGCTCAACGGCGAGGCTGTCTCCATGTCGATGGGCGCCATGGCCGGATCGCCGTGCTCCTGTTTCCAGCGTTCCGAGGCCATGACGACATCAAGGCGCTCGTCCAGCATCGCCACGGCCGCGGGCACATGGCGCACGAACAGCGCCATCATCTCGGCCTGCTCGGCGATTCTGGCGCCCTGTTCGTTGATCTTCTCCTCGAGCAGGCGGTGATCGCGCACGAACTGGGTCGCCGCGCGTTGCTGGCGAAGCCGGTCTTCGGCGGATTTCGACAGGGCCGCGAAGCGCGACACATCGTTCAACCAGAGAATATCGATATCGATGGCGACGGCTTCTTCTCCGCCGATGGCGACGCCCGCGATCGACAAGGGTTGCGCGGTATTTCGAACGGCGAGAATTTCCTCGATCATGCCAACAAACAGCGGCGCGTCATCGATGCGTTGACCCGGCGCCGGCGCCCAGTCGCGCGCCGAACCTTCGTTCGAAAGAACCTTGCCCTCAGCGTCCAGGAGGCAAAGTCCCAGCGTATTGGCGCCAAGCAATGCGTCGAGCAACGCGGTCGCGGATTGCCGGTCGGTCATGCGCTCCTCACAGACCGCGACGCCAGATCGCCGCGCCGATGGTTTCGAACATCGCCGCGACTCCATCGCCCGTGCGCGCGCTGGTCCGTAGAACATTGTTGCCCGCGCGCACGCTTTCAGGCGTCGCGGCAAGGTCGATCTTGTTGATGACGCAGATCACCGGCCGGCCCGGCAATCGTTCCTCGAAAGCTTCGGCGAGACGATCCATCCGCGCGATGCTGGCGGGACGCGTTGCATCGGCGACGATGATGGCGCCCGCGGCTCCCAGCACATAGGTTGTCTTGAACAGCGCCTGTCCGAAATCGCCGTCGGTATCCCACAGGACAAGGCGCATCGCCTCGCCATCGCAATCGGCTGGCAGGACGATATCATGGGTCAGCACGTTGACGCCGATGGTCGTCTTGTAGTCCGTGTCAAAGCGATCGAAGACGAAACGATTGGCGAGAGAGGTCTTGCCGACGCCGATTTCGCCCAGCAGCATGATCTTGGCCGATCGCGTCATGGCGCGATCTCCCCATCGTCGGCGATTTCGAGGACAACGCGCCGGTTGCGCTCACGCGCGCCGGGCAGCGACTCGGCAATCGGATCGGTGGCCGCGCGGCCCAGAACGGAGAGGCGCTTCCTGTCGACGCCGCGCGTGGCGAGCATGTCGGCGACAAGATCGGCGCGGTGACGGGAAATCGTCTGGTTGCCCGCGGCGTTGCCGCTATCATCGGAATAGCCGACGACGCGAATTCCGAGGTCAGTTTGGGTCAGGACCTTCGCGATGGCGTCGAGCCGGTCGTTCAGGCCAGCGCGATCGATGACCTGATCGCGATCAAAGAAGATCGCGAAGCCGTCGAGCAGGCTCGCCAGTCGCGCGCGCGGCGTCCCGGCGCGAGCGCGCAGGTCGGCCAGCCCCGCGTTGGTCGCGGCCAGGGTGGCCGACAATTCGCGCGCAAGGCGCGCCTGTTCGGCGAGCGATTCGGCGGTCGCCGAGGATTTGTCCAGCGCGTCGATCTTGCGACCCAGCGCCGCGATATCACTGGACAGGCTTGCCCGCATCGCGTCGACGCGACCGGCTTCGGCGGCGATTGACTGTTCGGTTGCGATGACGCCGACGTTCGCGACGATCGTGTAACCGCCGGCGGCCTCGCGCAGACCCGTCGCCAGCGCGTCGGCGTCCTCGCGCGATGGCGCCAGACCGTGGAGCATCGCCTTGCCGAGGGAATGATCGGTGTTAACGCCGATCGGGAACGCCGCGAGGGCGGGACGGGCCTCGATGACGCGCTCAAGCGCGGTTTGAAGCGCATGGTCGCGCCATGCCCGCGTGGTCGCGCGCGCCGCGAAGCCGATCGTCATTAGCGCCAGGCCCGCGGCGACGAGCCTGATGGGCCAGCCGAGATGCTTCTTGCGCCCTTTCGCGGCCCGCTTCAGGGCGTTCTCGATGAAATCGCCGAAGATGCGATCGTCGACCTTGCCCTCTCGTGCGTATTGCGCCAGCCAGTCG
>CAISJZ010000477.1 GCA_903885755.1 uncultured Hyphomicrobiales bacterium | reverse complement strand
CGCCTCGGCGGCGGCCGGCGACGATGACGGAACGAGCGTGGGCCCGGCGGCTTGCATGGGTGGCGCGACGGCGACGCGCACGCCCATGGCGCCAACGACCAGCAGGGGCGTCGCGCCCTCCACGCGCCGGCACAGACAGGTCAGGGTTTCGACTCGGCGGCCAATCGTGAAGCGAAGTTTTTCAAGACGCGGCGGCGCGCCGGGTCGCAGGATTGACGCAAGCTCGGCGAGACGTCGCGCGCCCTGTTCGGTTGAGGAGAACAGCCGACTGGTCAGGGCGGCGCCAGACGCGCCAAAGAAGACTTCCGCCGCCGGACTGGCGAACACGACATCGGCTGGCGACGACGACGCGACGAAAACCGGCGCCCCGTTCGCCAGCAGGGAGGCGATCGCGGGCTCGGCGAGCGCCGCGTTGATATCGGCCCTGGAAATGGAAGAGGAATTCCCCGTTTGATCCATGGTCAGGCAGCCATCCCGTTACGCGAACTCGGTCAGCGTGTCGCGACCGGGGTCGGTCGCGCGCCACGCGGCCCGGCTTCCTCTTCGCGAGGTCGCACAGGCTTAATCAAAGCTTAACGAGGGACGGTCCGCCGGTCCATCGCAAGACCCTGAAACGCCCGGTTTCCTGCGTTTACTATGAATCTCATTGTGCGTCGCACAAAAATGTTGCATTGCACTATAATCCGTGTTAACAAACTTCCGCGATCGCGTAGGCGGCGCCCGATCAACGGGTCCGCGGTTCCGTTCGCCAACGTCCAAGGAGACGACAATGGCTAATACCTACGAGATTCCCGCCGAAATGCGTGAGTTCGCCGAACGCAGCGTATCCCAGGCCCGCAAGGCCTTCGAAGGCTTCATGGGCGCGGTCCACAAGACCTCCAGCGCCGTGGACACCGCCGCCAATCCCGCCCTGTCGGGCGCCAAGGACGTTTCCAGCAAGGCCGTCGGCTTCGCAGAGAAGAACGTCGCCGCGGCGTTCGACCTCGCCGAGAAGCTTGTCCACGCCAAGGACGTCAGCGAAGTCATGGCGCTCCAGACCGAATACATGAAGGCCCAGATGGCGGCCGTTCAGGAGCAGGCGCGCGAACTCGGCGACGTCGTCCAGAAAGTCGCCGGCGTCAAGAAATAATCGCGAAAGCCCGGTCCGGGCGATCTGGCCTGGACCGGGGTTTTTCTTCCCACGTGGGCGCGTTTTGCCTTCGTTCCGTTTCCAGTTCGCATCAAACGCTCTTGCATAGAAAGGATTCCAGCATGGCAGTCGCCCGCAAACCCGTCGCCAAGGCGCCCGTCGCCGCGGCCCCCGCCCCAAAGGCCCCCGTCGTCGCCAAGGCTCCCGTGGCCGCCGCCGTCAAGCCGCCAGCCTCCGTCGAAGCCGCCGCCGCGAGCGTCGAAACCGTTCTGCGCAAGACCGCCGAGCAGACCTTCGCTGGCGCCCGCGACGCGCAGGAGCAATTCCGCAAGGTTGTCGAGCAGAGCGTCGCCCAGTCGCGCGTCGCCTATGACAAGATGAAGGTCGTCGCCGAAGAGGCCACCGGCTCGCTCGAGTCCAGCTATTCCGCCGCCAGCAAGGGCGTCAGCACATTCAACGCCAAGGCAATCGACGCGCTAAAGTCGCAATCGGACGCGACCCTTGAGCACGTCAAGGCCGTGATGTCAGCCAAGAGCCTCGGCGAGGCGATCGCGCTGCAGAGCGCGCACGCGCGCAAGCAGTTCGAGACCTTCTCCGCGCAGGCCAAGGAAATGGCCGAACTCGCGCAGAAGATCGCGACCGAGGCGAGCGAGCCGCTGAAGGCCACGTTCGCCAAGGGTTTCAAGGCCTGAATTCACGAAACGCCGGATCAAAAGCGCCGCTCCGCATGGGGCGGCGTTTTCGCGCGTTCGGGCGCTTGCAATCTGGCGCCATAACTTTTAGGTTCCGCGCGCTTTCGGGCCGCCATAGCTCAGTTGGTTAGAGCGCTAGATTGTGGATCTAGAGGTCCCCCGTTCGAGCCGGGGTGGCGGTACCATTGATCGTCGCGCGCTGACGCGATCTACGGATTCGAGGCCCTGTTTTGCGAGGCCTTGTTTTTAAGGCGTCATCGCGCGACGCGATCCTCGATCCATGCCAGCAGTGTCAGCGCCGCGAAGACCGCGACGAGCGAGGCGATCAGAGGAAATTCTCCCGCGTCCTCGCCAGTCAACGCCTCCGGCGCCCACATCCACGCGGCCGCGGCGACGATGGTAATGGCCAGCACAATCGCGGCGCGCGTCAGAGCCTTCGTCATCGCGCCCTCGCGCGCGTCCAGTCGACGCGAAAAATCGCGACATCGCCGCGGCGCTCGATATCGCCTTCCAGCGTCACGGGAATAGCGATGAGATCGAGCATGACGGCTGGCGCGGGGCCGCCATCGGCGGCGGCGAGCAGCATGAATTCAGCGCCCTCCACCGGCGAAGTCGCGACGAACACCGGCGGAACGCCGCCCGAGACGCAGAGCGTCGCGCAGGCCTTGTGCGCGACGCCAGCGCCGGGCCGCATGATTCCCGCCGTGCATTTGCCGTCGCAGATTTCGCCCGACACGCGCCAGCGACCAAGACCGATCGGCTCGCTTGTATTTAAAACGGAAACGGCCGCTGGCCGGAGTCCATCGCCCGGCGAGACGATCATCATGTCGAGATCGCCGCGTTTGACGAGCGCGCCGCGCGCCTCGATCGCGTGACCCGCGAACTTTTCATTCCCGACGCCGATGCCGTATTTGCCGTCGCCCGCCAACAACACGACATGGCCGGCGGGATGCGCGGCGTCCGGCGGCGCGCGCAGATAGGGATAGGGTTTGATTTCCAGAATGCCCGATATCGCGACTTCGCCGACGATCTCGCCCGCGCCAGCGTCCACCGCGCGACCCAGCGCGAGCGCCAGCAGCAGCATGGCGCAAATCGCGACCGCCGCGACGCCAAGGACGAAACGCGCCAGGCGCGCGGGAACGCGCGCGTCCCAACCCACGAAAAAGTCCGCGCCGTCCTTCATTGAGCCGCTCCCTTGATCGCCAGCGGCTCGACGAATGTTCCCGGCGGATTTCCGCGGGGATCGACGTAAAGCAAACCATCCTGAATCTTCAGGCGAAAGGTCGCCAGCCTTTCCGTGTAGGGCGGCGGCGCGACGCCATCCTCGGGGCGGTATTGAAAACCATGCCAGGGGCAGGTCACGCAGCCATCGACGATGCGGCCCTCGCCGAGCGGGCCGTTCTGATGCGCGCATGCGTTGGCAATGGCTGAAAGCCTTCCGTCCTTGCGGAAGATCGCGATGCTTTCGCCATTCGTGATCGGCACGACAAGGCCCCTGCCCTCCGCGACGCGCGATGGCGAACCAACCAGCGCCCATTGGTTTTGCAACGTGGCGCCGCGATTCTCGCGGAACCCCTTGCGCGCGGCGGCGACGTGCAGTCCCGCGACAAGGACAACGCTCGCGGCGACGACGAGAACGAGCGGACCGTTGTAGGGCGCGTTCATGGCGCCAAGCGCGACATGGGCGACCACGCAGGCGAAGGCGCCATAGAGCGACATATGGATCGCCTTCCACGCGGGTGGCGTCAAAAAGGCGAGCCAGAAATCGTGGCTTGTCGCCGCGAGCACGGCGAGAACAAGCAGCGCGACGACGCCGAACAGTTCAAAGGGAAAGCCGACGATATGCCCGTAGCTCCCGTTGCTCGACAGCAGCGCGACATAGGGATCAACTGGGCTGAAGCCGAAATACCAGCCGAGCACATGGCT
>CAISJZ010000476.1 GCA_903885755.1 uncultured Hyphomicrobiales bacterium | reverse complement strand
GCGCGCGCTGACCGGCGCGATGACGCGCGATAAAATCCGGAGCGTATTTCGAAATCGCGGGCGGATTTGCGAATCCGTTCGCGGGATTCAGGAAATCGAGCGCGGCATCGCTCGCCAGCGGGTCCGCCTCGTTGGTGACCGCTGGGTCGATGCAATTCTGCAAGAGCTTGCCCTGCCCCGGGTGTGGCGAGACGAGAATGATCCCGTCGGCGGGCGGCATGTCGGCCTTGCCGAGGCCCGTTGGCCGACCGCCTGGCGTGCGCGCGATGCGTTTGTCGGGTGTCAGAAGAGACTGCTGATTGTAGAACGAATACAGCCCCGCGCCGCCGGAATTTCCGAGCAGCACAATCCGTTCGAAACCGATCGAGCGCAGGAAGACCATGGCGGCGGCGACATCGAGCAGCACGATCTCGTGCTCCAGTCGCAGATCGTTGCCCACCATGCGCGAGGCCTGCGTCCACACCGCGCAGCCGGCCGTCAGAATATGCGGGATCAGATAATGCGAGGCGATAAACTCGCGGGGATGCATGATGCAGACGACGGTCTTCTCGCCGCCGCGCGCATAGAGAAAGCCGTTGGTCGCGGCGCCGTCGCTGGCGCGCAGGGGCGCCACGCGCGCCTTGACGTCGCCGGGCATGCTTTCGGACGTCCAGCCGGCGTTGCGAAACCCGGCGGTCGGTTCGCTCATGATATCCCTCCGCGCGTCTTTTACTGACATTAGCGTTAAACAAGCTGACGATGATGTCAATCTGTCCGTCCAGGCGCGAAAGCAGGCGCCAGTTGCTACTTCAGCAGAAGCCGGACCCGATCGGCCACCTCGGGGGGCGTGGTCCGGTAGAGGTCACCGACGAGGTTCTGGATTCTCTCGCCGGACACCGGCGTAATTTCGAGCCCGAGCTTTTGCGCCTCGGCGAGGAATTCGCTGTCCTTCATCGTGTCGTCGAAAGCCTTGCGCAGCGCGGCCACGCGCTCGGCGGGCAGACCTGGCGGCGCGGCGAATGGCCAGCCCATGACCTGCCGGGCGAAGACAAGCCTGAAAATCTGGCGCTCCTCGTCCGTCTTCGCCATGTCCATGATCATGGGG
The DNA here is from genome assembly GCA_903885755.1 of uncultured Hyphomicrobiales bacterium. Taxonomy (GTDB): domain Bacteria; phylum Pseudomonadota; class Alphaproteobacteria; order Rhizobiales; family Beijerinckiaceae; genus Terripilifer. The sequence goes on along the minus strand of CAISJZ010000476.1, from coordinate 5,229 downwards.
ACGTCCGGCAGATCAGGATGCCGACGCAAGGACAATTGAATGAAGACGTTGATGCTTTTGTCCCTGAGCCATTGGCCCTCGGTCGCCTTGACGCTCGACCATGACCAGCCGCAGCGACCGTTCACCTCGCCGCGCTGCATGGCCAACTTGATTTCATTGCCGCCGGGATAACCCGAGACCGTGCGCAGCTTTGTGCCGAGGACGCCATTGACGATCTTGGGGAACTGCTCATCGTCGCCGCTGCCGCCCGTGGAGCCAATGATCAGCTCCTTTGTAAGGAGTTGCCTGATGTCGGTGATGCCGCTTGTGTGCCAGGATGCGCAGATCGAGACCTCGTCATTGGTGCTGCCGATCCAGTTGAACTTGGTGGCGTCGAACTGCGCGCCTGTCTGGCCAAGCAGCGGATCAAAGGCGAGGCCGCGCGCGAAAGTGCCAAAGGCGGTCCCGTCTTTCGGGCCAATCTGGTAGAGCCAGTTGGCGAGGCGCAGCCCCGCCGCGCCTTCCATGTTGTGCGGCACGATCGAGGGATTGCCGGGGATGTACTTGCCCATGAAGCGCGCCAGCAACCGCGCGGAAATGTCATATACGCCGCCGACGCTCAGTCCCGAATAGATATCGATGGTCCGACCCTTGTAGAAATCGGCGACCGGCGACTGGGCGCGCGCGGGAGCCGCGGCGACGAGGCCGAGCGCGAGAGCGATCAGGGACCGCTTGATCATGAATTCCTCCCGTGCGCCCGCGGCTGATCGCGCGGACTTTTTTGTTGGTCGAAGCCGAAAACGACTGTTGCATGGTGACGAACAATGCCGGGGAAGCCCGACGCGCGCACTCCGATCCGGCGTCTTCTAACCCGAATGAATACGAATCAGTTTTTTGCCGAGATTTTCGCCGCGGTAAAGCCCGGCAATGGCGTCCGGGCAACGCTCGATGCCATCTTCGATATCTTCCCGATATTGTAATTTTCCATCCCGGACCCAACCCGCGAGCCGACCGATCGCTTCATCAAGGCGATGCGCGTAGTCGAATACAAGCAGACCGCTCATGCGCGCGCGCTTGACGAGCAAATGCCTTTCCACGCGCGGTCCCAGTGGCGGCGGGTCCCAACTGGAAACCGACGCCGTTCCGCAGACGACGACTCGCGCGCCAATGGCCAATTTTGCATACACGGCGTCGCTGATCGCGCCAGCCGTATTGTCGAAATAGACGTCGACGCCTCGCGGGCAGACGGCCGTCAGTTTCTCGACGAGGCCATCGCCCTTGTAATCGATCGCCTCGTCATAGGCGAATTCGTCAAGACACAGCCTCGTTTTCGTTGGCCCGCCGGCAATGCCAACGGTGCGGCAACCCATGAGTTTCGCGATCTGCCCAACGGCCGAGCCAACGGCGCCGGCGGCGGTGGAAACAACAACCGTATCGCCAGGCCGCGGCGCGCCCAGATCGAGCAGACCAAAATAGGCGGTCGCGCCGTTGAGCCCCAGGACCCCCAACGACAACGACAGTGGAAGATCGCTTTCAGCGACTTTGCGGGTTATCGAGACGCCATCTGAAACAGCGAACTGCTGCCACCCGAGCATGCCCATCACCTTGTCGCCTTCCGCGTAACCGGGGTGACGGGAGGCGACGATTGTTCCGGCGGCGAAGGCGCGCATAACGTCGCCGATCCCGACAGGTGTCGAATAATTGCCGACGGCGTTCACCCAGCCGCGCATCGCGGGTTCGACCGACAGAAACTCGTTCCGCACCAGGAACTCCCGATCCGCGAGTTCGGGGATCGGCGTCTCGACGATGTTGAAATGTTCGGCTTGCGGAATGCCGTTAGGCCGCGCGGACAGCAGGACCTGTCTGTTGGACATTTTCGCCATATCGGCATTTTTCCCGCGAATTCCAAGAACTGGCCCGACGACGTCTCGTCAAAACAACGTTGGCAAGGGGAGGTCGCTCACAACTTCAGATCAAATAGTTGAATCGCGTTGTCACGGGTCAACTGGCGGCGCTTTTCCTCCGAAAGCCCCTTCAGGTGGCGCTCGACGACGTGGCGCGAATGCGGGAATGTCATGTTGAAGTGTGGATAGTCGTTGGACCACATGCAATTCTTGACGCCCCAATAGGGGAATGCGCGGGTGCCGACATAATCCTCGAGGAAGGTGCCAAACACGTGTTCCTCGAAGATTTCGCTTGGCCTGCGCGAAATGGGCAGCGGCCGCGAACCGCGGAAGCGCTCGAAATAATAGTCCCATTGTTGCAGGAGGAAGGGCAGCCAGCCGATCTCGCTCTCGGCCAACAGCAAACGAAGCTTGGGATGGCGGTCGAAGGCGCCGGAGAAAATAAAATCGAACAGCGTATTGGCGGAGTCGTTGGTTTTGGTGTTTACCGCGTCCTTGATGCCCTGAACGCCGCCTTTCTGGCCGGTCTTGGTGTAGGAATGGCCGGTGAGGATATGGCAAATGACGGGCTGATTGGCTTCCGCGCAGGCCGCCCACAAGGGTTCGTAGTGCTCCGAGGTGAAGGGCAGTCGCGGATCCGGCACCTGCCAGAGCATGGCGCCCTTCAGGCCCATGTCGTGGCCGCGTTGCATTTCCTTGATGCCGCCCTTGATGTCATAGACGGAAACACAAGGCACGCCATATAGACGCTTTGAATCCGTTTTGCAGAAGTTTGAAATCCAGTCGTTGTAAAGCTTGAACGATTCTTGCTGGGTCTCGATGTCATCGATGCCGAACAAAGCCATCCCGTAATTGGGAAACAGGATTTCCGCCTCGACGCCATCCGTATCCAGATCGCGCAAGCGCAGATGCGGGTCGGTCGCGCCGGGGGGCGAATTGCGAAACGGCACCTTAGGAAGTTGATCGCGCAGGCGAGGCGTCAACTCATGCCAGAGTTCGTCGGGCTCCATCACGTGGGAATCGGTCGAAATCATTTTGGGCAGGGCCGCGGCCTGCGCTTCCGTCAGTTCCTCTCCGACGACCGTGCGACGCGGGAAGGTCTGCGCCTGCTCCTCCGACATGCCCGCGAATTTCGAGGCGTCAACGGCTAGTTCCGGCATGCTTTGCTCCAGTTGATTTGTCGTTCGCGAGACAACCACGAAAGATCGCGATCAGTCGGGCGCGAAGTATTTACCCTTGGCGTAGATACGCGTCTTGGCGGTTTCGCCATTCTTCTTGGAATTGCCGACCTTGACCGATCCATCGGCGAAGCTGGTCTGCCGCAGGATGTCTTTCGGGGTGCCGAACGGCGTCAGGTCGGCGAGGCCCTTCTCCGTTCGCGCGCCTCCGCCCATGCGTAACAGCACCAGATTCTCGGCCTCGTCCGCCTCGAATTTGTATTGGACGTTCTTGGGGATCATCACGCCTTCGTGGACGCCGACAATCGAGGTTCGCCCGTCTCCAAACGTGAAGGTCGCCTTGCCCTGCAGCACAATGAAGGCGTGGTCCTCGCCGCCATGGGCGTGCAGCGCGTTCTCGCCGCCGCTGGCGTAAACCTTGATATTAACCCAGAGATTCTCGGCCGTCGCGAGCGGATCGTAGGACGTGCCCTGCTCCAGCAGCGGCAGGTTCCGCATCGAAAACAGAACCGCCTTGTCGATGGCGACATTGGGTTGCCGATTGATGATCTTCGCATCATCCATTCGGATATTTCCTCCTGAAAATTGGCGGCGATATTCCGCTCGCGGCTCTCGCCTGTCAAGGCGATCATCGCCAACGTCGTCGCGCGCGAAGGCCTTCAAAGGCGTAGGAACCGGTTGCGCTCTTGGCGAAATGACCTCGTCGCGCGGCGGTTACCGCAAATCGATCGTGTTCGCTCGCGCGATCGCTGAATATTTTTCAATCTCCCGCGCGATGTGAGCGCCAAATTGTTCCGGCGTCGTCGCGCTTGCTGCAATTCCCAGCTCTTCAAGCCGTTTGACGACGGCGGTGTCGGCGACCGCCCCGACAAATTCATTCTGGATACCATCGATGAACTGCCTTTGCGTTCCCGCCGGCGCGACCAATCCAAACCATGGCGAAAGCTCAACATTGGCGACACCAAGTTCCGCGAACGTAGGCACATCCGGCAATAGCGAGGATCGCCGCAGGCCCGCGCTCGCGAGGATGCGCACTTGTTTCTCCTGAAGCGGAACCTTCATTTCGCGATAGGAGGTGAACGCCATGTCAATTCGGCCAGCCGCGAGATCGACGGACAGTGGAGCGCCGCCCTTGTAGGGTACATGTGTCAAAGCGACGCCGGAACCCATCTGAAACATGAGGCCAAGCAAATGACCTCCCGAACCGATGCCTTGGGAGCCATATGTCAGCCCACCTTTCCGTGATTTGCCCAGGGCAATTAATTCGGAAAGGTTCATGGCATTGCTGGCGAACGGGACCGTCAGAAACTGGTCCCACGACATCAGCAATGAAATGGGCTGGAAGTCCTTCAGGGGGTCATAGGGCAATCTCTCCAGGCTCGGAAGGATGGCGTCCGGGCCGATATCGGCCAAGCGCAAAGTCAATCCATCCGGGCGCGCCTCCTTCACAAGGACAGCGGCGTTAATGCCGCCGCCGCCCGGCTTGTTCACGATGACAAACGTCTTTTGCGTGCGGCGCTGAACGGCATCAACGAGAATGCGCATGCCGGTGTCCGATGTTCCACCAGCGGAGAAGGGTATGACGATCGTTATCGGGCCGTCGGGCAGCGTTTGCCCATATGCGCCCGCCGCTGAGAATACCGTCGCCGCGAGAACGATGGCGAGCGCGCGCTTCAATGGACTTCTCCCGGCATTTCTTCCCTTGGCGTCCCGGTCGGGATCGCCTCGTGTTTCTGGCGGCGACCCTATCCACCTAACGGCGCCGCCCTCTGATGCTACCCGCCATTCGGGCCATTGAAAACGTTAATTGCGCGAGGACGAGCGCCGGAGACGTTCACGGCGGTGTCTTCGGAACAGGATTGAAGGTGCTCTGGCGGCGCGGCTGGTCAATCGGTGTCGCCGAGACTTGAATTTCATTGCCGCGGTTGGCGAGCCGCCATCGCTTGAGCGAGCCACGCGACAGCTTCCATCGCCGCGTTCAACGCCGATTCCTTCGAGCCATGAACCGCGTCCGAATAATACTGAACCGGGCTCCATCGGCCCGAATCCTCGACGTCGCGACGGAACTCCTCGAACCCGAATGTCCCGTCGATCCGCTGGAACAGATCGACGCATCGGTCGTGTTCCGGGTTTTCGACGCTGTCGAAAACGGTCGAGGATTTGTCGAT
>CAISJZ010000475.1 GCA_903885755.1 uncultured Hyphomicrobiales bacterium | reverse complement strand
GTCGTCCACGTCGTCGCCGGCGCGGGCTTCGTGTCGCTCGCCGGAGCGCCGACGGCGCGCGCGACGCCCACCATGCTTGCCGAAGCCATCGACAATCTGGTCGGCGCATCAAAACTCAACCCTGGGCGCGTGAAACTCGATATTCCACCCCTGGTGGAAAACGGCAATACGGTGCCCATGACAGTGACCGTGGACAGCCCCATGACCGAGGCCGATTACGTCGCCGAGATTCATGCCTTCAACGAGAAAAACCCGCAGCCCTATCTCATCGGCGTGACGATGGGACCCCGCGCCGGCAAGGGCCGGTTCGCGACGCGCGTGAAGCTCAACGACAGCCAGCGCGTCGTCGCCATCGCGCGCATGAGCGACGGCTCGTTCTGGTCCGACAGCGCCGACATCATCGTCACCATCGCGGCCTGCGTGGAGTTGAACGAATAATGGCGCGCGCCCTCATCAATGTTCCACCCCGCGCCCGCAAGGGCGAGATCATCGAGATCAAGACGCTGGTCTCGCATCCCATGGAATCCGGCTTTCGCGTCGGCTACAATGGCGCGATCATCCCGCGCGACATCATCCATGTCTTCACCTGCAGCTATAATGACGTGGAAATTTTTCGCGCCGAGATGTCGCCAGCGGGCGCGGCAAATCCGTTCCTCTCCTTTCACACCATCGCGACCGAAAGCGGCAAGCTGACGTTCCGCTGGACTGGCGACAAGGATTTCGAGGCCGTTGAAACCGCGGAAATTGTCGTCGAATGATCGCGCGGATTTTTTTGGCTTTGGCGATCAGCGCGACGGTTAGCCCCGCCCGCGCCGCGGACATTCCCGCCGACCAGAAGCAATCCGGCCACAAAACGATGAGCGTGGAAACGCGCGCCATGCAGGACGATGACACCGCCAATCCCGCGACCCTGTGGACGCTCGATGGGGAAGCGCTCTGGAACAGGCCAGACGGCGGCGAGCAAAAATCCTGCGCCGACTGCCATGGCGATGCCGGGGTTTCTATGAAAGGAACCGCGGCGCGATTTCCCCGATTCGACGCGACGCGCGAAAGGCCCATCGATCTCGAACAGCAAATCAACATCTGCCGAGGCGAGCGTCAGAAAGCGACGCCACTGGCATGGGAGAACCACGACCTTCTGGCCCTGACCGCGTATGTCGCGCGGCAGTCGCGCGGCGAGAAAATCCCGAACGCCAGCGACGCGCGCGCCCGGCCATTCCTCGAAAACGGCATGCGCCTGTTCAAGGCGCGGCGAGGGCAGCTCGACCTGTCGTGCGCGCAATGCCATGATGACAACTGGGGCAAGAGTCTCACGGGCGCGAACATTCCGCAGGGTCACCCGAACGGCTATCCTCTTTATCGCCTGGAATGGCAGTCATTGGGGTCCCTGCGCCGGCGACTGCGCAATTGCCTGTCGGGCATGCGCGCGGAATTATGGCCCCAGGACTCGCGGGACTACGTCGATCTCGAACTCTATCTCATGTCCCGCGCCGCTGGCCTGACCATGGAAAGCCCCGCCGTGAGGCCTTGAGTCTGGCCTACGCGCCTGGTCACGAAATATTCACCTATGCCCTCTAGAAACGACAGGTCCCGGCGGGCGTGCGTTGTGTACCCGCTCCCACCGAGATGGATTCGCCGGGCCGGATGTACGCCCGGCGTTTTCGTCTCTGGACACCGGCGCTTCCAAAAAGGTTGCCCGCCGCCGGACAGGCTGTAGACTTCCCCGCAATGATATTTCGCGAGGGAGGACGCCCCGATGCCCCGCATTCCCAGCACCAACGAAGACATCGCCCGCTCGAAGACCACGCGCGGCCTGCCGCGCGAGGTGGATTACGGCAAGGCGAGCATGACCGAATACATTCAGGCGCTGGACAATTTCCATCGCGTCTTCGCGATCCGGCCCGGCGAGCACGTGGTCATGTTGACCGATCCCTTGCTCGATCCACGCGTCATTCAGGTCGTGCAGGGCGTCTGCAAGGCGCGCGGCGCGACGTTCATCTCTTACATGGGCGAGTCGACGCGCTACGTTGAAGTACCCGACGAGGCGCGAGCGCTGCTGGAGCGCGCCGATTTCGTCGTCTCCACGTGGTTCGCCTCGGTATTCGATCCATTCTGCCAGCGCCTGCGCCGCGAGAAAGGCCAACGCTGGGTCAAGATCACCTTTTTCCGCAACGTCGATCTCTGGAACACGCCGCAGGCGCGTTTTCCCATCGAGATCGTCGGCGAGCTCATTCGCGCGACCTCGCGGCTCTATCCCGAAACCGGGCCGTTTGAACTCAAAATCACGGACAGGCGCGGCACCGATTTCCGCGTTCCCTTCAGCGCCGACATGCGCGAGCGCATGAAGAAGGACAATCGCTGGCGCGGGCGCAATTATGCGGACGAAGCCGGCTGTTACGTTCACTACATGCCGACGCACGGGCCAAACATCTACGATCCCATCATGTTCGGCAACGACCCGGACTACAAGGTCGGCATCAACGGCGTCATTCGCGCGCAATGGGGCGTCGGCTTCGAAAAGCCATTCGCCGATCCGCCCGCCGTCGAATTTCGCGACGATCGCGTCGTCGCCGTGCATGGCGAGAGCGAGGAGGCGCAAGTGCTGCGCGAATTCCTCATCGGCGGCACGCTGGAGGAATTGGGCTGCGGCCACAATCCCAAGGCGCCGCGTTTCGATATCTATCCCGCCGGACCCAATTCGCCGGGCGCGCTGCATTTCGGCATCAACGGGCCGAAGACGAGCGAATACCTGCGCCGGGTCATGCCGAACTGGGAAGAGCCCCATGTCCACATGGATCTCGTCACATTCGATTCAACGGTGACAGCGGGCAACAAGACCTTGATCGACGAAGGCTATCTCCTGTCGCTCGCCGATCCCGCCGTGATCGAATGCGCGCGCAGGTATGGCGACCCCGTGGAACTCCTGGAACAATTCCCTGTGTGACGATCGCGCTCAGAAATGATGATGATGGATCGCATCGGTTCCGGTCAGCTTGCCAAGCACCGTGGCGAGATTTTCCGGAAGTATCTGCTTGGCGGTCCCGATCAGCGGCGCCGAAAGGGCACCAGCGGGGATCCGCCCGTAGCAATCCATGTTGAAGAACCCGTGAGGCTGCGACGAGATAACGACCACATGAACATGATTTGGATTGGGATGATCGATCCGAAAACTCATGTTGTCATGATCGGCAACGAATCCATGGGCGCCGATGCGCGCCAGCACGGCGTCGCCGCCAAGATGCTCTGTGATCGCCGCGACAGTCGCTGGCGTCATCACGGAATAGAGACATTGCGGCTTGCCAGCGATGCGCGCTCCGGGCAGCCCGTAGCGAACGGGAGGGACCCGTGGCGGCTTGTCGCGTCCCAGCATGTTCGCGCTCCGTTGAACCAATCAATTCAGGTTGGCGCGAACAGGTTGAGAAAAGCCTGACAAACCTTACGCTGGGTCAATAAGTCGCGGACGCGACAAACTACCCCGTCACCGCCTTCAATCCCGCCGTCACGTCGTCAATTAGGTCCTCGATATCCTCAAGGCCGCAGGACAGGCGCACCATGCCATCGCCAATGCCGCTTTCGGCGCGCGCCACGGGCCCGATGCGCTGGTGCGTGGTCGTCGCGGGATGCGTCAGCAGGCTTTTGGCGTCGCCCAGGTTGTTCGAAATCTTGATGATCGACAGCGCATTGCCAAAGCGGAAGGCGCCGTCCTGCCCACCGGCGATATCGATGGCGATGACGCTGCCGCCGCCCGACATCTGGCGCATGGCCAGTTCATGCTGCGGATGGTCCTTGCGCGAGGGGTAGAGCACGCGCTCGACGCCGGGCCGGCCAGCCAGGAAATCGGCGAGTCGCGCGGCATTCGCCTGCTGGGCCATCAGCCGCACAGGCAGGGTTTCAAGGCCCTTCAGCATGACCCAGGCGTTGAACGGCGACAGAGCCGGGCCGGTCTGGCGCAGGAAGTTGTGGACATGCGTCTGGATGAACTCCTCGGACGCCAGAATGCAGCCGCCGAGCGTGCGGCCCTGCCCGTCGATGTGCTTGGTGGCGGAATAGACGACGCAATCGGCCCCGAGCTTGAGGGGCGATTGCAGCAGGGGCGTCGCGAAGACGTTATCGACCACGAGGGTCGCGCCGCCCGCGTGGGCAATTTCCGCGACCGCCGCGATATCAATGATTTCAAGCTGCGGGTTGGTCGGGCTTTCGAGAAACAGAACCTTTGTTTCCGGCCGCATGGCGGCGCGCCATTGGGCGAGATCAGTTCCATCGACGAGGGTCGAGGGTACGCCGAAGCGCGGCAGCAATTCCTCGACAACATAGCGGCAGGAGCCGAACAGGGCCTTGGCCGCGACGACGTGATCGCCCGCCTTGAGCTGGCCGAGCATGGCGGCGGTGACGGCGGCCATGCCACTGGCGGTGGCGCGGGCCGATTCGGCCCCCTCCAGCAGCGCCATGCGCTGTTCGAACATGGCGACGGTGGGATTAGAGAAGCGCGAATAGATGAAGCCAGGGTCCTTGCCCGCGAAGCGCGCCTCGGCGGCTTCCATACTGGGATAGACGAAGCCCTGGGTCAGGAAAATCGCTTCAGACGTCTCGCCAAACTGGGAGCGGAGCGTGCCGCCGTGAACAAGGGCGGTGGCGGGGCGCATTTTCCGGGGGGGTACGGGCGTCGTCATGGTCGCTCCTCGCGAGGTCGAGCAAAGGAGGCGGATGGCGAAGCCACGGTCCTTTAGCCCCTTGTTTAGCGTGGCGGCAAGCCGACCGGCTCAAATGACCACGGGATATCAATTGTTCTAGACAGCGGCCCGCTTGGCGTCAACGGCGCGGTGCGCTAGGGCTCCAGAGTATGCCCATCATGGGCGTCCGGGGATATTCGTGCCAACCGACAAACAACCAGCCTGGATGCGGGGCCGCGGAATTCTCTCCGCACGTCAGATCGAGGCACTCGCCGCTGCGGGCCACATTGACGCTCCGCCCTTCGCCGAAGGGCAGGTGCAACCGGCCAGCCTCGACCTGCGGCTTGGCTCGCGCGCCTGGCGCATGCGCGCCAGCTTTCTGCCGGGCCTCGGCGTGCCCGTCATGGACCGGGTCAGGCAACTGAGCCTGCATGAGATCGATCTGTCGGTCGGCGCCGTGCTGGAAACCGGCTGCGTCTATGTCGCCGAACTTATGGAAGGCCTCGCCCTTCCCGAGGCGATCAGCGCCGCCGCAAATCCCAAAAGTTCGACCGGCCGGATCGACGTTTTCACCCGTGTGATCGCCGATGGCGCCCAGGCATTCGACACAGTGGCCGCCGGATACAGGGGGCCGCTCTTCGCCGAAGTGTCGCCAAAGACATTTCCCATTCTCGCTCGGGCAGGATCGCGGCTGTCGCAGATACGCTTCCGCAACAGCTTTGTGGCGCTGAACGATGAAGATCACCAGGCGCTGCACGAACGCGAGACGCTGGTCACCTCGGGCGCACCGGTCTTCTATCGCGGCGTCGCGGTCTCAATCGATCTTGAAGGCATCGGCTCTGATGGCCTCATCGGCTATCGCGCCAAGCGGCATACCGGGCTTATCGATGTGGACAAGCCCGGCGCGCAGGACGCGCGAGATTTCTGGGAGCCCATCCATTGGGTTCCGCGTGTCGGCTCACGACGCGAAATCATTCTCGACCCCGGCGAATTCTACATATTGGCGTCCAAGGAAGCGGTGCGCGTGCCGCCGGATTACGCGGCGGAAATGACGCCCTTTGATCCGCTGGTCGGCGAATTCCGCGTCCATTACGCCGGCTTCTTCGATCCGGGATTTGGCGCGGCGGAAGCCGGCGGCGCCGGCTCGCGCGCCGTGCTTGAAGTGCGCTCGCACGACGTGCCGTTCATTCTGGAAGATGGACAGCTTGTCGCGCGCCTCGTCTACGAGGCGATGGCCGAGCGCCCGGCGACGCTTTATGGCGCGGGAATGAGCTCGAACTATCAGGCGCAAGGCCTGAAATTGTCGAAGCATTTCCGCGCGCCGGTCTGACCGACGCGCGGGTTTAGGTTCAGCTCCAGAGCTGCTTGCTGGCGAGCTTCGCCCCTTCGGCGAGAGCCTCGAACTTCGCCCACATGATCGAGGGATGCACGCGGCGCAGCAGCGGCCCCTGCGCGAAGCCGCAATCCGTGCCGGCGATGACGTTCTCGCGGCCAACAAGCTTCGAATAGCGGATGATGCGCTCGGCAACCAGTTCCGGGTGCTCGACGATATTGGTGGCGTGGCTGATGACGCCGGGAATGAGAACCTTGCCGGCCGGCAGTTTCACGTCTTGCCAGACCTTCCACTCATGCTCGTGGCGCGGGTTGGCGCCTTCGATGACGAATGCGCCGGCCTTGATCTTGAGCACAAGGTCCACAATGTCCTTGAACGCGACGTCGGTCGTGTGCGGGCCCGGCCACGACCCCCAGCACACATGATAGCGTATGCGATCCTCGGGAATACCCTCGAGCGAGTGGTTGATGATCTCGACCTGACGGGCCAGCCACTTCAGGTAGTCCCCGAAGCTTGACGTCGGCGACATGCGATCCCAGGTCACCGCCGCGCGCGCGTCGTCAAGCTGAACCAGCAGGCCGGAATCGACGATCTGCTTGTATTCCACGCGCATGGCTTCGGCGATGGCGACATCGCTCGCCTCGCGGCTCTTGTAGTGCAGATCCCTGCGATCCGGGATGACGCTGGAAACCGCGGCGACCGGCAGGAAGGCTTCCTCGACCGCGACGCCCTGCAAGGCGGCCTTGAAGTTGTCGATATCCATCTGGAGCTCGGCCTGACCAGTGTAGGCGATCGGCCCGACGCAAACGGATTCCATGTTGGTGTTCGGCGGATCGTTGGCGTCCATCTCGGCATAGAAGGCCGCGAATCTGGCGCGATCGGCGCCGGACGTGAACAGGTTTTCGCCAACAATCGGACGGCGCTCGAAACCGCTCAATCGCGTCAGCGCGTATTG
>CAISJZ010000474.1 GCA_903885755.1 uncultured Hyphomicrobiales bacterium | reverse complement strand
CAGCAGAAACAGGCCGGCGAGCAGCACCGCCTGCGAAACATCGAGCTTCGACTCCATGAAGAAATGCAGAACGCTCAACGTCGCCGCCAGATAGGTCAGCGCGTGCAGGCGGTTCCAGCCCTTCGCGCCAAGTTTTTGAATCCCCCAGTCGTTGGAGGTCACGCCGAGCGCGACCATGATCAGCGTCCCGATCAGCCCCACCGTCAGGAACATGCGCAACACGAGTTCGGACAGGATCGTGAGCCAGTCATAATTCAGATCGACGCACCACAGGGCGATATGAAGTAGAGTATAATAGAGCGCGGCGAGCCCGAGCGCGCGGCGCACGAGGATCAGCCGGTTCCAGCGGGCGACAAAGCGCAGCGGCGTCACCGCCAGCGAGGCGACTAGGATACGCAGCGCCCAGTCGCCCGACTCGCGGATGGCGTCGGCCAGAGGCCGGGCGGAATACCATTCCAGGCGCCACTCCGCGAACATCCAGACGGCGGGCGCCAACAGCGCGATGAAGAACGCGAGCTTTAGCCACGACAGGCGGCCGGCGCGGTCTGACCAGGGCATCCAGGTGGCGAGGGACGTTTTCATGGGCAAAGCTATAGCAGCGCGGGCCCGCCTCGTCCCCGAGCCGTGGACGGCGTCCGTTCACTTCGCCGTCAGAAGGCCGTGAAAGTCAGTCCGCCTTACGCCACGCCGAGCTTCTTCTGCAGGTTCGTTGACGAGGTCGTGTACTGGAACAGCAGCTTTTTCTCGGGATAGACATAGTGGTGCGCGTGCTGGGCGGCGAGCGCGACCTCGTGGAAGCCGGAGAGGATCAGTTTCAGCTTGCCGGGATAGGTGTTGATGTCGCCGACGGCGAAGATGCCAGGCGTGCTCGACTCGAACTTTTCGGTGTCCACCGGCACGAGGTTTTCATGCAGGTGGAGGCCCCAGTTGGCGATGGGGCCCAACTTCATGGTCAGGCCGAAGAACGGCATCATCGCGTCGCAGGCAATATCGAACGTCTTGCCCTCATTGCTCTTGGCGCCCACCGCGGTCAGGTGGCCGTTTTCACCCTTCAGACCAGTCATCTGGCCGATCAGGAGGTCCATCTTTCCGCCGGCGACAAGCTCGCGCATGGCGTTGACTGAGTGGGGCGCGGCGCGGAAATCGTCACGCCGGTGCATTAGCGTCACGCGCTCCGCGATGGGCTGAAGGTTGAGCGTCCAGTCAAGCGCGCTGTCGCCGCCGCCAACGATCAGCACCTTCTTGCCGCGAAACGTGTCCATCTTGCGCACTGCGTAGAATACCGATTTGCCCTCGTAGGCCTCGATGCCCGCGACCGGCGGGCGCTTGGGCTGGAACGAGCCGCCGCCAGCGGCGACGATCACAACCTTGGCCTCAAAGGTCTGGTCGCCGTTCGTCGTCAGACGGAAAAGGGGATGTTCCGGCTTGCCGAGAATCTCGAGACCTTCGACCTGCTCATTGAAATGGAACGTCGGGTGAAACGGCTCGATCTGCTTGAGCAGATTGTCGACGATCTGCTGGCCCGTCACCATGGGAAAACCGGGAATGTCGTAAATCGGCTTCTCCGGATAAAGCTCCGAGCACTGGCCGCCGGCCTTCGGCAGAATGTCGATAAGATGGGCGCGGATATCCAGCAGGCCCAGTTCGAAAACGGCGAAAAGCCCGACGGGGCCCGCCCCGACGATAACAACGTCGGTCTTGATAATCTCGGTCATGTCTTGTCCTTAAGGCGCGCGTCGCCCTCTGTGCGCCGGTGCTTTGCCCGAAGTGGCTTCGCCGGACAAGTGCGCTGGATCAATCGGCGTCGCTCCTTAGATCAACATATAATATTTGTAAAGACAACATATTTACAAATAAATTTTGTTAAAAAGCCGGATTGAGCCATCGCTCGCGGCGGTTGCGCTCATCGCGCCGTTTAAGCGAAATCGCGGCGATGTTTTGAATTTTCGACATGGACGCGATAGCTCGGAAAGCAGACGCCACGAGCGGGCTGTTCGAAGATGCCCCCTGTCGCTGATGCGCCATAAAGCGACAGGGTGCCTATGCCGCCAATTCAATGGCTGGGAGAATATTGTCGATATCGACAATGCTGATAAGCCGCCCCTCGGTGGCAATGACGCCGCGAATGAAGAGCTTCGCCGCCTCCGATGCCACATCTGGCGTTGGCTGGATTTGAGCTTCGTCGACGGTGAAAATATCCGATACGCCTTCGACGAGCAGTCCCGCGGCTTGACGACCGCATTCAACGACGATGATAGCGTGCCGAGCGGTTGGCTCCGTCGGGGAAAAGCCCAGTCGCGTCGCCAGGTCGATAATGGGCAGAACGATGCCGCGCAGGTTGATTACGCCCAGAACGAACCCCGGCGCGTGCGGCAATGAAGTCGCTGGCGTCCATCCCCGGATTTCCCGCACGGATCGAACGTTGACGCAGAACTCCTGGGTTCCCGTCCGAAAAGCGATCAATTCCTGGACGCCGTTCCGAAATGCTTGACCTGTATCACTCATCTGTATGTCCATCGGTAACTCGTCTCGAACTCGGGAATGAATGGCGACGTGCTGGCACGCCGCCAGTGGATTTCAGAATTCCGCCCAGTCGGCATCGTTCTCCACAAGATCGGCCGCGCGCTGACCTCCCGCAGCGGCGACCCTGGCGGCCGGCCGCTTTGCCCGCACGGCTCGGGTCGCCAATGCGCGCTTTGGAGCAGCCTCCGCAACAGAGCGGTCACCCGTGTTGAACACGTGAGGCGCGGCGCTCCTGAGTTCCGATCTCAGTCGATCGGTGGACCCCCGGCCAATTTGGAACTGGCCGATTAGCCGTGTGAGCTGTTCGCTTTCCTTTCCCAGCGATCGGCTTGCCGCCGTTGCTTCTTCGGCCATCGCGGCGTTCTGCTGGGTCATCTGATCCATCTGGTTGACCGCCATGTTGACCTGCTGCAAGCCGGTTGCCTGCTCTTGGGCGCTCGCGGCGATTTCGTTCACGACGGAATTGATCTGCGCCACTTGCGTAGCAATCCGCTCCAATGATTTGCCCGTCTCTCCCACAAGCACGACGCCTTCGCCGACCTGGCTCGTTGAGGTCGAGAAGATTCGTCTGAAAGGCGATCTCATCGATCACGCCAATGATCTGGCTGATCTCCTGGGAGGACTTTTCGATCTTGCCCATGGCGGTGACGGCCTGCTGCACGACATCGCCACTTTTGGCGGCATCAGTTGCAGCGATGGCGACGACCTCTCGGGCCTGCTTGGCTCCCTCGGCGGTCTTGCGAACGGTCGCAGTGATCTCGCCCAGGGCGGCAGCCGTTTCTTCAAGGCTCGACGCCTGCTGTTCCGTTCGACGGGAAAGATCGTCGGCAGCCGTCGCAATTTCACTCGTACCGGAACGAACGCCATCGGATGTGGCGCTGACGCTTTTCAGCGCGTCCTCAAGCTGCTCAATGGCGGTATTAAAATCGCTCTGAAGCCTGCTGTATGCCTCCGGCATGTCCTCAGTCATGCGATAGCTCAGGTCTTTGGCGGAAAGCTTGGTCAAGGCGGCTCCAAGCTGTTTCATGACGACGACCTGCTCGGCGGCGATCTCTTCTCGCTCGGCGGAAATCCTGGCTTGGGCCTCCGCTTCCTCAACCTGGCGGCGCAGCGCGATGTCGGCTTCGCTTCGGGCCTTTTCGGCGGCCTTCACCTTAAAATCCTCGACTGCCTCAGCGATATCGCCAATTTCGTCGCCACGGCCAAGGCCCGGCAGGACCACGTCAAGCCTGCCATTGGCAAGCTCTTTCATGCCCGAGGTTAGCCCAGCCAACGGACGAGCGATCCCGCGTGCCGTGAACAAGGCGAGGAGCCCAGCAAAAAGAATTGCAAGGCCGCCGCCGTATTGTTGGTAGGACGCGCTCATAGAGATAACCTGTTCCGCGCTTGATTGGGCTGATCCAAATTGCTCCAGAATTTCCGTTTTGGTCGTTCCGATAATGCCCTGCAATCGAATGATGGTAGGCGCGATGCCATCGCGATAGAGATCTCGCTCTTTTATGAGATTATCGATCACGGCAATCCCATTTTTGATGTAATTCGCCAGTGCGGGTTTGACTTCCTCGACCAAGTCATGAACTGCTTTCGAACGAGCGGCGTCATCCAAGGCCTCAAGTTGCATTAATACAGCGGCCGCAACCTGCTGCATAAGTTTTACGCCATCCTTATCGAAATTGACCTGGCTTCGCATATTGACGACGCGGACATTCAACAAAATCGAGTTCAACTTTTCATTCATCAGGGACAAAGACGGGTCCGCCTCCTTGGCGACTTCGTCAGTCAGGCTCTTTACAAGAGCAGTGAACAAGTCGCTCATCTTGCTGAGTTGGGCCTTTGCTTCAATGCCCTGCTTGACCATTTCGGCGAGATCATTGCCTTGTTTCTGCAAAGCGGGGATTTCTGATTCAATCGAGAGATAGGTCTTCTGCCGTTCGCCGGCCAAGGTTTCCTTTTCAACGGCTCGCAGCGCAGCAATCACTTTTACAGCGGTCTCGTTGAAGAGGTTGAGCGACGCTTCATCATGATCGTAAGCGTAGCGCAGAATGCCGCGGCACATCGATTCCAGGGATTTGTCGATATCCATAACCCGGGTCGCGTTTTGGGAGCGCCTGTTCATCAAGTCTATTTTTGCGTCGACGGCCTGGAACTCAATCGTTCCAAAAGCGGCAAGACCGACCGAAATCGCCAGCATGAAGCCAAAGCCTCCATAAAGTTTGGCCTTGATGCTCCAAGACGACGGATTAATGGCTGACATTCGTGATGCTCCTGTATCTTATCGTCGATGTCTGTGATTCACTCGGCAGCAAAAGCCGCTTAACCTGCCGCGAGTTCAATTGTGGGGAGGCGCCAGTTCGTCCGCAATTCGATAATCCACTTAGCCTTGGGTGGTCGACCGAGGCGACGTATCTCTGGAACTTCGCAGTTCTGATGGCATCTTTGTGCGCATGTCGATCCTAGTTGTCCGAAATCGCCAGTTCGCGATCGTCAGCGGCCAAAGACCGCCAACCGCCGCATTCGTTCGTCGGTGAAATCAGGCTATAATGGAGATGAGCATGTCGGCATTGAAGCCGAGAAGACTGGCAGGCATCATGCCGCTGAAGCCCGATGGAAATGACTTCAGCCAGTCGCTTGGTTAACGATGCACGGAAATATTTAACTGATCGCTAAATTCCGCTTGAGTGCCAGACGCTAAATATCAAATCATGCCCCTCGTCCCCATCCCTAAGGTCGTGCGTTTGGACGAGGAAAATTAGTTCCTCGACGGCTGAATATCGCGGCAATGGATAGGGGGCCATTTTTCGGCACGAAGCTTGAGTATCAAGAGCCATCTGTAATGTTCGATGTCGCTTAGGGGGCAGGATGGAACGAAACGGACGGAAATCTCCCCCTAATTTCATGTCGGCGATCCCGTTGACATCCGAAAACGGCGTAATTTGCGTCATGGCGCGCTTGCAAAAGACGCGATCCCCCTTAAATTGGACGCGACCGGGAAGGGAATAAGAGCGGCGCATCTTGTTCGTCTAGTGGCCGGCCCCCATTGGGTGATCCAGTTGCTATGTTAATT
>CAISJZ010000473.1 GCA_903885755.1 uncultured Hyphomicrobiales bacterium | reverse complement strand
CGGCCACGCCAGCAATAGCGCCAAGGCCGACGTTGAATTAACATAGCAACTGGATCACCCAATGGGGGCCGGCCACGTATGCAGATACAAAAAACAGAACTCCCGCGATGAGCCTTGGCGCGTTTGGATCATGCAAGGACGAAATAACCGTTGCCGCAGTGGTGACAGTCATTGCGGCGAAAAGAACCATGCCGCCATAAATAGAAAAATTTGAATACGAACGCGCTTGTTTTTGAATGAAATCAGTTTGAGTCAACCTCGTGGAAACTTGTCCGCAGCCTTTCGTCATCAACTTGACGGGGATGGCGTATAGCAGCAGGAGTAAGATGGAAATGATCGCATCAATCGCACAAGATGCGTGAATATTTAGTACCAATATGATGTAGCCATAGCCAAGCAACCACCAGAGATTGAGAAAGATTTTCAGTCTGCGCTCTATTGCAGAATTGACAAGACACCCTCGCGTCAGGATGCCAAATGGGTAAAATGCTCTTCCCTCTGGCACATCTTTGAAGAACATTCCGCTTTGGGCGTTTACTAACGACATAAATGGCTCCCCAATAAACTTTCGGCAACTTAACATTTCCGCGACAACCTCGACAACGGATGCCGCTTTTGGCGCATCAGCGACTACAAGCGGTCGCCGCGCGACCGTCTGGCGATGTCCGCTTTCCGACCTATCGCGTCAATCTCGTCATCGCCTGTCCGCCCCTACCCGTTAATCACCGTCGTAAACGTCTGCCCGCCGCGCGACATGGTCAGTTTCCACAGCGGCTTGCGCGTCGCGGTCGCGCTTTTGAGATCGCCGGTGCGCGCGATCTTGGCGTCGTTGATCGCCAGAATCACGTCGCCCTTCTGGATGCCGAGACTGGCGGCGATCGAGCCTTCCTCGACCTCCGCCACAATGACGCCTTCGTGTGTCGCGGTGACGCCGAGCTCCTCCTGCACCGCCGGCGACAGGTTTTCCACCGTCGCGCCGGTGAAGGGCGAATTGCCCGCGATTTTCGAGCGCTCGCGCGGCGGGGTTTCCGGCGCCGCCATCAGCTTCAGCGGCATGATCAATGGCTTGCCGTTGCGCGCCACGCTCAGCGAGGCGAGCCCGCCCAGCGGCTTGGTGCCAAGCCGGTAGCCAAACGCCTCGGGATCGTCGATCGGCTGGCCATCAACGGCGGTGACAATGTCGCCGCGCTTCAATCCAGCCTCGGCGGCCGGGCTCTTGTCGAGCACCTCGGCGACGAGCGCGCCCGACGAGCGCTCCAGCCCGAGGGAATCGGCGATCTCGCGCGACACGCTTTGCAGCGTCGCGCCGAGCCATGGCCGCTTGACCTCCTTGCCGCCGCCTCTCGCGGTCGCGACCACCACCTTGACCATATTGACGGGAATGGCGAAGCCGATGCCCATCGAGCCGCCCGAGCGCGAATAGATCGCGGAATTGATTCCAACAAGGCGGGCGTTGAGATCGATCAGCGCGCCGCCGGAATTGCCCGGATTGATCGCGGCGTCGGTCTGGATGAAGAAGCCGAAATCGTTGATGCCGACCTGCGTGCGCGCCAGCGCCGAGACGATGCCCTGCGTCACCGTCTGGCCGACGCCGAATGGATTGCCCATCGCCAGCACGAAATCGCCGACTTCCAGCGCGTCGGAATCGCCGAGCTCCAGCACCGGAAAATTCGCGCCGCCCTTGAGTTTCAGCACGGCCAGATCCGTGCGCGGATCGCGCAGCACGATCTCGGCGTCGAATTCGCGCTTGTCCGACAGGGCGACCTTCACGGCGGTCATTCCCTCGATGACGTGATGGTTGGTGACGACGAGACCGGAGGCGTCGACGATGACGCCCGAGCCCAGCGATTGCGCCACGCGGCTTTGCGGCTGCCCGCCGCCCCCGCCGCCAAAAAACTGGCGGAAGACCGGGTCATCGAAGAGCGGATTGCGCGGCCGTTGCTCGACGCGCGAGGCATAGACGTTGACGACGGCGGGGATCGCGCGCTTGACCACCGGCGCGTAGGACAGCATGACCTCGCCGCGCTCCCGCGGCGCGACCTTCTGCGTTTGCGCCAGACAGGGCGCCGCGCCCAGCAGCAGGGCCAGCAAGACCGCCAAACGCGTCATGAGTCGTCTCCACGATTCCGATACCGTGGAGATATAGGCGCCGAAGGCTGGCGCGCAAAGTCCGCGCGATCAGCGCGCCGCCATGTCCCGGTAGAGATAAAGCAGCGCGGCGGCGTGGGCGGCGGGCGTCGGCGGCGCGGCCCAGAAGTGGTCATAGGCGGCGGCGCCCATGGCGCGCGCGGCCTCGTCGTTCATCAGCGTCCGCATGGCGGCGGCGAAACCCTCGACCGTCGGCTCGGCGACAAGCCCTGTCGCGGCGTCCACCTTTTCGCCCGCGCCGCAGCGCGCCGAGACGATGGCGGGCAGACCAATGGCGGCGGCCTCCTGCGCCGTCAGCGGCCCCGTCTCGGGCCACAGCGAGGGCGCCAGCACGGCCCGCGCCCGCTCGCGCAGCAGGGGCTCGACCTCGCTGGCGCCAACCCAGCCAGAAATCCAGGCGCGCGGCAGGATCGCCTCGATCGTGTCCCGCGCCGGCCCCTCGCCGATGAAGATCATGTTGGCGCCGACTTCGGCCGCTGCCCAGGCCGCCACGATCGCCCCCTTGTCCTCGGTCAGGCGGCCGACGAAGGCGAACGCCGCGCCGGGCGCGATCTCGACCGGCGGCGCGCGCGTCGCGGCGATGGGATTGTCGATGCGATGGTGGCGCCAGCCTTCCGGCAGCATGGGCGCAAGTCTGGCCCGAGCGCTGTCCGAAATATGAACCACGTCCAGCGTCCAGCCCGGCCACTGGCGCGTCGTCGCGGCCTGCCGCGCCACCCGGACGAGCTTGTGCGGATAGGAGCGCGGGTCGCAATTGGTCTTCACACAGGCGCGGCTCATCGGCGCCAGCGCGCAAGGCGTCATTTCGTCGAACCGAAACAGAACCCCGTTCGGACAGGCGAGGAAATAATCATGCGCGGTGACGGCGACCGGCAGACGGCTGACGCGCAGGGCGGGAAGGATCGCTGGCGAAAACGCCCGCGTCCACTGATGCAGATGGATCACCGTGTCGCGCGCCCCGGCATAAGGCGCGAG
Source organism: uncultured Hyphomicrobiales bacterium (assembly GCA_903885755.1). Taxonomy (GTDB): domain Bacteria; phylum Pseudomonadota; class Alphaproteobacteria; order Rhizobiales; family Beijerinckiaceae; genus Terripilifer. The sequence goes on along the minus strand of CAISJZ010000473.1, from coordinate 2,250 downwards.
CGCCGCGGATACGCGCGAGCCGGCGGTCCGGCTCCAGATCCCGTTGACCGCCGCGGATAGCGCATTGCGTTTCCACACATCGGGCAGATCAATGCAGATCCGCTGGATGGCCGGATGATCCAGCAGCGGATCGGCGCCCGCCACGGCATGGAGATAGACAACCTCGACGCCCGCCTCGGCCAGCGCTCGGGCCGACTCAACGGCGACGCGTTGCGATCCGCCGGAGCGGATGGCGAAATCGGCGATGATGATGACGCGCATGGGCGCCGCAACTCCAGATCGCGACCCCCGCGGTCGCTACAGGTCGGCCGACACGCTTCAAAATTCGCGCGGCGCGCGACGATCATCGCGCCCGGAGGTTAAAATTCGACGCCCGCATCAATTTGGATCGCAGAGAAAGCAGAACTTCGTCCGCACGCCGACCCCGAGGCGATTGTCCGGGATAATCTGGCTCGTCCCCGGAATCGTCCGGTTGATGGCGTCCACATTGGACGTCGTGGAATTCGCCGAGCCGAAACCTCGGTCGTTGCTGGCGGCCCAGTTGACGCCAACAGTGACATCGGAAGCGCCCGCACCGTTTTTGGGCCGCGGCGCAACTGGCGCAACGTCCTCGCGACAGGCTGGCGTGGCCTTTGTCGCGGCGGTCGAACAGAAGGCAATTTCGCGCGGCGCGCGCGCCGGACGCGTCGCCGCCCCGCGAACGGCGGCGGCTTTGCCCTTCGCGAGGGACGGCGTGGTCTGAGCCCCCGCGCGATCAATGACGACCAACCCGCAGGAGGCGGCAATCAAAAGAGCCAGTATGGGTTTCATCACGGGTAATCCAGCCGCGCCCCCGCGACGATGATGCGGCGCTGGTCTCGCGTCCGCAAGTGGCCTTGGCCGCAACGAAAACGGGCGCCCCGAGAGGCGCCCGCCAGACCTTGCAAACCGACGACGGCTCAGGCCGCGTCGCGCGGCGCCTGCGCCGGGCCGGAATCCTTGCCCTTGGCCTCGACGTCGCGCTCGACGAATTCGATGATCGCCATGGGCGCGTTGTCGCCGAAGCGGAAGCCCGCCTTCAGTACGCGGGTGTAGCCGCCGTTGCGCTCCTTGTAGCGCGGGCCGAGCACGTCGAAGAGCTTCTTGACGAGCAGAACGTCCTTGATCTGCGAGATGGCCTGACGACGGGCGTGCAGGTCGCCGCGCTTGCCCAGCGTGACGAGTTTTTCGACGACCGGACGCAGGTCCTTGGCCTTCGGCAGGGTGGTGGTGATCTGCTCATGCTTGATGAGCGCCTGGCACATGTTGGCGAACATCGCCTTGCGATGCTCGGACGTGCGGTTGAAGCGGCGCTTTGCGCGACCATGGTACATGTTGGCTCTCCTGTGTTTTTACGGCCGCCGTGCCAAGGGTCGACCGTCCTGGTTGAGCGAGTGGTGGTTGGCGAGTGACGAATGGAAAAGCTCCATTCGCGTCTCGCCAGTCCATTCGCTATTCACTACTCGCCAGTCGCTGGCGCCTAGTAATGCTCCTCGAAGCGCTTGGCGAGCTCCTCGATGTTTTCCGGCGGCCAGCCGGTGACTTCCATGCCGAGATGCAGGCCCATCTGCGCCAGCACTTCCTTGATCTCGTTGAGCGACTTGCGACCGAAGTTCGGGGTGCGGAGCATTTCGCCCTCGGACTTCTGTATGAGGTCGCCGATATAGACGAGATTGTCGTTCTTGAGGCAGTTGGCCGAACGAACCGACAGCTCCAGTTCGTCGACCTTCTTGAGCAGCGCCGGGTTGAAGGCGAGTTCGGGGATCGACGGGGTCGATTCCTCGCGCTTGGGCTCCTCGAAGTTGACGAAGATGTTGAGCTGGTCCTGCAGGATGCGGGCGCTGTAGGCGACGGCGTCCTCCGGGCTGATCGCGCCATCGGTCTCGACGGTCATGGTCAGCTTGTCATAGTCGAGCTTCTGGCCCTCGCGTGTGTTCTCGACGCGATAGCTGACCTTGCGCACCGGCGAATAGAGGCTGTCGACCGGAATGAGACCAATCGGCGAATCCTCGGCGCGGTTGTGCTCGGCGGCGACGTAGCCCTTTCCGGTGTTGACCGTGAACTCCATGCGGATCTCGGAGCCCTCGTCCAGCGTGCAGAGCACGAGGTCGGGGTTCAGGATCGAGACGTCGCCGATGGTGTTGATGTCGCCGGCGGTGACGGTGCCCGGCCCGGTCTTGCGCAGGGTCATGCGCTTGGGGCCGTCGCCCTGCATCTTGACCGCGATCGCCT
>CAISJZ010000472.1 GCA_903885755.1 uncultured Hyphomicrobiales bacterium | reverse complement strand
TCGGCCGCCTGCTCAAGGCGCAGGAGCGGCACCCATACCGTCCCGCGCATCTGCATTTTCTCGCTGCGAAGCCCGGGTTCAAGACGCTCATCAGCCAGGTCTACGATGATGCCGATCCGCGCATCGAAACCGATGCCCAGTTCGGCGTGACGCGCGCGCTCGTTGGCGGATTCAAGCGCCATTCCGATAAGGCGCCGGCCTCCGACGTGACCGGCGAGTGGGTGTCTCTCGATTACGCCTTCAAGATGGAGCCCGGCGAATCGCGCCTCCCGCGACCGCCGATCAAGTGACCGCGCCGGCGCTTCGGCTTTCGGTTCTCGATCAGTCGCCCGTGTCGCGCGGCATGGGCGAGGATGTCGCCATCCGCCAGACGATCGAGATGGCGCGTCAATGCGAGGCGCTGGGCTATTCGCGCTTCTGGGTGAGCGAGCATCACGGCTCGGAAACGATCGTCGGTTCGGCGCCGGAGATTCTGGTCGCAGCGCTCGCCGCGAACACCAGGCGCATTCGCGTCGGGACAGCGGGCGTGCTGCTGCCGCACTATTCGCCGCTGAAGGTCGCCGAGCAGTTTCGCGTGCTGGAAGCGATCGCGCCTGGCCGCATCGATCTGGGCATGGGCCGCGCGCCCGGCACGGAGGGTCGCATGGCCCACGCGCTCAATCCGTCGGGCGACGACGCGGTGCGGCATTTCCCCGCCAACGTGCGCGACATCGTCGCCTGGACCTCCGACGCGCCGCTGGTCGAGGGCCATCCCTTTGCCGCGCTGCGCGTGACGCCGCGCACCCCCGGCGCGCCGCAGGTCTGGCTGCTCGGCAGTTCCGACTACGGGGCGCAGGTTGCTGCCTATCTCGGCCTGCCGTTCTGCTTCGCCGCCTTCATAAACGAGCGGGGCGCCGAGGCGGCGCTCGCCACCCACCGCCAGCTTTACCGACCAAGCGAGCGCTGGCCGACCCCCGTGGCCACGGTCTGCGTGTTCGCGCTTGCCGCCGACACACGGGACGAGGCCCGGCGCCTGTTCGCGACGCGCGCCCGTTCAAGGCTCAACCGGGATCTCGGCATCCGCGCTCCATTGGCGCCTCCGGACGAGGCGCTGGCGGGCGCCGGTCCGGCCGAACTGGCGCGCGCGGACCAGCTCATGGCCGAAGCCATCTGCGGCGACGGCGAAACCTGCGCGCGCAGGCTCGGGGCGCTGGCGGCGCGGTTGGGGATAGACGAGGTCGTGGTCCTGACCCATGCCTACGCCATCGAGGACCGCAAGCGCTCCTTCCAGCTTCTGGCCCAACATTGCGGTTTGGCGGCGGGTTGAACAGGCGCCGAACTAATCGAACCCGCGCGATTGCCGGGACCTCCGGGATCGGGTAAACGTCGCCGCATCGCGCCCGTAGCTCAGCTGGATAGAGCGTTGCCCTCCGAAGGCAAAGGTCACACGTTCGAATCGTGTCGGGCGCGCCAATAAAATCAATTAGTTAGCTGATTTTCCGCGTCTGACTAAAATGCCCTAGCTACCACATAGCTACCAACAATTCAGTCTACTAGCCGCCGGATGGCGTTCCTCCGCCTGCCGTTGACGTTGGCCGGTACCATCCGGCCGGGTTATTCCGGCGGTGTCCCGGTATTGTCACTTCGCCGGAAACCGGTCGCGCGCGCGCGCACCGTGTCTCATTCAGCCAACATATAGGTGGCTGTAATGCCGGACATCGCAGCCGGGCTCGTCGACAGATCACTTTGTGCTTCGCCGGAAAGCGGTCGCGCGCGTGCGCGCGTACATGTGGGGAAATTACCGGTTTTCACCAACACTCCCGGACAGGAACTTATTTCGCTAACCTCGCACCCGGCGTCGGCTCGGCAAAAATAACGACGCCGTGCTCCAGCAACGCCTGCTCTATCCGGGCGTCATTAGGGGCGCTGGTGGGCCGCCGGTCGTGCTTGCGCTCCCAGAAGCGGACCGCGCGTTCATCAACGCCCAGTGCCGCCGCAAGCGTCCGCTGGGTCAGCCCTGCCAAGACACGGGCGGCGCGCAGCTGGCGTCCTGTGACCAGTTTCTTGCTGTATGTGGCCATGGAAACCTCCTTTCCTTTAGTGACGCGTCACATGCCGCCGCCAAGGTGGCGGTCAAGAAGCGAATAAAGCGCGTTGCGGACGGCCATACTGTCGTGTCGGCTGTCGGGGCGTAGCAGGCCCTTCCTGATCAGGGCGGCGATTTCGCTCTCCCTGACCTCCAGCGTCAGGCAGCGCAGCCCGGCGCTTTTGCGGGCGCGGTGGAGGCGCATGCGGCTTGTACCGGAAAGACAGGTCGCTGCGTTTGGTGACAAGTAAACCCCACCTATATATTAGATATCTAATATTATCAGAGAAAAGCACCATTTGAAAGACGCAAGCCCCCCCCCCTTTCCCGCCCGATCCCAAGCCACGCTCACTGAAGAGGGTGCCCGCCGCATACACGGCTAAAACGTATACGAAGTAGCCACGCGCATGATCCTACGACCTTGTGCCGTCCACCACGGCCATCGGCCCATGGCCCACCATCCCTGCATCGGCTTGTTGTCACCCCCCGGCCCTACAGTCCACGCCCAGCGTCCGGGTCCCTTGGGCCTTTTCCCAGATCAGGCAGATCGCGGTCCTTGGACCACGGCCCCCTAAAATAGGGGCTGGCCTTCAGAGGTTGGGCTTTAGACCCTGTTTTGCTCGGATGGTAAGGGATCCTAAAAAATAGAAGCCCTCAACTCCCTTCCACTTTGCGGCGCCCATGTTGGGCTAGCCGACTAAACCACCCCAGACCGAGGCTCACTCGCACTTCACATTGGGACGGTAGACCTGATTGAGCAGGCTGCCGCTATTGCAGCCTATCC
>CAISJZ010000471.1 GCA_903885755.1 uncultured Hyphomicrobiales bacterium | reverse complement strand
TTTGCTTGGCGTAGGCGTATTCGACGTAGCCGATCGAACCCTTGGTCTGCGAGACCGAGCCGGCGACGCCTTCATTGCCCTTCGAGCCAACGCCCGTCGGCCATTCCGGCGACTGGTTCTCGCCGACCTTGTCTTTCCAGTCGGGTGAAACCTTCGAGAGGTAATTGGTGAAGTTGAAAGAGGTGCCCGAGCCGTCGGCGCGGTGAACGACCACGATGTCGGCCGAGGGCAGCTTGACCTCGGGGTTCAGTTTCTTGAGCGCCGCGTCGTCCCACTTCTTGATCTTGCCGAGATAGATGTCCGCGAGGGCCTTGCCATCAAGGGCGATTTCGCCCGGCTTGATGCCGTCGAGGTTCACCACGGCGACAATGCCGCCCATGACCATCGGCCACTGGAACAGGCCGAACTTGGCGAGATCGTCGGCGGTCTGCGGAATGTCGCTGGCGCCAAAGGTGACGGTCTTGGCCTGGATTTGCTTGATGCCGCCGCCCGAACCGATCGACTGATAGTTGAGGCCGTTGCCGGTCTCTTTCTTGTAGACCTCGGACCACTTGGAATAGAGCGGGAATGGGAAGGTCGCGCCGGCGCCGGTAATGTCGGCGGCAAAAGCGCCAGCGCTGGTGATGCACAGGCCGACGGCGAGTGTGGCCGCGCGCAATTTGGTGGAAAGATTCATCGGACGCCTCTTTGGTTGAGATTCGAAGCGGATGGCTTCGAAAGCGGATGGACCTGCCCCAGGGACAGTGTCGCCAGCCGCGGGAGAGTCCTACGCTCTCCACGCTCGATTTTTACGACATTTGAACGACGAGTTTGTGACAATCTATCTATTTGAAAAATTGTCCTAAATAGGAATTGTCACTCTAAATGTCGCGCCTTCTCCCGCCTTGCTCTCGATCGACAGGCGCCCGCGGTGTCGCGCGACGATGTGCTTGACGATAGCGAGACCGAGGCCGGTTCCACCCTTGGCGCGGCTGGCGCCGGCGTCGACGCGATAGAAGCGCTCGGTCAGCCTCGGCAGATATTCCACCGGGATGCCGGGACCGTGGTCGCGCACGATGAACGCAGCTTCCCGATCTTCCGCGATCAATCCGATCTCCACGGAAGATGGTTGGCCATCCTCGCGCGCGCCATACTTGATGGCGTTTTCGATGAGGTTTTCCGCGACGCGCACGAGTTCGTCCCGCTCGCCCTTGATGATCAGTTCGCCCGGCGCGCGCACGTCGAGCGACACGTTGCCGTCCCGCGCCATCGGCGTCAGCGTATCGACGACATGGCCGACGATCCCCACGAGATCGACAGGCTCGACCGGACGCAGATGTTCGTTCTGTTCGATCCGCGAGAGCGACAGTAGATCCTCGATCAGCCGCGACATGCGACGCGCCTGATCTCGCATGATGGTCAGGAATTTTCCGCGCGCGATCGGGTCATCCTTCGCCGCGCCCTGCAATGTTTCGATAAAGCCCAGCACGGAAGCGAGCGGTGTGCGCAGTTCGTGACTGGCGTTGGCGATGAAGTCGGTTCGCATGCGCTCCAGCCGACGCGCTTCGGTCAGATCGCGCAGCGTCAGGACGGCGCGGCGGGACGCTGGCTCGCCGCCAACCTCCAGCGCGCCGACAGTGACTTCGAAAACACGCTCGACATGGCCGCGCTCGCGCCAGATGGTGGTTTCCGAGCCGCCGCCGGTCAGAACCCGAGTGACCGCGTCGAGCACGTCGGGCGATCGCAGCGACAGGGCGAGCATGTCCGACACCCGCAGTCCCGGTATCAGCGCTCGCATGGCGGCGTTGGCCGCGGCAATCCGCGCATCCCCGCCGATAATGGCCACGGGGTCGCGCAACGCTTCAATGAGCGCGGCGGCCGTTCCCGTGTCATAGTCCGTCCCGACGGTATCGATCATGGGCGCCCCGTTGATCTCCTATCGACGAGAACCGCGTCACGATCAAGGTGTTCCTGGCCGGTACATTGGTCATCAATCCGTCATGGTGGAACCGAGGGAGCGAGGGAATGGATAAACACGGCGAAGAGGGCTTCCATATTGGCATGGCAAAGCTGCCGGAGTGGATCAACAAGGCGGCGCTCGACTCGGGCGGCTATCCCTACGACCACAAGTTGCCGGTCAAGCAATACAATCGGGAATTGCGCGATCTCCAGGTCGAACTCGTCAAATTGCTCAACTGGGTCAAGCGCGAGGGCGAGCGCGTCGCCATCGTGTTCGAGGGGCGCGACGCCGCCGGCAAGGGCGGCGCGATCCAGCGATTGACCGCGCACCTCAATCCGCGCTCGGCCCGCGTGGTCGCTCTTCCCAAGGCGACATCGATCGAAGCCGGACAGTGGTATTTCCAGCGCTATATTGAGCATCTGCCGGGCGCTGGCGAAATCGCGATCTTCGACCGGTCCTGGTACAATCGCGCTGGCGTCGAGCCGGTGTTCGGCTTTTGCACGAAGGCGCAGACCCAGCATTTTCTCCGTGAAGCTCCGGAATTCGAAGCCATGCTGGCTCGCGACGGCATTCGCCTGGTGAAATTTTTCCTGACCATCGGCAAGGAAATGCAGATGAAGCGTCTGCAAAAACGCTGGCGCGATCCCCTGCATCGCTGGAAGGTGTCTGAGATCGACGAGAAAGCAATCGAGAAATGGTCGGACTATTCCGCCGCCTTCAATCGCAGTCTGCGGAAGACGGATTCCGAGGCCGCGCCGTGGACCGTCATCCGGGCCAACGACAAGCGCCGCGCGCGTCTCGAAACCATCCGCCATTTGCTCGACGCGATTCCCTACAAGCACAAGGACGCCTCCGCGGTCGGCGCGCCCGATCGCAAGATCGCCATCTCGGCGGCGAAGTTCATCGAGGCCGGCGGCGAGGAGGCATAGCGGCGCGCGGGGTCAGTCGTCGCCGGCGCTCATATCGGCGCGCAGCGACGCCCAGCGCCGCATGATTTCATGCGCGCCCAGAAGCGCCATCGCGAGCACGAAGGGGATGAGATAGTAAATGACCCGGAACATCAGCAGCGAGGCGATCATGCCCTCGGGCGATGGCGTGGGCGTCGAATTCAGCATGGTCATTTCAAACGCGCCTAGGCCGCCTGGCGCGTTGGACGCGATGCCGAGAAGACAAGCGAAGGCGTAGGTTCCCGCGAAATCGAGAAAATGCATGGCGACGCCATGTGGTAGCAGGGCGTAAAGCGTGCCGGCCGCCGCGCAGAGGTCGATGACGCCCAGCGTCATCTGCCCGGCGGTGAGCCAGAAGCCCGGCAGTTCAAGGCTCATGCCCTGCACGCGAATGCGCCGCCGCGCGCGCGACACCCAGATCAGCCAGCACAGGATCGACGCGACGACGCACAGACCGATCAGCACGTTCAACCAGATCTTGAGATGATTGATATCGGCGAGGCCGACGGGGTCGGCGATCAGCGACACGCCGATCACCAACCCCATGCCGAGCCAGAAGGTGATTCCGGCGACGATGGTGAGACTGGCGACCTTTCCGGCGCTCAGGCCCGACTGCGAATAGATCCAGTAGCGGACAGTGCCGGCGGTGATGAGGGGAAAGCCCAGCGTGAAAGACACGGCATAACTGGTGAAGGAAGCGAGCGCCGTTTGTCCATAGGGAACGCGCAATGACAGTTGCCGCAAGGCCAGCGCGTCGTAGCCCGTGAGCGATAGATATGAAATCGCGGTGAACAGGCCGGCGAGCGCGATCTGGTCCCACCCCGTCGCTTCGATGGCGATGCGAAGGTCCCACCAGCGAATCGTCGCGAAGGCGCGCACCAGAACCACGACCGACAGCGCCAGGATGGAAAAACTGAAGGTCATCGCCACGAGATGGATCAGCCGTCGCCGCCGCGCGATCACGCTGGCCAGCCGCTCCGGCGCGCTTTCGATCTCGTCCTTCAAGTCTGGCTCGCTCATGGGTCCGTCCGGTCGAGGCGCCGGCGGCCCACCGCGAACGGGTTATGGAGAGACGGGCGGCGACTGGCAAGAGGACCGCTCGCGCGCATCGGCGATAGGACGCCGCTTCCTATCGATCGCAGGACAGGGGCAAAATCGCCGCGCCCGCCCGCGCGACAATGTCGGCGGCGGTCGAGCCGTCCGGCAGGGGGGAGCCCGTCACCGTCGCGGGAGCCAGAAACGCCGAAAGTGTCGATGACGGCACGACTGGCCAAGCGGTTTGTGGAACAACGCCGGCGACCCTGACTGGCGCGGCGCGCGCGCCGATCACTCCCAGCAAGGCGCCCTTGCGGTCGAATATCGCCCCGCCAATCGAGGTGTCTTCCAGTGGCGCGAGAATGCGCGCTCCTCTTGCGAGCGCCTCTCCGGACGCCGCGACGAGCCGCGAAGCAGTCGCGCCGGTCGAACTCTGGAACAGCACGATCAGTGGCGCGCCTGCATCGGCCTGCATCGTCGGCGTCGCGAGCGGGCGGCCGCCCAGACCGCTCGCCTCGAACAGGGCGAGGCCGGATGCATCGTCGCGCTTGACGATGCGCGCCGCGCGTCCGGCGATTGTCGGGTTCACGCAGGCGCCAACGACCGACATGGCGCGATCGGGTCCGATCGCCACCGCGCTCGCGACGATGGTTGGGCGTGCGATGGGCGGCGCGGATGGAGGCGGCGGCGCCGGCGCGGCTGCCGCGGAAGGCGCTGGCGCGGTCGCGACCGGCGCGACGGTCGTTGAACCCGCGAACGGATAAAAGGAATTGGCCACCGCGACCGAGATGTTTTCCAGGGCCTTGGCCCCCAGGGGATAGCTGATGTTATAGCCGCGCAGCACGTTGACGCCGCCGGCCGCGCCGCGCGCCAGGCGCGTATAATAGGCGGTCTTGCCAGCCTCGCCGCTGACCACGAGAAAATCCGGTTTCAGCAGTTTGTAGGTGACTTTCCGCGCGGGCGTTGAATCCTTCAGCTTGTCGAACAGCGAGGGAAGATCGGCGTCGCTTTCGTTTGATTGCGATGTCTCGACGCTGACCAATCCGTCCGCCGAGGTCCAGCGCGAGCCGGTCTTCGTGTCGGTCCGCTTGATCAGGGTCTTGAGGGGCAGCGACAGCGTGACGCCCGAGCGCGTGTCGTGAACGCTGGCGAAACCCGCTGCGGCCTTGGCCGCGGTCGCCGTCGCGACCAGCGCGGCGCGAACCTTGGCGTCGATCGCGCCATCGTCGGGCAAGCCGGCCCGGCGCGCGTAGGCGACCATGGCCGCGCGGGTTCCCCTCCCGAAACCGCCATCGACGACGCCCTTGTAGTCGCCAGTCCAGATCAACGCGTCCTGAATGGCGCGACGATCGATCTCCGGCAGGGCGTCGAACGCGCGCTTGGCGGCGTCAAAGGCGGGATCGGACGGCGCCGCGGGCGGCGTCTGCGCGCGCGGCGCTGACGCGATCGACACCGCGCCCATGAGCCCCAGAACGACCGCCATCCACACGCGCATGGCCTGCTCCCCATTCGATGCTTTCATATCATCGTCATGGTGACGACGCCACCGCGACGACGAAGTGCGCCATCACACATTTGTCGCGATCATGGCATGTTTTCAATAGACCGTGTTCGTGCCACTCTTGCTTTCGAACCCATGGTCCTGGAACGTCGATCATCAATACGAGGAGCGCCTCATGCGCCAGTTCGGTCTAGCCCTCCTCTCCCTGCTGTTTCTGGCGTTTGGAGCGCCCGCGCAGGCGCAACAGAAGTCCTTCAACGACGACACTCTCGCCAGTGATTTCACCCGGCTCGAGGAGCGTCTGAAAAAGGACAACGCCAGCGTTTCGCCACAAAAGCCTGTCGCGGATTTGACCCGCGACGCCGCCGCGCTGATCCAGCGCGGGCGGCACAAGGACGCATTGCGGCCCTTGGCCGCGGCGATCACGGCGACGCCGCGCGATCCGGCGCTCTGGCTGACCTATGCCCGCGCGTCGTTTTCCGCCGGCATCAACGCCAATGGAAGCGACGTCTATTCCCTGCGCGAGGACGCGGCGGCGGCCGCCTATGGCTCCTATCTGCGCGCCAGCGCGCGCAACGACGAGGCGAGCGCCCTCGCCTATCTCGGCGACATGTATGTGAAGCGTGAGATGTGGCGCCCGGCTCTGAACGCCTATCGCGCCAGTCTTGACCGCAACGACGCGCCGACCGTTCGCGCCGTTTACGAGCCGCTGCGCGCCGAGCATGGATTTCATGTTCTCCAGGAAAAGATTGACAGCGATTCCGCCTCGCCGCGCGCGTGTTTTCCCTTCTCCGAGCCTTTGGCGCGCGGCAAGGTGGATTTCTCGCCCTTTGTCGCGGTGTCCGGCGGCGCCAGCATGGCGATCACCACTGACGACCAGCAATTGTGCGTCGAGGGCCTGAAGCACGGCGAGCGCTATTCCATCGTTCTGCGTCAGGGATTGCCCTCGGCCGTGGGCGAAAACCTGCCGAAGAACGCGGACTTTGAAATCTACGTGCGCGACCGCTCGCCGCAGGTGCGCTTTACCGGCAAGAATTACGTTCTCCCGCGCGTCGGACAGGAAGGCGTCCCGCTCGTCTCCGTCAATACGCCGCTCGTTTCCGTCGACGTGCTGCGTGTTGGCGACCGCAATCTGTTGCAGGCGGTGCGATCGTCCGACTTTCTCGCGCAGATCGGCGCCTACAAGGCCAGGAAAATGGTCAACGAGACGGGCGTGAAGGTGTGGAGCGGCACGCTCGATGTGAAATCCGACCTCAACAAGGACGTGATCACCGCCTTCCCCGTGATGGAGGCCGTGCCGAAGCTTGAACCGGGCGTCTACGTCATGGTCGCGCGCGCGGGCGACAAGTCGATCACCGCCGGTCTGCCGGCGCCCGAGAAGCCAAAGGCCAAGAGCGACGACGACAACAGCGATGATTCATCCGCCGACAATTCCGATGATGGCGGTGACAGTTACGCCATGGTCGGCACCCAATGGTTCGTCGTGTCCGACATCGGCCTGACCACCTTTTCGGGCGCCGATGGTATCCATGTTCTGACCCGTTCGCTCGCCACCGCCGCGCCAAAGGCTGGGATCGAGGTGCGCCTGATCGCGCGCAACAATGAAATTCTCGCCACGCGCACGACCGCCGCGGATGGGCATGTCAAATTCGACCCCGGCCTCGCGCGCGGCCTTGGCGGCATGGCGCCAGGGCTGGTCGTCGCCAGCGACGCGACCGCCGACTACAATTTTCTTGATCTTGGCTCGACACCCTTTGATCTCACCGATCGCGGCGTGAAGGGTCGCGACGCGCCCAACGCGCTCGACGCCTATATCTACGCTGAACGCGGCGTCTATCGCTCGGGCGAGACGGTCAACGTCACCACCCTTTTGCGCGATCCACGCGGCCGCGCCGCGGCGGGCATCCCGCTGACTCTCGTGACCAAGCGGCCCGACGGCGTTGAATACAAGCGCGCCAGTGTCGCCGATCAGGGCCTCGGCGCCCGAGCCTGGTCCATCGATCTTCTGCCCGGCGTCGCCACCGGAACGTGGCGCGTTCAGGTCTATGCCGATCCCAAGGGCGCGCCGATCGGCGAAACCAACTTTCTCGTCGAGGATTACGTCCCCGAGCGGCTCGATCTCACGCTGAAGCCGAAGGACGCGTTCGCGCGCCTCAACCAGACCGCGAAAATCGATGTCGAGGCGCGCTATCTCTATGGCGCGCCCGGCGCGGGGCTCGATGTGTCCGGCGACGTGACGCTGCGCGCCGTCGAGGATGGCGCCGTTCCCGACATGCCCGGCTATGTCGCTGGCTTGCAGGACGAGGAGTTCGAGGCGGTCAAGAACGACCTTGAGGATGTCGTCACAACCGACGACAAGGGCAAGGCGACCATCGAGGTTCCCATTCCCGACGCGCAGGGGCCCCGCCCGCTGGAGGCCAAGATCATCCTGCGCGCCGGCGAGACCGGCGGTCGCGCTGTCGAGCGTACCGTGGTTTTGCCCGTGCGATCGGGCTCGGGTCTGATCGCGGTGAAGAACAATTTCGACAATCTCGCCGAAGGCTCGACCGCGACCTTCGATGTGGTGACGCTTGGACCCAATGGCGAGCGCGTGGCAAGGCATGGCCTGCAATGGTCGCTCTATCGCGTCAGCAATGATTACCAGTGGTACAATACGGATGGTCGCTGGGGTTTCGAGCGGGTCAAATCCGCGCGCCGCATCGCCGATGGGCGCGTCGATGTCGCGGCGGACGGCCCCGCGCGCGTCTCCGCGCCGGTGGGCTGGGGCACGCATCGGCTTGATCTTAAGACCGACGACGGCTCGCTCGCGCCGACCTCGATCACCTTCGAGGTCGGCTGGTCCGGCGACGCCAGCGCCGAAACGCCCGACCTGTTGCAGGTGACCCTCGACAAGTCAGGCTATCGCGACGGCGAGACCATGAAGGTCGCGGTTAACTCGCGCTTTGACGGCAAGGCGACCCTCGCCATCGTCGGCGACAAGGTCGAGGACATCCAGACCTTCGACGTTAAGACCGGCGACAACGCGATCCAGATTCCCGTCAAGGCGGAATGGGGCTCCAGCGCCTATGCCGTGGCGATCGCCCATCGCCCGCTCGATCAGGCGGCCCGGCGCATGCCGGGGCGCGCATTGGGTCTCGCCTGGTTCGGGGTGGATCAGGACACGCGCAAGCTCAATGTCGCGATCGATGCGCCGGCCAAGATGGAGCCGCGCCGGCCTCTGTCGATTCCCGTGCGCGTCGGCGGTCTCGCCGCCGGCGAGGAAGCCTACATCGCGCTCGCCGCGGTCGATGTCGGCATTCTCAATCTCACGCATTACGAGCCGCCGGACGCGACAAAATTTTACTTTGGTCAGCGACTGCTCGGAGCCGAGGTGCGCGATCTCTACGGGTATCTCATTGACGGGATGCAGGGCGCGCGCGGCGCCATTCGCTCCGGCGGCGATGGCGGCGCGCAACTCGAGGGCGCGCGGCCGACGCAGGAGCCGCTGTCGCGCTATTCCGGGCTCGTGAAGGTCGGCGCCGATGGCGTGGCGCAAGTGACGTTCGATATTCCCGCCTTCAATGGAACCATGCGCCTGATGGCCGTGGCCTGGTCGAAGGACAAGGTCGGTCAGGCGTCCAGCGACGTGATCGTTCGCGACCCCGTTGTCGTGCAGGCGACGTTGCCGCGCTTCCTGTCGCTCGGCGATCAGTCGCGCATCCATCTACAGATCGCCAATGTCGAGGCGCCGGCGGGCGATTATCGCGTCGATCTCGACATCCATGGTCCCGTGACGATTCCCGCCGACGCGCTGCGCCGGACCGTGAAACTCGCCATCGGCGGCAAGACCGAGGTCAGCATTCCCGTCACCGCCGGCGGAGTCGGCGCGGCGAGCATCGATCTCGCGCTGACGGGCGCCGGGATCAAGGCGACGCAAAGCTTCGCGCTGAACGTCAACTCGGGCGCGGCGGAACTCTATCGCCGCAGCGTGCGCGACATCGCGCCGGGCACGACCGTGACGCTGTCGGGCGATCTGCTCGCCGACTTCGTTCCCGGCACCGGAGCGGTCAATGTCGCGGTCTCCGCGATGGGCGCGATCGACGTGCCCGCGTTGTTGCAGGCGCTGGATCGCTATCCCTATGGCTGTTCCGAACAGATCGTCAGCCGCGCCATGCCGCTGCTCTATGTCAACAGGCTGGCGGCGACCGAACTGCTGCCGATTGATCCCAAGGTTGGCGATCGCGTGCGCGATTCGATCGCGCGCGTCATGACGCGTCAGGGCACGAATGGCGCCTTCGGCCTTTGGGCGCCGGGCGGCGATGACGACATCTGGCTGCACGCCTTTGTCACCGACTTCCTGACACGCGCGCGGGAGAGCGGCTTCGAGGTTCCGCAAAAGGCCTTCGATCAGGCGCTCGACTTCCTTCGCAACACGGTCGTCAATGTCAATGACATCGACAAGGACAAGGCCGACGGGATCGCCTATGCGATCTATGTGCTGGCGCGCAACGGCCGTCCCGTCATGAGCGATCTGCGCTATCTCGCGGACACAAAGCTCGCGAGTTTTGCCTCGCCGCTGGCGCGCGCGCAGATCGCCGCGGCGCTGGCTTTGCTGGGCGACCGCGGCCGGGCGCGCAATGTGTTCGCCTCCGCGACCGAACAACTCGCGGCGGCGCCGCAGTCGCGCTTCTCCCGCTCCGATTACGGCTCGCGATTGCGCGACAGCGCCGGCCTGCTGGCGCTCGGCGCGGAAGCAGGGGCCGACCGCGCCGAACTCGTCAAGGCGAGCGTGACGCTCGAACAGGCGCGTTCCAGCGCGCGCTACACCAGCACGCAGGAAGACACGTGGATGGTGCTGGCGGCCGAGGCCCTGAGCAAGGATACGCAGGCCATCGCCCTGACGATTGATGGCGCGCCGCATCAGGGCGCGCTCTACCGGAACTGGAAGGGCTTGGCGCTCGACGGCGCGAGCGTGACCATCGGCAACACCGGCCAGACGCCGGCGCGGCTCGTGCTGACCACGTCAGGCAACCCGTCGGTTCCCGAACCCGCCGCCGAACAGGGCTATCGCGTCGAGCGCGAATTCTACACGCTCGACGGCAAGAAGATCGACCAGACGAAGGCAATGCGCCAAACCGACCGCTTCGTTGTCGCTCTGAAGGTGACGGAACTTGAATCCGCCTACGCGCGTCTGCTGCTTGTCGATCATCTCCCGGCGGGCATCGAGATCGACAATCCCGATCTCTTTGACGGCGGCAGCGTCGATGATCTCGCTTTCCTCAAGCGCAAGGTTGATCCGACGCACACCGAGTCGCGCGACGATCGTTTCGTCGCCGCCTTTGACCGCTCGGGGTCCGAGCAGGCGGATTTCACCGTCGCCTATATCGCGCGAGCGGTGACGCCCGGTCGCTATGTCATGCCGCCCGCGACCATCGAGGACATGTATCGTCCAGAACGGTTTGGCCGCACCGCGTCGGGCTCCCTTGAGGTGACGGAGAAACGCTGATGGGCGAGGCGGCGCCAGCGCCCGCGTCGACGCGGCGGCCCTTGCGCGGGCGCTTCGTGGCGGGCGCGTTCGCCGTGCTTGTCCTCGCCGTCGTCGGCGCGACGGCGTTCTACGTTCATCGGCTGGGGCCGCTCGATGTCTCCGCCGCGGCGCGCGGTTCGACCGTCGCCGTCGATCGCGACGGCAAATTGCTGCGCGCGTTTACAACCGGCGACGGCCGCTGGCGCCTGCCAACGACGGTCGCGGACGTCGATCCGCGCTTTTTCACGCTGCTGTTCGCTTACGAGGACCGTCGTTTCCGCTCGCACCATGGCGTCGATCCCCTGGCGATGGCGCGCGCCATCCGCCAGTTCATCGCCAGCGGCCATGTCGTGTCCGGCGGCTCCACGATCACCATGCAGGTCGCCCGTCTGCTGGAGCCGCGCGACGACCGCAATCTGTCCGCCAAGGCGCGCCAGATCGTCCGCGCGATCGAACTTGAACGCGCCTACACGAAGGACGAGATCCTCGGCTTCTATCTCGCGCTGGCGCCCTATGGCGGCAATCTCGAGGGTCTGCGGGCGGCGAGTCTGGCCTATTTCGGCAAGGAGCCAAAGCGGCTTTCCTACGCAGAGGCCGCGCTGCTGGTCGCCCTGCCGCAATCGCCCGAGGCGCGCCGGCCAGATCGCGCGCCCGAGGCCGCGCGCCGGGCGCGTGATCGTGTTCTGGATCGCGCCGTTGAGCGCGGCGCCATACCGCGCGCGGAGGCGGAGGCCGCGAAAAGAGACCCCGTCCCCAAGGCGCGCAAGCAGTTCCCCATGCTGGCGCCGCACGCCAGCGAGATCGGCCTGCGCGCTACGCCGGAGCGCCGGGTTCTGCGCTTTACATTCGATGGCCGTCTGCAGGATGGACTGGAAGGGCTGGCGCGCGATAGCGCCGCGCGACTGGGGCCCAAGCTCTCCGTCGCGATCGTCGCCATCGACAATGCGACCGGGGAGGTACGCGCTCATGTCGGCGGCGCCGACTATCTCTCGACCGAACGGGCCGGCGGCGTCGATCTCGCCAACGCCGTGCGCTCGCCGGGCTCGGCGCTGAAACCCTTCATCTACGCCCTCGCCTTCGAGAGCGGCCTCGCCCATCCAGAAACCATTCTGGAGGACCACAGGGCGCGTTTCGGCGTCTATGCGGCGGAGAACTTCGATCTGACTTTTCAGGGCCAGGTGACCGCCCGCGTCGCCCTGCAACAGTCCCTGAATATCCCGGCCA
This sequence comes from uncultured Hyphomicrobiales bacterium, assembly GCA_903885755.1. Taxonomy (GTDB): domain Bacteria; phylum Pseudomonadota; class Alphaproteobacteria; order Rhizobiales; family Beijerinckiaceae; genus Terripilifer. The sequence goes on along the minus strand of CAISJZ010000471.1, from coordinate 21,814 downwards.
TCGCGCTGCTCAACGACGTCGGCCCGCGGACTTTTCTCGCGCGTCTGCGCAACGCCGGCGCCGACATTGTTATGTCCGACGACAGCGCGCCGGGTCTGGCGGTCGGCCTCGGCGGGGTCGGCGTGCGGCTGGTTGATCTCACGCGGCTTTACGCCGGACTGGCGCGTGGCGGCCGGACGCCCGATCTCGTCGAGCGGCTCGACTTGCCGCGCGCCTCGACCGACAGGCGCGTCAGCGAGCCCGTGGCCGCCTGGTATGTTTTCGACGTGCTGCGCGGCGCGCCGCCGCCCGCCAACGCCATTGGCGGGCGCATCGCCTTCAAGACAGGCACCTCCTACGGCTATCGCGACGCCTTCGCCGTGGGCTACGACCGCAACACGACCATCGGGGTCTGGGTGGGGCGCGCCGATAATGGCCCGACGCCGGGGCTGGTCGGACGGGCGGTCGCCGCGCCCATCCTGTTCGACGCCTTCGCCCGCCTCGGCGGCGAGCGTGAGCCGATCCGACCGCCGCGCGACGTCCTGATCGCCAAAACGGCGCAATTGCCGCCGCCCCTGCGCCATCTGCGCAAGGACGCGCCCCAGACCGCGGTGGCGACCGCCATTGGCTCGCTCAAGATCGCCTATCCGCCGGATGGCGCACGGATCGATCTTGGCCTCGACCGTCCGACGGTTGAAGCGATGCTGTCCCTCAAGGCGCAGGGCGGCGCGCCGCCCTTCACCTGGATGGTCAATGGCGCGCCGGTGGGGGCGCCCGACCTTCGCCGCCAGTCTCAATGGCGCCCGGACGGCGCTGGATTCGCCAGGGTTTCGGTGATCGATGCGCGCGGCGCCAGCGCCAGCGTCATGGTGCGGCTGCAATAGGCGCCGGTGCGGCGCCCGGGCAACACTGTTCGGGAAATGTTAACCATAACAAAGGAAATATTGCGGTCGCGCCGTGTCTTTGTATGCTGCGGGCGAAAATCAATTGGGGTTGGGCATCATGGAATTGAATCGTCGTTGGGTTCTGGGCGGAACAAGCGCCAGTCTCGCGCTCACGCTGGCCGGTTGCAACACGACCGCCCCTCCCGCGGCCAACCTGAAGCTCGCGGCGGGCGCCAAGCCGAAGGCGGAGCCGATCCCCGAGGCGGTCAGGACCGCCGCCGTCCCGGCGGGACCGGATCGCTATCAGGCGCTGTATCGCGACATTTCAGATAAATTCCCGGTGCCGGCGCTGAGGCCCGGCGTCATTCCGGAGGCTTTCTGGCGCGCCGACGTGCCCTATCTCTCCACGGAGCCGGCTGGCACGATCGTCGTCGATCCCCACGCCCACTACCTCTATTTCATTCAGGGCGGCGGTCGCGCGACCCGTTATGGCGTCGGAGTTGGCAAGGAGGGCTTCCTCTGGGCCGGCGTCGCGCAGATCAACAGCAAGCAGGAATGGCCGGACTGGTATCCGCCGCCGGAAATGATCGCCCGCGATCCCTCCATCAAGGCGCGCGTCGGCAAGCTGCAGAGCGGCATCGGCGTGCCCGGCGGCGTGCATAACCCGCTCGGCGCCCGCGCCATGTATCTTTGGCAAGGCAATAAGGACACGCTGTTCCGCATCCACGGGACGCTGGAGCCCGGGACCATCGGCAAGAACGTGTCGTCTGGCTGCATCCGCATGGTCAATCAGGACGCCATCGAGCTCTACAGCCGCGTCGCCGTGGGTACGACCGTCAAGGTTCTCTGAGCGATTTTGGACGCTTTGCGTGACGCGCTCCGCCCGGGGCGCGTCATTTTTTCGATCCGTGAAACGAAGCCCTCGTCTGGCGGATGCTTGCCCGCAAGACTATTCGGTCGGTGACGCCGCCCGGCATTGAGTAGTTTCCGGGGCTCGCCGTCGCGCGGCGCCTTCGCTACCCCGGACCCGGCTGCATGTCGCATTGATAACATTCGCTAATATTATATCTTGGGCCGTGACGCCCTCGCGCGTTTTGACGGGCCGCGCGACATTTTCACGGGCGAGCTTCGGCGGCGCTTTTCAAATCAACGATCGGAATGAATGCGTCATTTTCTTCTGCTTGCATCGGGCTACTGGAGCGAGCGCTCGCGCCGCGTGGCCTGGTTGTTTTCCCTCGGCTTCCTGGCCTGTCTGGTGGCGAGCCTGCTGCTCGCGCTTGAGGTCAACCGCTGGAGCAAACGGTTTTTCGACGCCCTTGAGTTCCGGGAAGTCGATGTCGTCACGCGCAGCATGGTGGAACTGGCGATCCTGGTCGGCGGAACCGCTATCGTCGCCATCGCGACAATCCAGTGCCGGATGCGTCTTCAGGTCGGCTGGCGGCTCTGGCTGATGTCGGGCCTTGTTGAGCGCTGGCTGCAGAAGGGCGCCGACGCTGATTTCGCTCTGTCGGCCGCGATTGACAATCCCGAGGCGCGCATCGCGGACGACAGCCGGATCGCCGTTGAACTGTTCGTTGACCTGGCCGGCGGGGTCATCAACATCTTTTTGGTGTCGACGTCCTTCATCTTTGTTCTCTGGAAGGTCGGGGGCGCCCACGAAATCTTCGGTCTGACCATTCCCGGCTATCTCGTCTTCGCCGTTATCGCCTATGCCGGCGCGACGTCCCTGGGAATGTACATATTGGGGCGTCCGCTCGTCAGCAGCGTCGAGGAAAAAGCCGCGGCGGAAGGCGACTTTCGATTCCGGCTGACGCAGGCGCGAGAGCAGATCGCCGCGCCCAGCGCCGCCGATGGCGATGAAATCAATGGACGTGATTTCCGTCGCGGTCTCCACAATCTGGCGAGCAAGTGGATGGGGGTGATTCTCGGGCAAACGCGCATCGTCTTTCTCAGCAGCGCCAACAATCTTCTCGCGCCGGCGGTTCCCCTTCTGCTTTGTGCGCCCAAATATCTGTCCGGCGCCATGACGCTTGGCGATCTGATCCAGGCGGCCGCGGCGTTTGTTCAGGTGCAGACCTCGCTGAACTGGCTTGCCGACAACGCGCTGAGCATCGCGAACTGGTCGGCTTCGGCCAACCGCGTCGCCGCGCTTGAGCAGGACCTCGACCGGCGGGTACCGGCCTCATTGCGTATGACGGCCATCGGGAATCCCTGAGCGATTGATCGGCGGGCGTTCGCGCGTGGGTGTTCCACTCGTCTTTCCAATTTTCTCCAGTGTCGCGAGCCCGCCGGGTTCGGTGTAGAGCAATCATTCTCGACTGAAGGAACGAAGCATGAGAATGACGCGTCTTGGTCGCGATGGCTCAATGGTTTCCGTTCTCGGCCTCGGTTGCGGCGGCATGTCCATGCAACGGCCGCGCAATGACGACGAAAGCATCGCGACGATTCCCGCGGCTCTCGGCGCGGGGATCAATTACCTCGACACGGCCGACTTCTATGGCATGGGTCACAACGAGTCCGTGATTGGCCGCGCCATCCGCGACCGCCGGGATCACGCCTTCCTTAGCGTCAAGTTCGGCATGATGATGTCGCCTACGGGCGCGTTTCTCGGTCTCGACGGGCGACCGAACGCGGTCAAGAACTTCGCCTCCTATTCGCTTCAGCGTCTCGGCGTGGACGTGATCGATCTCTACCAGCCGGGGCGCCCCGATCCCGCCGTGCCCTTCGAGGAGACGATCGGCGCGGTCGCCGATCTCATCAAGGAAGGCAAGGTCCGCAATCTCGGCGTGTCCGAGGTCGGCGCCGACAATCTGCGTCGCGCGCACGCGGTGCATCCAGTCACCGCGCTGGAAATCGAATATTCTCTGGCGTGCCGTTTCATCGAGGCCGAAATCCTGCCGACGGCGCGCGAACTGGGCGTGGCCATCGTGCCCTATCGCGTACTCGCAGACGGTCTGCTGAGCGGCGCGGCGACACAGGAACCAACGACAGGCAATACGCGCCTCGTGTCGCCCAGGCTTCAGGGCGAGAATGCCCGCCGCAATGTCGCGACCGTCGAGTTCTTGAAGAAAATGGCCGCCGACAAGGGTTTTTCGCCGGCGCAACTGGCCGTCGCCTGGCTGCTGACGCGCGGCGATGACTTGGTCCCGTTGGTTGGCATGAGCAAGCGCTCGCGCCTGCCCGAAAATCTCGCGATTCTCGACGTCGTGTTGAGCGCGGACGAGCTTGCCGCGCTCGATCGCGCCTTCGCGCCGGGCGCCATCGTCGGGGATCGTTATCCCGCTTTCGTCATGAAATTCGCGGCGAGCTGAACGGAGCCACTAACGCGCTCGCGCCGGGCCAGTCATCTGCTTCCACAATCCCTCGAAGGGGTGGAAGGCGAATCGCACGATGTGATCGCCCGGTGGAATTTCGACCGCGCGGAACATGACGTTGGCGCGCAGGATATCCGCTGGCTTGCCATCGACCGTGGCTTGCCACCAGGGATGCCAGATATCATTCAGCACGACATAGCCGCCACCTGGCGCGCGCGCCTCGATGAGAATGTCGGTGTTGTGATAGGCCGCGATCTTCGCTTCGCCGGGAGGGCGCGCCTCGCCTGTGTCGGTTGGCGGATGTTCAAGCAGGACCGACTGGCGATAATCGAGATCCGGCATGGGGCCCTCGGCGATCAGCTTGCCGAAATCCGCCGCCACGGCTTTCGTCGCCAGCAACACGCGCGGGAGCGCGCGAGGGTTTTCGTAAACGAAGGCGTCATTCGTGCGCGCGATAAAATTCAGATCGCCGGGCTTGAGCGCCTTGTCGATGGATTGCGGCGGCGCGCCGGTGACAATCAGGCGGACGCCGAGGAGATCCGCCATGGGCGAGCGGTAGGAAGGAAACAGCGGCGAAAACACGCGCTGTTCCATCTCGGCCACCTGATCGCCGATGTGGGTGACATCGGCGAAGAGTTTCAGTCGCAGCGGATTGTAGCCAAGGTCGTTATCGAACCCTTGAACCATGCCGATGTTCGGCCACTGGAAACCAACGCCCGCGATTTCCACGCGGTCGCGGCGGTCGGCCGCCGCGCCGTCGGCGAGGCGGCGCCTGATGAGCGTGATCGTGTCGTTGTGAGTGTTGAATCGCAGTTCGTCATAGGCTTGCGGCGGAAGGCCCGTGGACTCGTTCGGCTTGTTGTTGACCGCGAGGTCGAGCGACATCAGCGCCGCCACCGCGATAAGCGCCATCGCCGGCCATCGCGCGGACAAACGTGGCAGGACAACCAGCAGCGCAACGGCGGCGCCGAGAAAAAACAGACCTGTCAGTAGAGGGAGCGTCGCCTGCTCCAGGCGCTCGCGATCAACCGCGACGAAGGCGCAGACGCCCAGCAGGCCCGCCACGAGCAGAGGCCCCGCAGGGTTCAGGCCTTCGCCGCGTTCGACCGCGCGATGCACGCAGTAACCCGCCGCGATCGCCAGAACGGCGACCAGCATGAAGGTCGCATCCGCCGGGCGACGATAAAACTCGACGCCAGGCAGGTGATACAGCAGTCCAAACGCTGGCGTATAGCGACCAACTGCGTAGAGACCCATGAACGCTATCAGCGCGGTGAAGACCAGAGCGGTCCGCTCGCGCAGGGCGCCGCGCGCTATGCCGAGACACGTCAGCGCGGCTACGGGGAGCGCGCCGAAATAAATCGTCGCCATGTTGCGCGCCAGCGCGAGGTCGGTCGCTCCCCAGACAAGTGACGACGGCGGCCCCCAGTATTTTTCATAGGGACCATCGACGCCAAAGAGATTGGCGACCACGCCCGACAAAAGCGCCAGCGGCGGCAGCGAGCCGCGACCGGCGCCGGCGAAATCGATCGCGGGGCGGTTGGAATCGCTCGCCAGCGTGAGGGAGAAGGCGATGGGAATCGCCGTTACGAGAACGCCCCCGACAAATCCGGCGCACAATGGCGCCACGGCGGAGCGAAGGCGCGCGCCCAGGCTTGCGCCAGAAAACGCATGCCATAAGGCGTAAATGGCCAGCGCATAGGCGCCGAGCAACCCGACCTGATCGCGCCCCAGCGCCATGAAGCCGGCGATCACGCCAGCGAGGAATCCGGCGACGATCGAGGATCGATCGAGCGCGCGGTCCAGAAGCAACAGCGCGATGGCGAACCAGCACAGGCTCGTCACCTGCCCGATATGCTGCAACCGCCACGCCGCCGATCCGCCGAAAGAGAAGGCGAAGGCGGCGACCAGCGCGCCCTCCGGCCGCCAGCCTCGATCGCGAAAGAACAGCATCAGCGCGAGGCCCGCGAGTATCAGCATGGCGAAGACAACCGCGTCCGCCATGATGAAGCCGGGCTGGCCGCTGAACAACGCCATCAACAGAAACGACGGCGAGAAGATCAATGCCTGCGGATCGGCGATGTTGGGGAGTCCGGCATATATGTTTGGCGTCCAGAACGGACTTTCGCCCGACGCGAGCGAGCGCGCGAGGAAGGCGAATTGCGGCCATTCCTCGGCCTTGGCGTCCCAGGGGATCGTGACGATTCCAAGGAGCCATGGCGAGGCCAGCGCCAGAGACCCCACGATGAATAGGATGGACGCCAGCGCATAACCGCGAGGGGAGGAATTATTCATGAACGAAACGGCTATTCCTGAAGCGGACGGGCGAGGAGCAAGCAGACCGGGATTTTACTCGCCCGCGCCACCTGTGATCGGAGCCTCGTCGACATCGATGAGGTGGCCGGCGCGATCACGTTTCGTCGCGAGGTAGCGGATATTCTGGTCGGTCTTGCGGCCGAGGATGCGCTGGTCCGACACCACGTCGAGACCGGCGGACTCGAGCGCCGCGATCTTGGCTGGATTGTTCGTCATCAATCGCACGCGAGAAACGCCAAGCTGCTTGAGCATCGACGCCGCGAAGTCGAACCCGCGCTGATCGTGATCGAAGCCCAGCACCTCGTCGGCGTCGTAGGTGTCAAAACCCTGGGCCTGCAGCCTGTAGGCCTGAATCTTGTTCGCGAGGCCGTTGCCTCGTCCTTCTTGATCGAGATAGAGCAGCACCCCGCCGCCGTTCTCGGCCATGAATCGCGCGGTGTGGCGCAACTGGTCGCCACAGTCGCACTTGAGGCTGCCGAAAAGATCGCCCGTCAGGCAGGCCGAATGCAGACGCACGGTCACGGGCTGGGAAAAATCCGGCTTTCCGATGACGACCGCGACCTGATCGCGCAGGCCCTCGCCGCCGCGAAAGATGACGAATTCGGTGTCCGGCGCGCCTTCGAGCGGCACCGGCGCGCGCCCGACAATCCGGAGGTCGCGGGTCTGGGCGACGCGATAGAGTTCGACCGAGGTCGCCTCGACACGCACAAGCCCTTCGCCCTCAATGGCGCGCGCGGCGACGTTGGCGACGACAACCGTTGGAAGAATTAGAGCGAGTCGCGCCAGTTCCAGGGCGGCGTGATCGAGCTTGCCGAGCGCGGCCACTGGCGCGTCGATTCTCGCGCCTACCTCAAGCGCCAGATGCATGATTCGTTTGAGATCGACCACCGGCAGGGCGATCGCCCCGGCGCGGGCGCGATCAAGTCCCAGACGCCGTAGTCGCGGCGCGGGCAGCAACAGGCGCATCCGGCGGTTGCCCAGCCGCTCGATCACCGCGCCGCGGGCCTCGTCCAGCGCCTCGATGCCCAACACCACGACGTGCGACCGTCCGGCCTTGACGACAACAGGTCGGCCCGACCTCAGTTCGGCCAGCGCCCGTTCCACCGCCACCCGGCTCGCCCCACCTTCGGAGTCGAGAATATGCTTGATTTCCGTCACACGACCCTCGACCTAGGCGGAGCGAGTGGAACTACCTTCATTCGCTTTTGTTCCCAAGACAATCCATAGCCCAGATTGGATGAACAGACTAGGAGCCAGCGTGGACGAGGCCAGCCCTGGAACGGCCGATCCCTTCGCCGCCATTCGCGCGGCGACGGGCGACCGGTCGTTCGTCGTGGCCCAGCTTGGCCAGTCCCTCGACGGGCGGATCGCCACGATCAGCGGTGAATCCCGCTACATCAACGCGGCCCCCGCGCTCGATCATCTGCACGGACTGCGCGCCTGCGTGGACGCGGTCATCGTTGGGGCCGGAACGATCGCCGCAGACGATCCCCTGTTGACGGTTCGCCGCGTGCCGGGACGCTCTCCCGCCCGCGTGGTCATCGATCCGTCCGGACGGCTGGATTCAACCGGTCGCTGGCTGGAGCGGGATGGGCGGCGTCTGTTCCTCGTCAGCGCGGCGGGCCGCGCGCCCCATGGCGTCGAGCTCGTGCGGATCGCTGCCCGCGACGGCGTCATAGACCCCGGCGAGATTGTCGAGGCGCTGGCCGCGCGCGGGCTGCGGAGCCTGCTGGTTGAGGGCGGCGCGCGGACGATCTCGACCTTCCTCGACGCTGGCCGCGTTGACCGGCTGCATATCCTCATGGCGCCGGTGATTATTGGCTCCGGCGTCACCGGCATCAATCTCGCGCCGATCGCGCGATTGGAGAATGCGCTGCGTCCGCGTGTCGAGGTGCACGATCTTGGCGGCGGCGAGGTCCTGTTCGACTGTGACCTTCGCGTGACGTGAACGGCTTGCCCGTCGCCGCATTCTTCTTATGATCGGGGCAAGAGTCCACCAAACGCGGCTGGAGGGTTTGCCATGGATCAGCAATCGGCGGCATCGCGCCCGGGCGCCTATTCAGCCGCCTCGAAATGGCTTCACTGGGTCATCGCGATTGTCATCTTTTTCACGATTTCCATCGGCATCCGCCTTGGCTTCATGCCGGAGGGCCCGGAACAGGATTATTATTTCGATGTGCACCGCTCGCTCGGCGTGCTCGTGCTGGCGGCGATCCGCGTCGCCGCCCGCCAAACCTTCGGCACGCCAGCGCCGGCGGCCAGCCTGACGCCCTTCGAGCGAATTGCCTCTACCGCCGCGCATCATTCGCTGCTGGCGCTGCTGTTCCTGCAGCCGATTGTCGGATGGCTCTCCATGGACGCCTACCGCGCCGATGTGTCGGTCTTTGGCCTGTTCACCCTGCCGCACATCCTGCCGCAAAGCGACGCCGCCTATACCGCGCTGTCATGGGTGCATTTCACGCTTGGGTATCTCATGGTCGCCGTTCTTGTCGCCCATATCGGCGGCGCGATGATGCATGGGTTCATCAAGCGCGACGGCGTGCTGAACCACATGCTGCCGGCCTCGTGGGGCCGGATGCTCGATCAGGTCCTGGCGCGTGGCGGCGCGGCGAACAAATCCGCGTGACCGACGACGCAGCCGCTCGCGTCGCGACGGGCGGCGAGCCAGTCGGCAATGATGTCCGGCGCCACGAGTCCGGTTTGCGCGACCGCGGCGGCGGAGCCCTCCGACAGCGCGGTCATGAGCGATGCGTCGGCGGGGCCGAGGATCCAGGGACTATCGCCCTCCGTGACGTTCCAGCCGTGTCTCTCGAACGCGGCGCGCAGCGCGGCGGGAGCTCGTGGCCCGGCGGCGGGACCAAACCCCTTGTCGCCAGCCTGATGAACATGAAACGCATGGAGCATTTTGGCGTCGTCCGCGCGCGGCGGGGTCCATCGCTCGACGCCGTTGTAGGTCAGCGTCGCGTAAAGCGGCCGATCGCGCGCGGCGAGGGCTCGGCAAAAGCGCTCGATCCATGGCGCGCTGGCGAGATCGAACAAAGCCGCCGCGGAGACAAGGTCACGGTCCTCGTCAAGCAGGGCCTCGACATCGCGCGACAGGTCCGCCTGCCGGAAGGAAACGTCGATTGATTTCCCGGCCTTCTCGATGATGAGATCATTCCCGTTTTCCCGCGCGTTGTCGGCCCAACGGGCGAGCGCGACGCGGGCCGCGCCCAGCAGGGCGCCATCGTGATCGACCAGAAGCCAGCTTTGTCGTTCGCCAAGAAAAGGCGCGAACGCGCGCAGGTTGGAGCCCGCGCCGCAGCCGAGATCAAGAATTTTGGGACAGGAACAGGCGGCCAGCGCGCGCGCCACGAGATCGCGGATCGCGGGGTTCCGCGCGCGATGATCGACGGGCTCCCGCCGCGCCAGCCAGTTGGCGGAAAAGCCGCTCATGCGACGCGCTCCAGCACGTCGAGAATGATGCGCGTCGTTTCGTCCCAGCGCGGCAGGGATTGGCCCGCGCGCCACGACGCCTCCGCGAGCTGGGCGCGCAGCTCCGCGCTTTCGATGGCGCGCCGCAGGGCTCCGGAAAGCGCGAGCGCGTCGTCGGGCGGAACCTTGATTCCGGCCCCGTTCGGCACGGTCAGCGCCGCCGCGCCGCCGGTCGTTGTCACAATCGGCAGGCCGCGCGCCATGGCCTCGGCGAGGACCATGCCATAGCCCTCGTAACGCGAGGACATGACAAAGAGATCGGTGGCGGCGTAGACCTCCCCCAGCGCGTCGGTTTGCATCGCGCCGGCGAGGGTCACGCGGCCGGAGAGTCCGGCCGTGGCAATCCGCGCGCGCAGGTCAATCGTCGTTTCAGGCGCGCGATCAAGGCCGCCGACGATGCGCAAACGCCAGTCGAGATCGCGCAGCCCCGCCAAAGCCTCGATCAGGACGTCAAACCCCTTGCGCGGCACGACAGCGCCGACGGCGAGCAATTGAACAGTTGGGCCGCCAGATCTCGCGGCGCGCGGCGCGGGATCGACGCCCGGTTCGGCGACCGTGATCATGTCCGGCTTTACCGCGAAATCCTCGATCAGCGTCTGGCGCGTCGTCGCGCTCGTCGCGATGATGGCGCGCGCCTGTGCGAGCGTCGCGCGTTCATTTGCGATCAGCGCGCGACTCGCGGCTTCGTCGAGACCTGTTTCCAGACCGAGCGGATGATGCACGAGCGCGACGATGGGATGCGCTATGGTCGCGAGTCCCCCCGGCGGCAATGCGCCGAAGGCAAGGCCATCAACGAGAAGTACCGAACCGTTTGGGGCCGCGCGCAGGCGATCAAGCGTGTCGAGGGCTTCAGCGGGCGAGGGAAATGGAAATCCGTCGGACAGTTCGAGATACTCAAGGCGCGCGTCCGCCGACGTGGCGCACGCCAGCACGCGGCGATCGTAGCCGTAGCCGCCCGTGAGCGTTTCGAGATCGCCGGGAATGGCGAAAAAAACCCGCGATTTCATATCAGTCATTCCTGCGCGGCGCTTCGCCAGGCGGCGTAGCAGTCCGGTCGCGCCACTGCAACGCGCCGGTTCATGCGCCATTCAGGCGCGCGGCGATATGGGAGAAAATCATGAAAGTAAATCCGTTGGGGGCGCGGGGCGCGATCAATGGAGGCGAACATGACTTTCAGGACATGGGCTCTCACCGTGGCGGTCGGGATGTCGGTGGCGATTTCAGGCGGTCCGCCAGCGCAAGCCGCGCCACATGGCCACTGGAGCGGCCAAATGGGTGGAATGCATCGATTTGGCGGTGGACCATTCCACTGCGGTCGATGGTATGGAGGCGGGGGCGTCAACCCCTTCCCCTTGTTCGGTGGCGTGAACGCCGGTCGTTCCTACTACGACAGTTGCTGGCGCCGTGTCTGGACGCCCTATGGCTGGCGCGTGCGCTTCGTGTGTGACGACTATGGTTTCTACTGAGCCCAGAATCGCCATGACGTCAGGCTTTCACGTCGCCCTCGTACCACGCGCGGGCGACGTGGGATTCGTGCAGGGTGACGCGGATTTTCTCGACGCCCTCGCCGCCTGGCCCCAGCGCGCCCGAGCGCGCGGCCGCGGCCATGCCATCGAATATGTGCCTTGAGAGAAATTCCGTTGTCGTCTGCCGACCCGCGAATTCCGGCAGATCGTCGAGATTGCGATAATTCAGTGGCCCGAGAAGCCCTTTCAGCGCGTCATGCGCGCGGCCGATGTCGATGACGACGCCGTCGACGGTGAGTTCGTGTCGGAAAAAAGCGACATCGACCACGAATGTCGCGCCGTGCAGCCTTTGCGCCGGGCCGAACAGGTCGCCCTTGAAACTGTGCGCGATCATGATGTGCTCGCGGACTTCGACGGCGAACATGCGCTACTCCCCGGATTGAATGGTCGCCTGCCGATAGCACGCCGCGCGCCTCCGGCGAAACGCGCGTCAGGCAGTCCACCTCTCCGCGTTACGTTTCATGACTTCGCGCGCCTCGCGCCAGAGATCGCGGGTGATGTCGGCGGCCTTGCCCTTGCGCGCCAGTTTCACGCTCTGTCCCGCCCACAGGGACAGCGCGTCCGGGGAATTGGCCCTGGCGCCCGCCGCGCGCAATTCCTGCGTCAGCGCGTTTTGAACGGGGTAGGCGGGAATGTCGTCTTCCACCGCGCGCATCTCGCGCATGAATTCGTTCTCGATGCCGCGGGCGTAACGACCCGAGATGGCTCGGGTGAGTTGCGTTGCGTCGTCGGGGGCGGTCTCGATCGCGCGCCGCCAGGGCGCATTGGCGAGCGATTCGTCGGCGAGTAGATAGCCGGTGCCGATCTGGACCGCGCGGGCGCCCAGCGCCAGCGCCGCGGCGACGCCGGCGCCATCGGTGATTCCACCTGCCGAGATGACCGGCAGATCGAGCTCCGCCGCGATCGAACGCGTCAGCGCGATCGTGCCGACAAGGCTTTGGCGCACTGGCGCCAGAAACGTGCCGCGATGGCCGCCAGCCTCAAACCCCTGCGCGCAGATCGCGTCCGCCCCGACGGCGGCCCAGGCGCGGGCCTCGGCTAGCGTCGTCGCGGTGCCGATGACGTAGGAGCCGCGTCCCTTGAGGGCGGCGACTTGCGGGGCCGAGAGGCATCCGAAAGTGAACGATACGACAGGCGGCGCGGTCTCGATAAGAACATCAAACTGATCCGCGAAGCTCTCCGCCCAGGCGTTGGGGATCGATTGGGCGGGCAGGCCATAGCGCTCGCGCCAGGGCGCGAGACGCTGCATGGCGGCGCGCACCTCGGCGGGATCGGGATGGGCCGGCTCCAGCACGAAGATGTTGACGAGGAATGGCCGTGTCGTTTCCGCCCGGATCGCCGCGATTGCGGCCCGCATCCTGTCGGCGGGCAGGCTGGAGGCGGCCAGCGAGCCAAGCGCGCCAGTATTGGAGACCGCGATGACGATCGCGGCGGCGGTGGCGCCGAGCATGGGACCCTGAATGATGGGTATTTCAAGCCGGTCGAACATGGGATGCCCTTTCGAGGCGGCGTCTGTATGATGACTTTCCGCATGTACCTTCTTCCTTCGGGAGAAGGTGGTCGGCGGAGCCGACCGGATGATGGGTTACCACTTTTGGCCGGTAAATTCGAACGAGCAAAATGACGGAATCGAAACCCCTCACCCCGGCCGCGTTCGCGTCCGACCCTCTCCCAAAGGGAGAGGGTATCCGCGCCATCGCCTTCCGCGGCGGCGGCTTTTCCGCGACGCCGCGCCCGGTTCTGTCCTGGCTCGGGTTCGCGCTGATGATTGGCTTGTGGCAGACAGCCGGATCGCTGCGTTGGGTCTCGCCGATTTTCCTGCCATCGCCGCTCGCCATCTGTCAGGCGCTGTGGCGGCTGACCGCGTCAGGCGAACTTGGCCAGCATCTCTGGGCGTCGCTGGGGCGCATTGGCGGCGGCTGGATCGTCGGCACGCTGCTCGGCCTCGTCGTTGGCGTCGGCATGGGCCTGCTGGCGTCCCTGCGCGCGATCTCCATGCCGCTGGTGTCCGCGCTCTATCCTATCCCGAAGATCGCCCTGCTGCCCCTGCTCATCCTGTGGCTGGGCATTGGCGAGACGCCAAAAGTCTTCACCATCGCGTCCGGCGTGTTTTTCCCGACCATCATCGCCACCCTCAGCGGCGTCGATGGGGCGCCGCGCAATCTCATTCGCATGGCGCAGAGCTTTAATCTGCCGACCGGGGCGATCATCTGGAAGGTGTTGTTGCCGGCGGCTCTGCCCGGCATTCTCGCGGGCTTTCGCATCTCGCTGGCGACGGCGCTGATCCTCGTCGTCTCCGCCGAGATGATCGGCGCGCAATACGGCATCGGCGCCTTTCTGCTGACGGCGGGAAATCTCATGCAGTCCGACAACCTGCTGGCCGGCGTCGTCGTGCTGTCGATTCTCGGCCTTGGCTTTGGCGCGGTTCTCAACGCGGCCGAGCGCGCGTTTCTGGCCTGGCGCTGAGGGGGCGCGATTGCGCGCGCCCCCCCTTGCTCTTGAAATCACGCCGCCTTCTGCATCCGCCGCGGGTTCGGCGCGGTGGTCACGATGGTGAAGCGCGTATTGGCCTCGCCGCGGGTCTGTTCGGCGTGACGCCGCCAGACCTGCTCGGCTTCCTCGTAGGTCGCGAACGGGCCGATCGGCGCCGCCGCGTTCGCGAGTTCGCGAAATTCGAGGCAACGATATTCGCCGCCGATCACCCAGAATTGCTGGCTCATGACAATCTCCATGCCCTTGCGGGCTTGCGTCGAAGGGTTTCGCGGAACGGCGGATTATTCCGCCGCCTCGCGATGTGGTCGGGCGTTGAACTGCTCGGTCTCGGTCGAGCCGGACATGGCGGTCGTCGAGGATTTTCCACCCGAGATCGCCATGGCGACCGCGTCGAAATAGCTGGTGCCGACCTCGCGCTGGTGGCGCACGGCGGTAAAGCCCTTGTCGGCGGCGGCGAACTCGCGCTGCTGCATCTCCGAATAGGCGCCCATGCCGCGCGTCGAGTAGCCCTTGGCAAGTTCGAACATCGACAGATTGAGCGAGTGGAAACCGGCCAGCGTGACGAACTGGTAGCGGTAGCCCATTTCGGCGATCTGCTCCTGGTACCTCGTCGCTTCGCCCACGCTCATCTTCTTGAGCCAGTTGAAGGAGGGCGAACAGTTGTAGGCGAGATACTTTTGCGGATGATGCTTCCGGAACTCGGCCGCGAATTCGCGCGCCTCGCCCAGATCCGGCTCCGACGTCTCCCACCAGACGAGATCGGCATGGCCGCCGTAGGCGACGCCGCGCGCGATGGCGTGCTCGACCGAATGCGTGGAGCCCTGCTTGAGGCGATAGAAACCTTCGTCGGTGCGGCTATCGCGATCGATCCAGGGATGATCGGTCTCGTCCACGTCGGAGGTGATGAGGTTGGCCGCGTGGGCGTCCGTGCGGGCCAGCAACACCGTGTCGACGCCGCAGACATCCGCCGCGAGGCGCGCCGCGTTGAGGGTGCGGATGAAGGTTCTGGTCGGCACCAGAACCTTGCCGCCGAGATGGCCGCACTTCTTCTCCGAGGCGAGCTGGTCCTCGAAGTGGACGCCCGCGGCGCCGGCCTCGATCATGCTCTTCATCAATTCATAGGCGTTGAGCGGGCCGCCAAAACCGGCTTCCGCGTCGGCGATGATCGGCGCGAGATAGTGGATCGACGTGTCGCCTTCCATATGGGCAATCTGGTCGGCGCGCAGCAGCGTGTTGTTGATGCGCTTGACCACGTCCGGCACCGACGAGGAGGGATACAGCGACTGGTCGGGATACATCTGGCCAGCGTTGTTGGCGTCGGCGGCGACCTGCCAGCCCGAGAGGTAGATGGCCTCGAGGCCGGCCTTGACCTGCTGCATGGCCTGATTGCCGGTCAGGGCGCCAAGGGTGCGGACATAGGGCCGCTCGGCCAGCAACTCGCGCAGGCGCTTCGCGCCGATGCGGGCGAGGGTGTGTTCGACCCGGACGGAGCCCGACAGGCGCTCGACGTCGGCAGGCGTGTAATCTCGCTGGATCGGCGGCGCGTAGCTCTTGGTCATTGAATTTACTCCGTTTGTAAATCGAGCCCCCGAATGTCGGGGTTTTCGCCCTGTGCGATGCAATGTAATCTGGACGCGGATGCGAAATACCGCAATAACTATTTGATGAATATAATGAAACTACGATAATGATCAACGAATTGACATTTATCAAAATGTAAATTGTAATGTTTTTGTAAATTTTATTCGGCGGGTTTCCCATGCGAGCGGTTCGGGTCGGCGGCAAATTGCGGCGTCTGCGTCAGGAGCGGCGGCTGAATCAGGCGCAGATGGCGGCGGAGCTCGGTATCTCCGCGAGCTATCTCAATCTGCTGGAATCAAACCAGCGGCCGGTGACCGTCAACGTGCTGCTGCGACTCGCCGAGCGCTTTCAGGTCGATCTGGCGGCGTTTGGCGGCGAGGATGATTCGCGCCTCGTCTCCGATCTGATGGAGGCGCTGTCCGATCCCCTGTTCGACGAACAGGATGTCAAGGCGAGCGACGTTCAGGAACTCGCCGCCAATCTGCCGAGCGTCGCGCGCGCTGTTCTCGCGCTCTATGAGGCGCACCGGCGCGGCGGCGTCGCGAGCGCGCCCGCCGACGCCATGGACAGCGAGGCCGCGCCCACCGGCATTCCCTCCGAGGAGGTAACGGACTTCCTGCAACGCAAGGCCAACCACTTCGCCGAACTGGAGGAAGCCGCCGAGGCGCTCTGGCTGGAGAACAAGCTCGGCCTCTTCACGCTGCACCGCGATCTCGTCGACGTGCTGGCGGCGCGCTTCGCGGTCGACGTGGAAATCGCGCCATCGGAATCGATGCCGGGATTGCTGCGTCACTACAATCCGCTGACGCGGCGCCTCATGTTGTCGGAAATGCTCCCCGCGCCGAGCCGCGCCTTCCAGCTCGCGCACCAGATCGCCTTTCTCGGCTATCGCAAGGAGATCGAGGCCGCCGTCTCCGCCGGAAAATTCACATCTCCCGACGCCGACGCGCTGGCGCTCTCGGCCATGGCGAACTATTTCGCCGCCGCGGTCATGATGCCCTACGATCGTTTTCTCGCCTCGGCGAAATCGACGCGCTACGACATCAACATCCTGCAACATCGCTTTGGCGTGTCGTTCGAGCAGGCCTGCCATCGCCTGACCACCTTGAGGCGCCCCGGCGCCGAGGGACTGCCGTTCCATCTCATCCGTGTCGATATCGCCGGCAATATCTCGAAGCGATTCTCATCCTCCGGGATTCACATCGCCCGCTTCGGCGCGGCCTGTCCACGCTGGAATGTCTATGACGCTTTCTCGACGCCCGGCATGTTGCGCGTGCAGGTCTCGCGCATGCCCGATGGCGCGAGTTATTTCTGCATCGCGCGCACCATTGACGCGGTGGCGCGCGCTACGCCGCGCGGCGGTTTGCCGACCCGTGTCGGCCAGCAGGCGATTGGACTTGGCTGCGGCCTGCATTTCGCGCGCGAGCTTGTTTACGCAGATGGCCTCAACCTCGACGATCCGCAAATCGTCACGCCCATTGGCGTGTCGTGCCGCGCCTGCCCGCGCGCCGATTGCAGCGACCGCGCCATGCCGTCCATGTCGCAGAGGCTCGAAATCGACGAGAACAAGCGGGGGCTTTCGACCTATGCGGCGGCGGGGTGAGGCTTTCTATCGCCCCGCCTTCGCGGCCTGGATCGCCCGCCACACCTTGAGCGGCGTCGCCGGCATCTCGATATGCTCGACGCCCAGTTCCGCCAGCGCGTCGACGATGGCGTTGATCGACACCGCAAGCGCCGGCGTCGTGCCGCCTTCGCCCGCCGGGCGCAGGCCGAGCGGATGGCTGGTCGCGGGAATTTCGCTGATATGCGTTTTGAACGAGGGCACGTCGCCGGCGCGCGGCAGGGCGTAATCCATCAGCGAGGCCGACAGCATCTGCCCGCTTTCGCGATCGTAGTAGGCTTCTTCCATCAGCGCCTGACCAAGGCCGGTGACGATGCCGCCCTGCGTCTGCCCATCGACGATCATCGGATTGACCGCCCTGCCCACGTCGTCAACGGCGGTGTAGCGCAGGATTTGGACCGCGCCCGTGTCCGGGTCCACCTCGACTTCGCAGACATGCGCGCCGAACGGGAAGGCGAGGCCCTTCGTCACCTTGTCCGACATGGCGCCGAGCGGGCCGCGCAAGTCTTCTGGCACGCGCGGATCGTTTGCCGCCGCGGCCGCCGCTTCGAACAGGCCGAGCGAGCGGTCGGTGCCGACGACGCGAAAGACGCCGGCGCTGAATTCAATGTCGCCGACGCCGGCTTCGAGAACCGCCGAGGCGATGGCCTTGCCCTTTTCGATGATCTCGTTCGTCGCGTTGCGGATGACGATGCTACCGAACCGCATGGAGCGGCCGGAGTGCGAGCCGCCGCCGAATTTGACGAAGGCGGTGTCGCCATGGCGCACGTTGACGCTGGCGTAGGGAACGCCAAGCCACTCGGCGACGAGTTGCGCGAAACTGGTTTCCTGCCCCTGACCCGAAGGCTGCGTGCCGATGATCGTATCGACGCGGCCATCGGGCAGAACGGTAATCTCGGTTCGCTCGCGCGGCTGGCCGCCAGCGGATTCGATATAATTGGCGAGCCCGATGCCGCGCCGCTTGCCGCGCGCCAGGGATTCTGCGCGGCGGGCGGGAAAGCCGGCCCAGTCCGACAGTTCCAGCGCCTTTTGCATGACGCCGGGATAATCGCCGCTGTCATAGGTCAGGCCCGAGGGCGTCTTGTAGGGCAGGGCCGCGGCGGGGATAAGATTGCGTCGACGCAATTCCACCTTGTCGAAGCCGAAGCGCTGGGCGGCGATGTCGATTAGCCGTTCGACCACGAACATGGCTTCGGGGCGTCCGGCGCTGCGATAGGGAATCGTCGATGGCGTGTTCGACAGCGTGGCGCGCGCCATCACATGCGCCGTCGGCACCGCGTAAACGCTCGTCATCAATTGCACGCCCTTGTTGAGCGCGACAAAGGAGGCGGTGTGCGCGCCGAGGTTCGACAGGTTCATCGAACGCACCGCGAGGAAATTTCCATCCTTGTCGAGGCCGAGTTCCGCCTCGACGTAGAGATCGCGCGCCTGACAATCGCTGGTGAAGGCTTCCGTGCGTTTGGCGATGAACTTGACGGGGCGGTCGAGCTTGCGCGCCGCCCAGGCCGCGAGAACGAATTCCGGGTAGGTGGCGTTGCGCGTGCCAAAACTACCGCCGACATCGCCTGGCGTCAGCACGCGGATTTTTTCGCGCGGGACATCGAGGCAGATCGCCAGTTCGTCGTGCAGCCGCGAGATGCCGGTGCCGGCGAAGGCCCAGATCGTGTATTGCCCGCTGGCCGCGTCATACGTCGCGAGCGCCGAGCGTGGTTCAAGATGCGCGCCGGTAACGCGCTGCACAAGTGTCTTGATGGTGGCGCGATGGGCGGCCTTCGCCATCGCCGCGTCGGTCGCGGCGCGGTCGCCGATCTCCGCGTCGAGGACGATATTGTTCGGCAGATGTGCCCACAGTTTCGGCGCGCCGGGCTTGATGGCGTCATATGAGCGCGCGACGGCGGGGAGAATCTCGTAATCGATATCGATCAGCGCCGCCGCTTCCTCGGCGGCTTCCGGACTGGTCGCGACGACCATGGCGACGGCCTCGCCGACATGGCGCGCGATGTCGGCGACGAGCGGCAGGGCCGGCGTGGTTGCTCGCTCCGTTCCGTCGCGGTTGATCAGCGGCACGTCCGAGCCAAGGTCCGAGCCGCCGGTCGCGTGGGCGATGGATTTGACCCCATCCGCCAGCGTCTCGGCGCCCGACCACGCGCCGAGCACGCCGGGCCAGGCCTTGGCGCGCGACAGGTCCATGGACCGGATGCGCGCGTGGGCGTGCGGGGATCGCGTCAGGGCGAGAAAGGTCGCGCCGGGAAAGTCGACATCGTCGGCGTATTGTCCGGCGCCTCGCACCAGCCGCGCGTCTTCCCTGCGCTTGACGGAATCGCCGATGCCGATCTTGACCATTCAATCCTCCCCTGTGTCGCGCGACACACTAAAACATTTCGCGCGAAAGGGGAGGCCCGGCGATCGGAAAGAAATCGCGTGGTCGCAGAGAAGGTTGCTAGGGGGTTTTTGCTTCGGCCGTCATTGGCCCCGCGGCGCCCGCCGCGTGCAATTGTCGCATGCCGTGTCGCGCGCCGGCGATGAACGTCTCGATATAGAGCCGCATGAAGGCTTCCGTGTCCTGCGGCGCGGGCAGGTTGTCGAGATGACGCCGCAGACTGGCGAACATCGCGCCAGCATGGAACGCCAGAACAATCTCGAATTCGCCGCGCATCATCGGACGCAGGCCGAGGGACGGCAGATTCTCGACAATGCGCAATTCGTCGAGAAGCGGCGTGAAGAGATTCTTCGTGAGAAACGCGGCGAGACGGCTGGTTACGGGCAGATCCTCGAGCGCGGCGCGGCTGGCCAGCCGCGTTCCCGAGCCGTCGGCCGACGCAGAGAGACTGGCGTAGAATTGCAAAATTCGATCAATCAGCGGCGCGGATCGATCCTGGTTCAACCGGCCGCGGCCCTCGCCGGTCCGCTCCACGATGATGCGATCGAAGATCGCCTCGATCAGCGCTTCCTTCGACGAAAAATATTTGTAGAGCAGCGCCTGACGCACGCCAATCTGATCAGCGAGATCGCGCGTGGACGCGGCGAATCCGTGACTTGCGAAGAAGTCCGAGGCCTCTTTCAGGATCACCGCCTTGCGAGCCTCGGCGGGCATGCGTTTCGCGCGCTGGCGCTTTGGCGCCGTGGCGTCAGGCGCGCCGTGGCGCGCTCTGGGCGAAGCTGCGTTCATGGATACTGTTTCTCCCGACGACCAAGTTGCGCAACTTCATTTTTCAAATTGGCGTTTGGAAATGGGTCCATCGTATCACTGTTCCGCCCACGTCTGCAAATGGACCGGATGGCGCGCCGCCAGTTTAAATCCATTCCAGACTGGAAGGGCGTCAGGCCAGGGCCCAGGCGCGCAACAGATGATGGGCGATGGCGAGAGGCTGAGGGGCGGTCAGCCCGTCCGGATGCTTTCCTTCCAACATCGACCGCGCCTCGGCGCGGGTGAACCAGCGGGCGTCCTCCAGTTCGGTCCGGTCGACGGTCGCCTCGACCGATATGGCCTTGGCGAGACAGCCGATCATCAGGGATGACGGGAATGGCCAGGGCTGGGACGCCACGAAGTCGATCTTCCCGCAATCTATGCCCGCCTCTTCCTTGATTTCCCGTCGCACGGCCTCCTCGATGGTTTCGCCCGGCTCCAGAAAGCCGGCGAGGGCGGAATACATGCCCTTGGGAAACCGGGGCTGGCGGCCCAGAAGGCATCTGTCGCCATCGACCGCCAGCATGATCACGACCGGGTCCGTTCGCGGGAAATGCGCCGCCTTGCAGGCCTGACATTCGCGCCGCCAGCCGGCTGCGGCGAGCGTCGATGGGGCGCCGCAAACCGAGCAGAAGCGGTGCCGGGCGTGCCAGTAGAGCAGGCTCTTGGCGCCGGCCAGCATGGCGGTCGTCGGTCGATCGAACGCGCCACGCATCGTCAGCGAGCGCAGATCCGTCACGCGAACATCGCCGCGACCGGGAATGACGATGACCCGCCGGTCGAGATAGGTATTGTCGGCTGGAACCTCCTCGATGCGCGAAGCCGCATCGTCGAGCAGGGTCGCGAAGACCGGACCACCCGCCCGGCGACCGAGCAGGACGGTCTCCCGCGCCTGTCCAAGCTTGCCGACCTCATCCATCGCGAACCAGGGATCGAACGCCTCGCCGCGGACTTTCAGCACGGGCATGTCGCGGGCGATGACGAGGCTCCGCGCGGCTGGATAGGCTCGCAGTCCGTCGACGAATTCAGCGTCGTCTCGTCGGTCGGACAGGCGATCGAGGGGGTCGCCGGAGAAGCCGACCTCGGCGGAAATTTCGCGGAACGCGTCTGGACTGGCGGACATTGCAACCTCTTGCCGAATCCCCCGGCGCGGGTTCAAACCTTAGTCCGTTCGCGCCGCCCGGCAAAGGCGGATGGCCCGGGGGCGCGGGCGTGGAAAATGACGCGCGGCGGCTTGCGCAACGGGTCTCGCTGGTCCACATAGATCGCGGGAGGTTGGTGGTGGACGTTCCACTCGCCAACCGGGTCAGGTCCGGAAGGAAGCAGCCCTAACGAGACAGGGCGGGTCTTTGTCCAACCTCCTACTTTCCTCTCCGAGCCGCACAACCCCACATGAATGACGCGCCCGACGCCGCCGAGCCCTCGCTCGGGTTCGACTT
>CAISJZ010000470.1 GCA_903885755.1 uncultured Hyphomicrobiales bacterium | reverse complement strand
GCGCGTCGCTGGCGGCCGATCGCCTTCCTTATTCTGGTTCGAGGTTCGCAATCTTTTCTTGATGGCCGAGCGCCGAGGCAGGCTGCGGCCTGGAGAAGCCGCTCTGTCGATGGTGCAACTGCGAGCACTGCCCATTCGAGACGCTGGCGGGGGCGATGATGCAATCGTCTTTAGCCTCGCCGCCCGCCACGCATTGTCTGGCTATGACGCCAGCTATCTGGCGCTTGCGGTTCGGTTGGCGATACCGCTCGCGACGCTTGATCGCAAGCTCGCCGCGGCCGCGCGTGCCGAATCCGTCGAGGTATTGGGGCCGTTGGTATGTGAATAAGACACCCATTCCGCCCAGTTCGTCACCGTCAGGCCAGGAAAGCGGTCAAAATCGCGGTCGTTGGCCGTGATAATCGTCGCGCCGCGACGGAGCGCCTGGGCGGCGATGAGAACATCGTAGAGGCCGATGACCGATCCCATGCGTTTCAAATAGGCGCGGATGTCGGCGGCTTCGCGGGCATCCTCCGTGGTGAAGGCAAGAATTTCTATATTGGCGCTCGCGACGAACAAATCGACCCTTTGGTCATTTTGCTGGCGACGTTCGCTAGCCGCCGCGCCAAATATCAATTCGTTATAGACAATAACCGACATACCGATTGCCACGTTGGCGGCGTTGGTCGCGTCGAAGGCCTTCCGAACGCTGCGTGAGCGATCGTTCAGAATCGCGATCACGGCATTTGTGTCGAGGCAGATCACTCGAAGATGACCTTGTCCTCTGGCATCGCCGGCTGTTCGCGACCCCCAGGCATGAAGGGCTTGTCGCCGAGTTGGTCGATTGCGGCCCAAGGCATCGGCGTGGCGCTTGAGCGAATTGGCTCAAGGATCACACGGTCGCCAACCTTGGTCACTTTGACCGCGTCTCCTTCAAAGCGAAATTCCTTGGGCAGGCGCACGGCCTGGCTTCGTCCATGCTTGAACAGTTTGGCTGTGGCGCTCATTCGACCGACCTCGATGGTACCTATCCAATTCAATCGAGATCGTCGGGAAAAGAGTTGGCTCCGGGTATTCGACAGTTTCCGGCTAGCGCATCGAGCCACCGGAACACCCGTTAGCCCGCCGGGTGTCGCACTTCAAATTTGAGAACTCCATATCAAAAGAGCACCAACCTCGATGCGGGACGAAGGCGCAATAAAGCCCCGCCGACGAAAGAAATCATAAGTTCAGATTTCATCCGGCGACGAGATGTGAGCCAGTTCCATCGCGTCATGGAAATTCCGAATAATTTTAATCACGTCCTCGCCTGCCGCGCGATACATAACGAAATATCGGTCCGGCCGTTGCCCGGGCCGCCACTCATTTGGACGCTCGATTGACCTCGCCGTCAGGCCGAGCCCTGGGAGGACAATGCCCGGAGATTTTTGGGGAAAGCGTAAAACCTGTGGACGAATCGCGTTTTTGGATCGACTTACTATAATTTCGCCTCAAAGTTGTATAAGCTCATTCTTGTATATGATCGCTAATAACGGCGGGCGGCCGTCGCTCGGAGCGAGCGTCTAGGACTTGAAGGTCGAGATATTTTGGGCATGAAGTCCGATGCCTTGGAGCCAGTCTGGTGTTCTGGGAGTGCGTTTAATGCCAAATTCGTGCAATTTCGTGGATCTGCATGTGGGCGCCAAAGTGCGGAGCCGGCGCATCCAGTTAGGACTATCCCAGGATGTCCTTGCCCGCCGCATCGGCGTCAACCCAGGGGCCCTGCAGCGATATGAAAGTGGCGCCGACCGTATTGGCGCGAAGTCCCTGTTCGCGATCTCAAAGGCTTTCAAGGTCGGCCCGGCGTATTTCTTCGAGGATATGGACATTTCCATCGGGGTTTCCCGCGATTTAAGGCGGCTCAATTGAGCTTTGTCAGGGCGCGCGGTAATCGAACCGCCCTCGGCGATCGTCTCATGTTTGGGTGAGGCTGATGGCGGCGGAAGCGGGCGTGATTGTTGGCGATGCAGTATATCGTCAGCCAAGAGCCGCTTGACGGGAAGGCCGCGTCGTCCAACGCAGGGGCATTGGACCTCAAATCGACGCGCCCGACATGCGCGATCGTCGGAACCGGGCTTACGTCGGGAATGATAACGGCAACATCAACGGCTTTACGAGTCATTCGACCCCTCTAAACTCGCCTCACTATTCGCCTTTCAAGATATCAAATCCAAAAACGAGGCGCGACTGCATGAGTTTCGCCAAGACCGCAGAGGTATCGCCTAGTTAGGCGCCAATCTGGCGAGAGGTCGCAAGAGCTGGTCTGCCCCCTGAAAAGTGATCCTCCCTGAAGTATGGCTTTTGGGCCAGTTGGAGGACTGCGAAAT
>CAISJZ010000469.1 GCA_903885755.1 uncultured Hyphomicrobiales bacterium | reverse complement strand
GCCTCACCGAAATCGTCTTCAACGCGTCCCTGATGCGCGAACTTCGCACGGTCGATTTCGTGACGCGACTGATCGACGAGGGACGCATGGAGGGAACGGGCTATCGCCGGGTCCTCATTCACATGATTGGCGATGAGGGGACGCTCGCGCCGCTTGGCGCGTCCTCCAAGCTCAACACCGAGGCCGCTTTTCTGGAGATGCTTTTCAACGCTGGCGTCGCCGCGGCCGAGGGATGGCTCGCCGCCCATTTCCCGGATATTGGCGTCCGCTCGACGCTGGAACTGCGCGCCGTCTTTCAGGGCGAGGAAGACGCTCTTGATGGCGATCGCGTGACCCGGCAAGCCGCTTACCGCGGCGGTTCGAGCAATTAGCGATTGAATGTCACGCGGGTGTCACTTTTCGACGGCCATGTCGGAATGCGGGGATTAAGCCGCGCGCGAGTACAAACAGACGAAATCATGGCGCAGGTTGCACGAAACGGACTTGCAGGCATCGCCGCGCTTCTGTTGATCCAGGCGTGGGCGCCCGTGCGCGCCGCCGATGCGTCGCGCCCCGCGTCGCCTGATGAGTTGCGGCTGATTCCCGGCGATCTCCTGGGAAAGCGCCTGTTCGAGGACACCCGGCTTTCCGAGCCGGCGGGGATGTCATGCGCCACCTGCCACGACCTGAAAACCGCCTATCGCGGCGACAATCGCTCGCCGGTTCCCGGCATACCCCGTGGTGGACGTGATGGCGTCATTGGCAATCGCAAGACGCTATCCATTCTCTATGCGTCCTACAGCCCGCCGTTCGCTTTCGCGCCGCGCAGAAACGACGTGACCGGCGTGATGGAGATCGTGCCGGTTGGCGGCCAGTTCTGGGATGGTCGGGCGCTCGATCTGCCCGATCAGGTCGAGGGCCCGTTGCTGAACAAGCGCGAAATGAAAAATCCATCGAGGCAGGCGGTTGTCGCGAAGGTGCGCGCGGGGCCATACGCCGCTCTGGCGCGCGACGTGTTCGGCGCCGATCTTTTCGATGATGCTGATAACGCCTATGGCCTGCTCGCGGCAGCGGTGGGGTCTTTCGAGTCGACGGCGCGCTTCAAGCCATTTTCGTCGAAATTCGATGCTTTCCTTGAAGGGCGCGAATTGCTGACGACGAAGGAAGCGCGCGGGTTCGACCTGTTCCGCGATCCCAAAAAAGGCAATTGCCTGTCATGTCATGACGGCGGGACGCCCGGCGGCGATGATGTCGAGGGACCGCCAACCGCCACGCCCGGCGTGTTGTCGCGCAATCCGAAGGACTGGTTGTTCACCGATTTCACCTACGACGTCTTGGGCGCGCCACGCAATCCGCGCATTCCCGACAACGCCGATGCCAGCAAATTCGATCTTGGCCTGTGCGAACGACCGAAACTGAAAGACGTTGCGCCGAAGGACTTTGACCTTCAAAAACTGTGCGGCGCCTTCAAGGTCCCAACCCTGCGCAATGTCGCGGGCGCCAGGGCTTACATGCACAACGGCGCCCTCGCGACTCTCCGCGACGCTGTCGCCTT
>CAISJZ010000468.1 GCA_903885755.1 uncultured Hyphomicrobiales bacterium | reverse complement strand
GTGGAGAAATCCGATGTCGCCGCGCTGACCCAGTGGCTCGACTGGGCCTTCGCGAAAGCCAAGGCGGCGTAGGCGGCCGTTCTCGACGCCCACCCTCTCACTTTGGGAGAGGGTCCCGCTGGAAGCGGGGGGTGAGGGGTTTCGTCCTCTGAAATCTCCGACGAATCTCCCCGCCTGTTTCAATGATTCCAGATCGTAACCCCTCATCCGGTCGGCTTCGCCGACCACCTTCTCCCAAAGGGAGACGGAATGCCGCCACGGGAGAAACCACATGGCCCCTCGCGTACTCATTTCCGACGCTCTGTCGACCGCCGCTGTCCAGATCTTCAAGGATCGCGGTGTCGAGACCGATTTCCAGCCGAATCTCGGCAAGGACAAGGACAAGCTCGCCGAGATCATCGGCAATTACGATGGCCTCGCCATTCGCTCGAACACCAAAGTGACCGCGAAGCTGCTTGAGCGCGCCACGAGGCTGAAGGTCATCGGCCGCGCCGGCATCGGCGTCGACAATGTCGATATTCCCGCCGCCACCGCGCGGGGCATCATCGTGATGAACACGCCGTTCGGCAATTCGATCACGACGGCCGAACACGCCATCGCCATGATGTTCGCGCTGGCGCGCGAGATTCCCGCGGCCGACGCCTCGACGCAGGCCGGCAAGTGGGAAAAGAATCGCTTCATGGGCGTCGAAATCACCGCCAAGACCTTGGGCATCATCGGTTGCGGCAACATCGGCTCCATCGTCGCCGAGCGCGCCGTTGGCCTGAAGATGCGTGTCATCGCCTTCGATCCGTTCCTCAGCCCCGAGCGCGCCCGCGATCTCGGCGTCGAGAAAGTGGAGCTTGAAGAGCTTCTCAAGCGCGCTGACTTCATCACGCTGCATACGCCGCTAACGCCGCAGACGCGTGGCATCATGGGCGCGGAGAACATCGCCAAGACGAAGAAGGGCGTGCGCGTCATCAATTGCGCGCGCGGCGAACTCGTGGACGAGAAGGCCATGCGCGCGGCGCTGGAGTCCGGCCAGGTCGCCGGCGGCGCCTTCGACGTGTTCTCCGAGGAGCCGGCGACCAGCAATCCGCTGTTCGGCCTGCCAAACGTGGTCTGCACGCCGCACCTTGGCGCCTCGACCAACGAAGCGCAGGAGAATGTCGCCCTGCAGGTCGCCGAGCAGATGTCGGATTACCTCATGCGCGGCGCCATCTCGAATGCCATCAACTTCCCCTCGATCACGGCGGAGGAAGCGCCGCGGCTGGAGCCCTTCATCGCACTGGCCGAGAAGCTTGGCTCCTTCGCCGGGCAGTTGACGGACACCAACATCACCAAGGTGACGATCGTCTATGAAGGCGATGTCGCGGAGTTGAAGACCAAGGCGCTGACGGCTTCGGCGATCGCCGGACTGCTGCGCCCGCTGCTATCGGACGTGAACGTGGTCTCGGCGCCAACCGTCGCCAAGGAGCGCGGCATTATCATCGACGAGGTCACCCGCGCCGCTCAGGGCGACTATGAATCGCTGGTCACGCTGATCGTGGCGACGGGTACGATGGAGCGTTCGATCTCGGGCACGGTGTTCCAGGATGGCAAGCCGCGCATTCTGAACATCAAGGGCATCAAGGTGGACGCGGAATTCGCGCCCTCGATGATCTATGTCACCAACGAGGACAAGCCTGGCTTCATCGGCCGCTTCGCCGGCATGCTCGGCGACGCGGGGGTGAACATCGCCACCTTCGCGCTCGGCCGCGACAAGGAAGGCGGCTCGGCCATCGCGCTCGTCGAGGTCGATGGCGCCGTGCCCGACGCGGTGCTCGCGAAGGTGCAGGCGATTGCCGGCGTCAAGCAGGCCCGCGCGCTGAAGTTCTGATCTTCGCGCCGAGGGGAATAGAAAGGCGCCGGAGCAATTCGGCGCTTTTTCATTTTCCCATGCGCTCCGACACGTAGATGCCGCACAGCACGAGCGCCAGCGACAGGCCGTGATACCAGTGGAAGGATTCCCCGAGCAGAAGCACCGACAGGCTCGCGCCGATGATGGGCACGAGGTTCTGGAAGACGCCGGCGCGGCTGGGGCCAATGCGCTCGATGGCCTTGATCCATGAGAGCTGGCCGATGATCGAGGTGAAAATCGCGACATAGAGAATCGCGGCCCAGCCGCCCGCCGTTGGCCAGATGACGGCGCCCATGGCGATTTCCGCGCCGAGGGCCGGCAGGGAGACGGCGAAGGCCGACAGCGCGATGCCGATGAAAAAAGCCATGGCCGGGATCGGCGGCTTTCGACGCAAGGCGACGGTATAACCGGCGTAAAAGAGCGCGCCGCCAAATTCGACGAGATCGCCAAAATTGAACCGCAACTGGCCAACGGCGGTCAGGTCGCCCTGCGTCGCGACAACGAGAATACCGACGATCGTCATCACCACGCCGACCATCCGTCGGCCGCCGATGCGGGAGCCATAGACGACGCGCACGCCGAGGATGACCAGCACCGGAATGACCGCCGTCACGATCGCGATGTTGAGGCCGGTCGTGTATCTCGCGCCGGCGAACAGCAAACCGTTCGAGCCCGTGAAGCCCGCGGCGCCCATGGGGATGACGTAGAGCCAGTGCGGTCGCAGTTGCCGCAGCGCGGTCAGGACGGCGCCGCGTTCATAGGCCGCGATGAGCAGGCAGACGATCAGCCAGCGCAGGGTGACAAGCGCGAAAGGCGAGACCTCGGTGGTCGAGGCGCGGGCCACCACGACATTCGCGCCCCAGACCGTGACGGTGACGGCCAGCAGCAGCCACGGCGTCTGGACAAGGCGGGAGGGCAGGGGCTGCCGAGCCCCGGAAGGGGAATCCATGAGGCGTTTCGATCAGTCGTTGTTCGCGCCACCATGAGGGCGCCGGCCCGGCGCGTCGAGTCCCGAGCTCGCATGGCAGACTTGCGAGCAATTCAACGGCGGCCCAGTTTTTCCGCCATCACGACGCCGCCGATCACCAGAACGAGGGCGGTTATATGATATATTTCAAATTGTTCGTGAAGAAAGACCGTCGCGAATATAGCCCCGAGCGCGGGCGTGAGATTGTAGAAAAGAGCGGCCCGGCCGGGTCCGATCAGTTCGACGCCTCGGATGAAAAACATTTGCGACAGCAGGGTCGGGAAAATCGCGACATAGGCGAGAATGACGAGGCCCTTGGCGCTTGGCCAGAAAGTTTCGCCAATCGCCAATTCGTAGCCGAGCAGCGGGAGCGACGTGATCAGGGCCACGAGGGCCAGCGCGACGAAAAAACCCAGTGGCGAGGCGGCGGGTCGAAAGCGCAAGGCGAGCGAATATCCGGCGTAAAAGATCGAGGCGACCAAAAGAGCGATATCGCCGATGTTGAATTGCATCGCCGCGAGTTGCGAAAAATCGCCCCGCGCGCCGACAAGCACGACGCCGGTCAGCGTGAGCAGACATCCGATGGCTTGCGCGAGCGCGACGGGCGTTTTCCATAGCAGCCACGCGCCGATAAACACCAAAACGGGGGTCGCGCCTTGCAGGATTGCGATGTGCAGGCCGGGCGTGTAATGCGCCGAGACGTAATACAGTGTGTGATAGGCGGTGAATCCAAAGAACCCCGTCAAAAAAAGACGCGGCCAGTGTGGCGCAAGCACCGGCCAGTCCGCGACGAAGGCGCGGCGCGCTCCCGCCAGCAACACAACGGAGGCGAGCGCCCAGCGTCCGGTGACCAGCGTCATTGGCGAGATTTCGCCGATCGCCTCGCGGGCCGCCACGACGTTGCCGCCCCAGAACAGGCAGGTCAGCGACAGCAGCAGCCACGGGTTGGCGAAGGCGCGCTCGACGAGGCGCGGGACAGCGGGCGACACGGACGTTTCTTCCCCTTGAATGCGCGATGGTCGAGACTGTTTCGATTCGCGAACGGCTTGTAACCCGAAAATGTTCGAGAATCGCCGTCATTTCACCTGAATTTCCCGTCTGCATGCGCTCGCGCCTGGCTTGGGCGTTGGTTGGAGGACGAACATGCCCATAACCGCCCGCTCCCGGCGCCTGTCCGGCGGATTTTCGATGCTGGCGCTGATTGTCGCCACGCCGGCACTGGCTGGCGACATCGACGCCAAATCACGCATTGATGCCGTCGTCGTCTATCCCGACGCGGCCGCGGTGACCCGGGTCGTGGACATCGACCTGCCCGCCGGCTCCTCCACTCTGGTTCTGCGCGGTCTGCCGATCGGGCTCGATCCGGCGTCGCTGCGCGTCGAAGGCGCGGCCTTGGGCGGCATGTCCATTGGCGCCGTGGAGACGCGCGTCGCGCCAGCCGTGGAGGCGCAGAAGGACACGGCGATCGAGGCCAAACTCAAATCGCTGCGGTCCGATCGCGAGGGCTGGCAGGCCACGCTCGACGCGCTCGACGCCAAAAAGGCGATGATGATCCGCTTTTCGCAGGCGGGGCCGGAAAAGCTTTCGCCAGAGTCAAAACCACTCGACATTTCGCAATGGCAATCGGCGTGGGACGTGGTGGGGCAGGGCCTCGCCAGAATCGGCGATGATCTGCGCGCCGCGCGCGCGGGCGAGCGAGTTGGACGACGAAATCAAGGGATTGGAGCAGGGGCGGCAGCGTCGCCCAACCGCGGCAACCAGCCGCGAGGCCAGCATATCCGTCGATGCCGAAGGCGCGACAAAGGGCACGCTGGCGTTGACCTACAGGGTCGCGGGCGCGGGGTGGCAGCCCGCCTATGACGCGCGCCTCGATACATCCGGCGCGAAGGCGTCGCTTGAATTGGTGCGCCGCGCGACCATCACGCAACGCACCGGCGAGGACTGGACCGGTGTAAGCCTGTCGGTTTCGACGACGCGCGCGCGCGGCGGCGCGCAGGCGCCCGAAGTCTATACACAGCGCCTGTCGTTTTATGAACCTCCGGTTCCCGTGTCCGTCGGGCTGGCGCGGAGCGCGGCTCCGATGGCCAAGGCCGCGGCGCCTGTCGACGCCATGCGAGCCGATACGCCTGCCGCTCCGCCGGCCAGCGCGCCCGCTCGCCCAGCGGAGGAGCGGCAGGCGGCGCTCGACGCTGGCTCATATCAGGCGTCTTTCCGGATTCCCGGGCGCGTTGATATTCCCGGTGACGGATCCAGCAAGGGGTTCCGGATATCCACGCTGAAATTCTCGCCTGATCTGATCGTCAAGACGTCGCCGTCGCTTGATGAGACCGCCTATCTCCAGGCGCGTATCGTCAATGGCGAGGAGGCGCCGTTGTTGCCGGGCCTCGTCAACATCCAGCGCGATGGCGCATTTGTCGGCGTGTCGCGCATTGGTCTTGTCGCGCCGGGCGATTCCGCCGACATGGGATTTGGCGCGGACGATCGCGTGAAGGTTTCGCGTATCCCCGTGAAGCGAAAGGAAAACGAGCCGACGTGGCTTGGCTCCGCCAAGACTGAGCAGCGGGAATTTCGAACGACGGTCAAGAACCTGCATCCCTTCGTGGTGAAGGTCAGCGTCATTGACTCAATTCCGATATCGGAAAACAGCGCCATCGTCATTGAGCAGGCGCCCGCGACAACGCCGCCAACGGACAAGATCGTTGGCGACCGTCGCGGCGTGATGGGATGGACTTTCGATCTCGCGCCAAACGACACCAAAGCGATTACGCTGGCCTATCGCATGAAATGGCCGGCGGACCGCGAGGTGGTGTTTCAGACGGTTCCGAACGCATCCGGCGGCGGGTTTTAAGTCGCGTTTACCAGAATTCCCGGCTCGCGATTCTGGCGCCTTCCGCCATGGCCGCGAGTTTCGCGAATACCACGTCGGGATCGACCGCGGCCTGACCGACCCAGGTTCCATAACCGCAGTCTGTGCCGGCGATGACATTGTCGCGGCCAACGAGGCGCGCGTAATTCGCGATGCGTTGCGCGACAAGTTCGGGATGTTCGATGAAGTTGCTCTTGGATTCAAGGACGCCGGGAATCAGCTTCTTGCCGTCTGGCAGCTTGACGGTTTCGAACAGCTTCCATTCGTGCGCGTGACGGGGATTGGCGGCCTCCAAGGAAATCATCGAAGGCCGCGCCTTAAAGACGATATCGATGATATCGGCGAGTGGCACGTCGCAATGGTGCGGACCTTCGTAGTTGCCCCAGCACAGATGCATGCGCAGTTGCTCGGGGGGCAGGCCGCGCAAGGCGTGGTTGAGAACCTCGACGTTCAATGCGACCTGCCGGCGGAATTCTTCGAGGCTGGCGTCGGCGAACTGGATGTGGCGGCCCATGGCGAGGTCGGGACAATCGATCTGCAGAACAAGTCCCGCGGCGATAATGGTCTCGTATTCCGGCCGCATGGCGTCGGCGATCGCGGCGAGATATTTTTCACGGCTTCCGTAAAAATGGTCGCGGAAGAAGAGCGCAATGACGCCAGGCGAGGCGGCCGTGAGAAAACCACGCGCCGCGCCGCTGGCCTGCATGGCCGCGCGCAGATGTTCGGCGTCGAGCTCCGCGGCGCGCGGATCGCGCGCGGAAATCGCCGCGTCGCAGCCGGGCGTCTTGCGTCGCGAGCGGCCCGGGTCGCCGAACACCTTTTGCGCGAGCGTTGGAAAATCATCGAGATCGGCGTAACGAAATGTGTTGCCGGCGCCTCCAAACCCGGCGAGACGATCCTTGACGTAGGTGGCGTAGCTTGGTTTCGACATCTCGCCGTCGTTGACAACATCGACTCCGGCCTCGACCTGCTTGCGCACAATCTCGTCGACGGCGGCGGCGATGCGTTGTTCGAGCGCGCCAGCGTCGACGGGGACGCCCTCTTCCCGCGCGAACATCATTCGGATGAGATCGGCGGGACGCGGTAGCGACCCGGTGTGTGTCGTCAGAAATTTTTCCACCACGGCCGCGCTCCCGGCGGCGGCTCGTTAAAACGCCGCCATGCGCGCACTATAGCAGAAGACCGGACTGGCTCGTCCAGACGCCTATTTCCAGGGCGTCGGGCCCGGCGGGTCGAATGGGCCTTCGACGTCAACGGTTCCGAAGTCGACCGGCTTGACGTGCGAGAATTTCATGGCGGTTTTGTCCATCATGCTTCCTCTCTCGCGCGTTTGGAGGTTAGAATTCGACTTCGAGTTCCTCGATCTCCTCATGCTCCTGTTTCGCTTCGGCGATCCACTCCATCACGAAGGGATGCGCGAGCACGCGATCGCAATAGGCTTCGCAGACCGGGTCGAGCTTGACGTCATAGGTCTGGAACCGGGTGACGACGGGCGCGTACATGGCGTCGGCCATTGAGAAGTCGCCGAACAGGAACGGCCCCTTGTAGGCCTCCAGACATCCGCGCCAGATTTCCTCGATGCGCTCGATGTCCGACTTCGCCTTCGACCAGATTTTAAAATCGGCGAACCGGCCCTTGATATTCATGGGCAGGGCCGAGCGAAGCGAGACGAAGCCCGAGTGCATTTCGCCCGATATCGAGCGGCAATGGGCGCGGCGCGCCTGATCCTTGGGCAACAAGCCTTTTTTTGGCGCGACTTCATTCAGGAACTCGCCAATCGCCAGCGTGTTCCAGACCTTGACCTCGCCATAGGTCAGGCAAGGGACGAGTATGGAGGGCGACAGCAGAAGAATTTCGGCCCGGGCGCCGGCATCGTCCGGGGAAACAAGTATTTCCTCGAATTTGATGCCGGACAGTTTTGTCATCAACCAGCCGCGAAACGACCAGGACGAGTAGTTCTTGCTGCTCAGGGTCAGGGTCGCATGCGGCATTGGCGGCCAACTCACTCCACGAGGGATCGATGCACGCGATGCAATGCACATGCCAGTGGCATGTCGATTGCTACGGTCTTGGACGCGGCAGCAAGGCGGCCCCATTCAATGTTGTATAGCGCTTATCAGACGTTGGCCGACCTTCGCGATCCCGTTCGCGAGCTTGCTGCAAATACCGACCGGATTCTCACGAGCTGGGCGAGCGGCCCTTTCGTCAATCCGTTTCAGCGCATGGCGGCCTATTACGAGCTCGTGGCGCTCGCTGGCTTCACGCACACGCGCCCGGATTTCGATCTGCCGAGCATCGAGATCGGCGGCAAGCTCATTCCCATCGTCGAGGAGGTCGCGCACGAGACGCCGTTCGGCTCCCTGCTGCGGTTTCGCAAGGAAGGCGTCGAGGGCGAGCCGAAAGTCCTGTTGATCGCGCCGATGTCGGGTCATTTCGCCACGCTGTTGCGCGGCACAGTGCGTACGATGCTGCAAGACCATGATGTTTACATCACCGACTGGAAAAACGCGCGCGACGTTCCCAGGGGCGCGGGCACGTTCACGCTGGAGGAGGTCACCCAGCACATCATCGATTTCATTCACGCGCTCGGGCCTGAAAGCCATGTCGTGGCCGTGTGCCAGCCGACCGTCTCCGCGCTCGCGGCGGTCGCAATCCTGGCCGCCGCGAAAGACCCGGATCAGCCGGCGAGCCTGACGCTCATGGCGGGTCCCATCGACACGCGCATCTCGCCCACCAAGGTCAACGATCTAGCCAACGACAAGCCCTACGAATGGTTCGAGGAAAAGATGGTCGGCGTGGTTCCCGGCCGGCTTCCCGGCGCGGGGCGACGCGTCTATCCCGGGTTCCTGCAATTGACCGCGTTCATGAGCATGAACATTCAACGCCACTCGAAATCATTTGTCGATCTCTTCAAGCATCGCATCGAGGGCGACTTTGAAAAAGCGAACGCCATTCGGACCTTCTACGAGGAATATTTCGCCATCATGGATTTGCCGGGCGAATTCTATCTCGATACGATCCGAGACGTGTTTCAGCAATACGCATTGCCTCAGGGCAAGTTGATGTTCAAGGGCGCCCCGATCGAACCGCGCGCCATCAAGAAAACATTTCTGCTCACGGTGGAGGGTGAGAAGGACGATATCTGCGCGGTTGGCCAGACGCTTGCGGCGCAGGATCTGTGTTCGGGATTGCGGCCTTACATGAAGTCCCACCACATGCAGCCCGGCGTCGGGCACTATGGCGTGTTCAACGGGCGGCGCTGGGACACGCAGATCTACCCCGTGGTCCGCAACCACATTCGCGCGAGCGTTTAAGCAAAAGGCGCGATGTCCGCGGCGCATTCCGACGAGGGTTTACGACCGCTCCGGAATGGCGCTATGCTGCGGCGAAATCAATCGCGAGCTCGCTCGGGACATTTCCGCAAGCGCGGGCCCGATCGGCATGAACGCAGAAAGTGGCGTCGCCAGGGATCAGGAGGGATTGAATGTCAGCCCAGGAATTGACGAAGGTTCGGATCGCGCCGAACAATCCGGTTTTCGACCTGCCCGTCATCGTTGGCATTGAGGAAGGGCTGTTCGTCGGCGCGGGCCTCGACGTGGCTTTCTCGGCCACCTATGCTGATCGTGAACGCGACAACGCGCAAACGCCCTTCATGTCGCG
Organism: uncultured Hyphomicrobiales bacterium; assembly: GCA_903885755.1. Classification (GTDB taxonomy): domain Bacteria; phylum Pseudomonadota; class Alphaproteobacteria; order Rhizobiales; family Beijerinckiaceae; genus Terripilifer. Next base: position 2,804 of record CAISJZ010000468.1, on the reverse strand, counting down.
CGTCAAGGAACAGCTCTTCGATTGCGGCGGCGCCGACAGCTATAACGTGTGCGAATGGGCGAGTATTGATCGACTTGAGCGTGGCAATCGCGCCGGCAAGCTCGCCGCGTTGCGCGCCGCCGTGGCCGCGCAGGCCATCGTCAGCTTCGATGAGGCGCTGCAGACGCCGCGCGACATGGTCGATGTCCCCGTCATGGTGCAGGAACTGACGGGCTCCCATTACACGACGATCCAGATGCTTGAGAGCGCCTGCGGCGCCGAACACGTCAAGATCGAGAATGGCGGCCTGCCGCAGGCGCGCTACGCGGCGCTCAAGGCCGGCAAGACGCGCGCCATCGCGGTCATGGAGCCATTCATCAGCCTTGCCCTGAAGGAGGGCGCGCATATCATCGCGGCGTCGTTCTATCGTGGTGGCGAGGTCATCGCGCCCGATCTGACGCCGGAGCAGCGCAAGGCTTATTACGACGCCGAGAACAAGGCCGTCGATCTCATCAACGCCAATTTTTACAAATACGCCCATCATGTGACGGCGCACGCCAGGGGCGCGCTGGAGCCGAACGAGCTGCTGAAGGCGTTCGTGCATTACAAGCACGTCGATTACTATAGCGAGGAGCTGTTCACGCGGGCCTACGACTGGATGAAGGCGCGGGGCATGAGCGACGGCCACAGCGAACACGTGGCGCTCGTCGTCGGTTGACGCGACGCCCTATACGCTCAGGTATTTCGCCACGGTGTCGTGCTGGGCGATGACGTCGGCGCTCGTGCCGGTCCACGCCGCGACGCCTTTTTCAAGCATGTAAAATCGATCGGCGATTCGCGTCAGCGGAGCCAGGAACTTGTCGACGACGAGGATCGACTGGCCTTCGCCCTTGATGATCGAGAGCGCGTCCCATATCTGCGCTCGCACTGTTGGCGCGAGACCTTCGGTCGCCTCGTCGAGAATAAGCAGTCTTGGGTTGGTGAGAAGCGCGCGACCGATGGCGAGCATCTGCTGCTCGCCTCCAGATAGTTGCGATCCCAGATTGCTGGCGCGCTCGTCGAGACGCGGAAACATTTTCAGTACGCGGTCCAGCGTCCAACGACCGGGACGCGCCGTGGCGACGAGATTTTCGCGCACGCTGAGATTGACGAAAATGCCGCGCCCTTCCGGCACGATGCCGAGGCCGAGCCTCGCGATCTTGTGTATCGGCAGGCCGACAATCGATTGCCCCTCGAAGCTGATCGCGCCGCGCGTGGCGGGCAGCACGCCGAAGATGGTGCGCAGCGTCGTTGTCTTGCCCATGCCGTTACGTCCCATGAGAGCAACGACTTCCCCGGCGCCGACGCGCAGATTGACGCCAAAGAGGATCGGCACGGGGCCATAGCCCGAACACACGCCCGTCAGTTCAAGCATGGGCGCCCCCGGCCAGATCCTCGTCATCGCCAAGATAAGCCTCGATCACGGCGCGATCGTTGCGAACGTTGGCGGGCGCGCCATTCGCGATCACGCGACCCTGCACCAGCACGCAAAGCCGGTTGGCGAGGGAAAACACCGCGTCCATGTCATGCTCGACGAGCATGATCGCGTGGCGCCCCTGGAGCCGCGCAATGAAAGCGATCATGCGCTCGGATTCCGCGCGGCTAAGGCCAGCCAGCGGTTCGTCGAGCAAAAGCACGCGCGGTCGCGCGGCGAGCGCGATGGCAAGTTCGACATAGCGCCGCTCGCCATGAGACAGCTCGCCGACAAGGCGATCGGCGCAATGGGAAAGTCCGACTTCCTCGATCAGCGCGAGGGCGGGATCGACGAATTCGGGAATTCGGTCCGCCCGCCGCAGGAATTTGTAGGAATGTCCACCGGCGGCCTGCACGGCGATCGCGACATTGGCGAGGCTGGTAAAGCTGCGAAACAGGCTTGGCACCTGAAACGATTGCACAAGACCGGCGCGCGCGCGCTGGTGTGTGGGCAGTCGGGACACATCGCGGCCGTCAAGCAGCACCGCGCCTTCGTCTGGCGACAGGCGTCCCGTCAACTGGGCGATGAGCGTCGACTTGCCCGCGCCGTTGGGGCCAATGAGGCCGAGGGTCTCGCCGGCGCGCAATTCGAGCGAAACATTATCGGTGACGATGAGGGAGCCGAAGCGCTTTGACAGCGCGCGGGCCTCGAGCGCTCGCTCAGTCATCCGCGCGCCTCCAGAATTGGAGCTGGCGAAGAATTTTGCGTGTCTCTTTGCCGGCGACCAGCACCCGCAATACAATCAGCAGCCCGAGGTAGAACATCCAGTGGTCGGAGACTTCCGACAGAACCTCCGACAGCGTGACGAAAATCACGGCGCCGACAATGCCGCCCCAGATCGTGCCCGCCGTGCCAAGCAGGACCATCATCAGCAATTCGCCCGATTGGGGCCAGGAGCCGAAGCCAGGCGTGATGTAGCCCGTGAGATTGGCGAGCAGCACGCCCGCCAGCGCGCAGAGCGCGCCCGACGCCGTGAACGCGACAAGGCGATAGCCAAACGCGGGCAAGCCGACGGCGGCAAGTCGTCCATCATTGTCGCGCGCGGCGCGCAGCGCCACGCCAAAGGGCGAGGCGATGACACGCATGAGAAAGAGCAGAACAAGGAGCGTGATCGCGAGGGTGAGCAAATAGAAGGATCTGTCGCTGTAAGGATCCATCAGGCCGCCGAATGTGTTGCGCGTCAGCGAGAATCCATCATCGCCGCCGTAGGCCTTGAGGCTCTGGAAGACGTAGTAGATCATCTGCGCGAAGGCGAGGGTGATCATGATGAAGTAAAGGCCCGTCGAGCGCAGCGACAACGCGCCAATCAGCG
>CAISJZ010000467.1 GCA_903885755.1 uncultured Hyphomicrobiales bacterium | reverse complement strand
TGGCGTAGTCGGCGCAATTGTAGCCGCATTGGCCACAATCCTGCTGCGCCATCGCGGCCATCAGTTTCGGCGCGAGAGGCTTGGCTTCGGCGAGCTTCATGCGGTCGTCGAGCGCCATCGCTGGATCGTGCCAGGGCGCGTCGTCGTTGCTGGCCAGCGCCGGCGCCGCCGGCGCGAGGTTCAGAGCCTCTCCCGGCGACAACGCGGTCGCGCCCTGGACTCCGTGGGTCAGGGTCGCGGCGAACAGGCCTGAAAGCCAGGCGCGCTGCTCCGCCGTGAAAGGCGCGCTCTCGGGGATCAACAACATCGGCGTCGCGAGGATGGGCGCGGTCACGCCATTTCCTCCGCCGCGAGCTTGCGCAAGGCGTCGTCGTCGAGGCGATTGGCGAAGCCGAAGAAGGCCTCGTCGGGGCTTGCGCGGTGTTTCAGATAGGCGCGCAGATATGATTCCACGACTTTTGGCGCGTCGGCGGCCTTCATGTCGGGTTGGATTTCCCGGCCGATCTTGCCTTTGTCCGCGTAACCGCCGCCAACGCAGAGGTGATAGCCCTCGACCTGATCGCCGTCGGCGTTCACCGTCACTTTCACGGCGAGCAGTCCGATGTCGCCGATATAGTGCTGCGCGCAGGAGTGGTGGCAGCCGGTGAGGTGAATGTTGACCGGCGTGTCGAGCGTCAATCGGGCGTCGAGATGGTCGGCGATTTCAAGCGCGTGGCTCTTTGTGTCGGAAGCCGCGAATTTGCAGCCCTTGTTGCCGGTGCAGGCGACAAGCCCGGCGCGCGCGTTGGACACCTCGCAGGCAAGGCCCGTTTCGGCGAGGCGTTCGCGCAGGCGCGCCACGTTCGCGTCGGCGACGCCGGAGATCAGCAGGTTCTGCCAGACGGTCAGGCGAATGTCGCAATCGCCCAATTCGCGCGCGATGGTGGCGAGATCGCGCATCTGCGCGCAGGTCATGCGCCCGAGTGGCGTCCACACGCCGACCCAGTTGAGACCCGCCTGCTTCTGCTTGTGAACGCCGATATGGGCGAGGCGATCGACGGCGGGGCGCGGCTCCACGTGGGCGGCGTCGACGCGCGCGAGCTTGCGGCCCAGCTTGTCCTCGACCAGCGCGAGAAAGGCGTCGAAGCCCATGGCGTCGAGCACGTATTTCAGCCGCGCCTTGTTGCGGTCGGTGCGATCGCCGCGATCAATGAAGACGCGCACGATGGCGTCGGCGACGGCGGTCGTGTCGGACGGCGCGACAAGGACGCCGGTGTCGCGCGCCAGATCCATGTGGCCGGTGATGCCGCCGAGCGCGAGGCGGCACCAGACGCCGGGCTCGACGCTCGCGCCCTCTTTCACGCGCACGGCCTGAAAGCCGATGTCGTTGGTGTCCTCCAGCGTCGCCACCATGCCGCCGCCGTCGAAGGCGACGTTGAATTTGCGCGGCAGGCCATAGAGCCCGCGATCGTTGAGAATGTGGTGGTGCCACTCGCTGGCCAGCGGACGCGTGTCGAGCAATTCGTTGGGATCTATGCCGGCGGTTGACGAGCCCGTGACATTGCGGATGTTGTCGGCGCCGGAACCCTTGGGGTTGAGGCCGAGACTGGCGAGCCGCTCGACCACGTCGGGGGCGTTCGCGGCCGTGACCTCCCGAATCTGCAGATTGGCCCTTGTGGTGACATGGGCGAAGCCGCCAGCGAGTTCCTCCGCGATGTCAGCGACGCCCGCCAGTTGCCAGCCCGACATCACGCCATTGGGGATGCGCAGCCGGCACATGTAGGAGTTCTGCGCCGGCGCGACATAGAACAGGCCATGGTAGCGCCAGCGGAAGTTGTCGTCGGGCTTGGGATAGGTTCCCGACTTCGCCTGCGCGCGGAAGCGCGCATAGGCGTCGAAGGGATGTTCGTTGCGCTTCCACTTCTCCTGATCGGCGAGCTTTTTGCCCTCGGCCTCGACGCGCGCCATGGCGGCGAGATGGGCGGCGTCCGGGCCCGATGGCATCGCGGCCGCGGGTTTTTCGCCGCCGACCGCGACGCTGTTGGCCGCGCGGGCGATCTGCAGCCCTGATGTGAAGCCCTCGAGAAAGCGCTTCTGCTCGGCCGAAAAATCCTGACCCATATCCGCCATAATCGCTCAACGTCCCGAACAGTCGCGTCAGTCGCGACAACGCCACGCGCGACCCCGGCCGCGCGCTTGGCGATGGTTCAGGGGCAGCAAGGACGGCGCCATCGGGGTTGGCGAAATTTACGTTTCCAGATCAAATATTTATCCAGCAAACAGGCAGGCTCCAGCTGTCATTTCGAGGGCGGGGCGCCGGCAAAGGCCCCCTCATGCCCGAAAACGGGCACATGCCTTAAAAACAGGCGTCTCGATCTTCGCGCGGGTCCATCCTGCCCCAGCGTCATGGTTTTTGGCGCTGGCGCCGTGATTTTTTCCGGGCCGGGCGGGTTCGGGCGCCTATTCCTTAACCCGGTGGAGTTACAAGCGAATCACGAGGTCACGCCCATTCGAGATACAAGCGATGAAAGACCCTACTGGCCGGCGGCTGGGCGATCGAACGCCAACCCGCATGGCCGCCAAGATCATCGACGACGCGGGCTGCGTGACCAACGTCTCGCTCAGGGATATTTCGCCGTCCGGCGCGCGGATCGAGACGGGCTATGGCGCCGTCATTCCCCGCCGGTTCGTCCTGCGGCTGGCCCGCGATGGCCGCGACTGTCGGGTTGAGCTCGTCTGGCGCAATGGCGTCGAGGCTGGGGTGCGCTTCATCCGCGAGGACGCGCCCGTCGCCGCGCCGCCGCCGCGACCTGTCGCCGTCGCGCCCGCCGCGCGGGTGTCGCTCGCCGATCTGCGCAAGCTGGCGATGACGGCGAAGAGGTAGGATCGTATTCGCTCGCCGCTTGCCTCGCCCGGCCGTTTCCGCTAAGCGTCGCCCGCAAGAAACCCCGGTCTTGCGCCGGGGTTTTGTTTGTGTGGCGCATAGCAAAGTGCGGACATGGCCAACGTCGTTGTTGTCGGCGCCCAGTGGGGCGATGAGGGTAAGGGCAAGATCGTCGACTGGCTGTCGATCGAGGCCGATGTCGTCGTGCGCTTTCAGGGCGGCCACAACGCCGGCCATACGCTGGTCATCGACGGCAAGGTTTACAAGCTCTCGCTGCTGCCGTCGGGCATCGTGCGGCCGGGGAAACTGTCGGTCATCGGCAACGGGGTCGTCGTCGACCCCCATCATTTCGTCAAGGAAGTCGCCGCCATCGCGGCGCAGGGCGTTTCCGTCACCCCCGACAATCTCAAGCTGGCGGAAAACGCGCCGCTGATCCTGTCGCTGCATCGCGAGCTCGACGCGCACCGCGAGGGCGCCTCGACCGGCGGCACCAAGATCGGCACCACCATGCGCGGCATCGGCCCGGCGTATGAGGACAAGGCCGGGCGCCGCTCCATCCGGGTGATGGATCTGGCCGAGCCCGACACGCTCGATGACAAGATCGCGCGGCTGCTGGCCCATCACAATCCGCTGCGGCGCGGGCTTGGCCTGCCCGAGGTCGACGCCGCCGCGATCCGCGAGGAGCTGCTGTCGGTCGCGCCGAACATTCTGCCCTTCATGGACGCGACGTGGGACCTGCTCGACGGCTTGCGCCGGCAGGGCAAGCGCATTCTCTTCGAGGGCGCGCAGGGCGCGCTGCTCGATGTCGATCATGGCACCTATCCCTTCGTCACCTCGTCCAACACGGTGGCGGGCAACGCGGCCACCGGGTCGGGCCTCGGCCCCAAGGCGATCGGGTATGTGCTTGGCATCGCCAAGGCCTATACGACCCGCGTTGGCGGCGGGCCGTTCCCGACCGAATTGTTCGACGAGACGGGCAAGCGCATCGGCGAGCGCGGCCATGAATTCGGCACGGTCACGGGCCGGGCGCGGCGTTGCGGCTGGTTCGACGCGGCGCTGGTGCGGCAGACCGTCAAGACCTCCGGCATCGATGGCATCGCCCTGACCAAGCTCGATATTCTCGACGGGTTCAGCGAGATTCAGGTCTGCACGCGCTACCGGCTCGACGGGCGCGAGATCGACCGGCTTCCCGCCAGTCAGGCGGCGCAGGCGCGGGTGGAGCCCATCTACGAGACCATCGAGGGCTGGGAAGGCACGACCGCCGGGGCGCGCTCCTGGGCCGACCTGCCGGCGCAGGCCATCAAATATGTCCGCCGCATCGAGGAACTGATCGGCGCGCCGGTGGCGCTGCTGTCGACCAGTCCCGAGCGCGACGATACAATTCTGGTGCAGAATCCGTTTCAGGACTAGACGCGCGCTCGTCTGTTTCAGGCGCGCCGCGGGTTGACGAAAGGCGTTTGACCGGCTTGGTGTGATTTTGGTCAAGATCGTCCGCTAGGCGAACACGTTGCGAGCGACGATTCAGACGGGGATATACGACAGACGCAATGGCTGAATATTACCCTCTGCTCGCGAAAGCGGTCGCGAACCTGAAAGATTCGACTCCCGAGACCCGCCGTTCGATCTACGAGCGCGCGGGCAAGGCCCTGCTCGCCCAATTGGGCAAGGCCGATCCGCCGATTTCCAGCGAGGACATCCAGCGCGAACAGACGGCCCTGACCGCCGCCGCCGAGCGGGTCGAGGCGGAAATTTCCGCCAAATCCGTCGAGGCGGACCTGGCCGGCCTCTTCCCCTCGAAGGCTGAGGCGTCGTCGCCGCGTCCGACCCCGCCGCCTGTTTCGCGGCCAGTTCCCCGGCCCGCGCCGCCAAGACCCATGCCCGCGGCGGGCGGCGTCGCCCCGTTGCCGCCGCCGCCGC
>CAISJZ010000466.1 GCA_903885755.1 uncultured Hyphomicrobiales bacterium | reverse complement strand
TTGGAGGAAGCCGACTGCGTCGCCGTTTCCTATCCATCTGACAAAAATAGCCTTCTTCAGCTATCTATGTCAGCCCCTAAAAGTAACGATGGCGCGCGACCCTTCTCCCGTTTCACGGGAGAAGGCACGCGCCACCACCGTCATTTTCGGCGGGCGGTGGCGATCGGGTCTAAGATGGCCCAACGTCCCCACCCTCGCGTCCACGGAGGCTTCCATGTCCCGGCTCACCATCTACCTAGCCCGACTTCTCGGCCTGTTCATCATCATCCTCGTGGGCGGGCTGCTGGTTCGCGGCCCCGCGTTGATCGACGCCGCCGTCGCCAGCGCGCCGCTCATGTTCACCTACGCCATCATCAGCCTCGCGCTGGGTCTGGCCCTGGTTCTCGGCCACAATGTCTGGTCGGGCGACGCCTTGCCCGTGGTGGTGACGCTGACGGGATGGCTCATTCTCGCCAAGGGGCTCGCGCTGCTGCTCATAACGCAGGACAGCCTGACGCGGCTTTACGCCGGGATGGGTTACGACGCGCATTTCCGGCTGTTTCTGGCGCCGTCATTTCTGATCGGACTTTACCTGACGTGGGCCGGTTTTACCGCGAAACGATCCGGCGCCTGACGCGCGCGAACTCACTCATACAATTTGTCGTCCGTGGCCTTGACCAGAAACCCCTCGCCGCGCGCCAGAAAATCCACGGCGATGGAGGCGACCGCTTCGGGCCGCTCGTTGGCCATGTCGGCGCCCGCGCCATAAACGAAGGTGACAAAACATTTGGGCAGTCCGCGCCGCCAGGCGTGACCGAAGTCCGGCGGCGAGGCCGCATCGTCGGTTCCAAACAGTGCGAGCACCGGCGTCTCGATGTCGCGCAACCGCGCAAGAATATCCGCGTCGAGCGCGTCGATGGCGGGCGGCGAGATCAGCACGATCGATTTGACGGCGCCGGGCGCGGCCAGCGCCGCGCGCAGGGCCTCGCTGGCGCGCGCGCCCGCGGCGAGCACCGCCGTCGCGGCGGGACCGATCGAGCCTTCCTCGCGCAAATGTATTGTCGCGGCGAGACGTTCGGCGAGTTTTGTGCGCGGCGCGAGCCAGAGCAGCGAGAGGGTTGTGTCTTGCGTGTTGGTCATCGCCGCGCTCACCAGCCCCGTATCGTCGGCAGGATTTTTTCGGCGATCAGTTCGATCGACCGGTTGGTTTTCTCGCCCATCTGGTGCGTCACCGTGAGATCGACGACGCCGGCGCCGAGATCGCGGCGGATGGTCTCGATCTGCTTCAGCACGCTGGCGGGCCCGCCGAGCAGGATGCGGCCCTCGTCAACGCGTTCCTGTAGCCCGCCGGGCATCAGGCGGTTGCGCTGGGAGTCCGCGTCGCGGCCGTAATAGCCCGTCGCGGCGACGGCGCTTTCAAGCGCGCGATTGGCCATGGTGAGGCTGCCGCGCGGCGAGGCGCGCATGGCCTCGGTGAAATCGGCGACGGCCTCGTCGTCGGTCTCCGCCACATGCACGCCGACGCGATAGATGATGTCGTCGGGGTCGGGCGCGTAGCCAAAGCGCCGGCACTGCTCGCGATAAAAATCCGCGGCGATCTTCGCCTGCGGCACGCTGGTGACGGCGAAGCCGAGACCGATGCGGTTTTTCGCGGCGAACTCGCCCGATTCCGGGCTCGATCCCGACATATAGATTTTCGGATGCGGCTTCTGGACGATGCGCGGCCACAGCGAGATCGCTCGGTATTCGTAATACTTGCCAAGCCAGCCGAAGGGCTCGGTTTGCGTCCACGCCATCCTGATAAGATTCAGCGCTTCCTCGAAGCGGGCGCGCGATTCCGCCGGGTTGATGTTGTAGGTGACATATTCGTTCGGCGTGCCGCGCAACATGCCGGCGACAACGCGCCCGCCGCTGATCGTGTCCAGCATCGCGAATTCCTCGGCGACTCGGACCGGATTGTTGATGGGAATAGAGGCGCCAAGCAGCGCGATCTTGGCGCGCTTGACGATCTGCGTCAGCGCGCCAGCCATGACCATGGGATTGGGCGTCAACGAGAATGGCGCGTAGTGATGCTCGGCGACGCTGACCCAGTCGAAGCCGAGTTCGTCGGCCATCCGGAACTGGTCGAGGGACAATTGCAGCGAGCGTTGCGCGGCCTCGTGGGAATAGACCGTGCTCGCCACTGGCCAGCCAACGTCCTCCGCCGGCCCCTGATAACGCGCGGCGGAAAAGAGAGCCGCTTTCATTGTTTTGTTTCCCCGTGATTGGTCATCAGCCCGGCAGCGCGCCCGAGCCGGGTTTGCGCAGCTCGCCGCGCGTCGTCAGGATGAGGACGACATAGGTGAGGAAGGCGATGACATCGAGCGTGCCGATAACGGTCGAGAGCGAATAGGCGATCGCCTTCTCGCCGGCCCAGGCATAGACGCCTTCCGACACGCCGGGATAGAGCTGTCCACCAATCAGCGTGCCGCAGAAACCGACCCACAAAAAGTGCAGCGACGTCAGCTTGCCCACCATGTCGGGCGGGGACAGACGCGCGACCAGCGCGGTGCCGATGGTGAAGGTGCAGGTGGCGATCAGGAGATAGGCGCCCAGTAATATCCACGCGGTTCTGGAATCGCCAGCAAGTGGAAACGATACGCCGAGTCCGAACGCGATGGCCGCGACAATCGCGCCGAACAGCGGGATGGGATTCTTGAATCCGCGATGCTGCAACCAGTCCATGATCATGCCAGCGATGAATTGGCTCGGCATGCCCAGAAACAGCGTCATCAGGCCGAGGGTGAATCCAATCTCGGGGCGGCTCAGATGAAGCACGCGGCCAAACAGCACGGGCGTCCACAGGCCGGAGCCGACGGTCATGATGATGGTGAGGCCATTGACGAAGAACAGTGGCAGAAAAACCCGCCAGCGCGAACCAAGATAACTCCAGGCGTTGCGGAATGTCGTGGTCCGGGTCGCCTGCGCGTTGGCGCGCGGCGGTTCGGGGAAGGTGAAGATCAGACCCGCCACGGGCAGCGCGAGCAAGCCACAGCAGATCAGCACGAGTTGCCATGAACGGATTGTTCCAAGCAAGGGAACCGTCACGCTCGGCGCGTCGCCAATCGACAGCAGGATGGCGCCGCCCGCCAGCAGCGCGATCGCGGCGCCAATGTTGGCGCCCATGGCCCAGATGGCGACGGAACGCCCGCGCTTGTCGTTCGGCACGCCGTCGCGAATGATCGACATGGAGCCGGGGCCGCCGACCGCCTCGCCGGCGCCGATGCCCAGCCGGCCAATGAACAGGGCGAGAAAGGAATGAACAAAGCCGCAGGCCATGGTGCAGAAAGCCCAGAAGGCGATGGCCGCCGACATGACGGGGCGGCGCGGAAAACGGTCAATCAGCATGCCCGCCGGAATCGCCATGCCGAAATAGGTGATGACGAAGGCAAGCCCCTGCAGCATGCCCATCTGCGAGTCCGAGATATTCAGATCCTTCTCGATCTGGATCGCCAGCAGCGGCAGCGATGCGCGATCGATGAAGGCGACGGTGTTGGTCGAGCACAGCACCGCGACCATGTACCAGAGCCGCCATCCCGAAATGATCGAACGCGCCGGTTGGGCCG
>CAISJZ010000465.1 GCA_903885755.1 uncultured Hyphomicrobiales bacterium | reverse complement strand
CACGCATTCGTCGAACTGCATCTGGATGTCCGAGCCCAGCAGGTCCTGAATATCCATGGAGCGCTCGGGCGTCAGTACATGGCGCGAGCCGTCGATGTGCGACTGGAAGGTCACGCCGGTCTCGTCGAGCTTGCGCAACTTTGACAACGACATCACCTGAAACCCGCCGGAATCCGTCAGGATCGGATGCGGCCAGTTCATCAACGTGTGCAACCCGCCCAGTTCCGCCACGCGTTCGGCGCCGGGCCGCAACATCAGATGGTAGGTGTTGCCGAGTACAATGTCAGCGCCGAGGGCTTTCACCTGATCGGGGTACATGGCCTTGACGGTCGCGGCCGTGCCGACCGGCATGAATGCGGGCGTGCGAATTTTACCGCGCGGCGTCGATATTTCGCCAGTGCGCGCCGCGCCGTCGGTTGCATGGACCGTGTAGGTGAAGTGATCTGACAAGGCGTGTGCCCACTATTTTGGCGGCGGCTTGAAACGACGTTCGTATCATGTCATGATACGTCGGGATAGCGAGGCCGGCGTGATCAGGAACTTCAAAGCCGGCCCGACCGAGGAGATATGGAACGGATCAAGCCCAAAGGGATTTCCGACCGAACTGGTTAAACGGGCGCGGGTCAAACTTGCAATGGTTCATTCAGCCGCGGAATTGAAGGATTTGCGTATTCCGCCCGCAAATCGCCTTGAGACCCTGCGGGGCGACCGGTTGGGACAACATTCGATCCGGATCAACGACAAATGGCGCATTTGTTTCGTTTGGGCGGACGGTGGCGCCGAGAATGTCGAAATCGTCGACTATCACTAGGATTTTTAGGCATGACCGCGATCATCGGACCATATCCGCCAGTCCACCCGGGTGAAGTGCTCCTGACCGAGTTCCTTGAACCGCTCAGCCTGTCGGCTTACGCGCTTGCGACGGCGTGTCATGTCCCGCGAACGCGTATTGAACGATTGGCGAGGGGGGAAACGCGGGTAACCGCCGATACCGCCCTGCGATTGGCGCGCTATTTCGGCACGACCCCGCAATTCTGGATGAACCTGCAAGCGGGCCATGATCTCGCCGTCGCCAACCAATCGGCTGATCTGGTCACAATCGAACCGCGTGACGCCGCCTGACCGCGAGGCGCGTTAATCACTCTCCACCCGACTTGCTGCCCGGCTCGGCGATTTTCTCGATGCGATAGACGCCGGTTTCCCCGCCGCTCCATGTCACCGTGAAGGTCGCGCCGAGCGTGATGTCGATATCGCGGATATCGCAGCGCCAGTAGCGGTCGCCGTCCGCCCTGCCCTCGCCAAAATCCATGCGCCCCTCGCCATCGAGCGCGAAGGGGCGACATTGCGGCAGCCCCAGACTGGTCGCGCCGAGCAATATCCAGCGACCAGCGATCCGTCGACGCGCGGGATCAAGCGACGCATCGAGCGAGATTGGGCTCTCCAGTGGATCGTCTTCCCAGCGCGCCAGCAGACGCACGTTCATGGCGCGTCGACTCCATCGGCGCGAAACAGCAGGCAGGCGTCGCCATAGCTGTAGAACCGATATTTTTCGGCGATGGCGTGGGCATAGGCCGCGCGCATGCGCTCTAACCCGCTGAAGGCGCAGACCAGCATGAATAGCGTCGATTTCGGCAGATGAAAATTCGTCAGCAGGATATCGACGGCTCGGAACCGATAGCCCGGCGTGATGAAGATCGATGTATCGCCGGAAAACGGCAACACGACGCCCTGATCATCCGTGGCGCTTTCAAGAATACGCAGACTGGTGGTCCCCACGCCGACGATGCGTCCGCCATTTTGTCTCGCCTGATTGAGCGATGCCGCGACCTCCGGCGTCACGACGCCAAACTCGGCGTGCATCCGGTGGTCAACGGTGTCTTCGGCCTTGACGGGCAGAAAGGTTCCCGCGCCCACGTGCAGCGTGACGCGATGCACCGAGACTCCAGCCGCTTTGAGCGCGGCCAATAATTCGGGCGTGAAATGCAGGCCCGCTGTGGGCGCGGCGACCGCGCCGGATTTGGCGGCGAACAGGGTTTGATAATCGCGCGCGTCGCTGGCGTCCTCGCCGCGCTTGCTGGCAATATACGGCGGCAAGGGCATGTGGCCGAGCCGCGCGATGGCGTCATCGAGCGCCGCGCCCGAAAACGCGAAGGCGAGCAAAACCTCGCCGCCCTCGCCCTTCTCAATCACTTCGGCGTCGAGGCTTCCCAGCAGGCAGGCCATGTTCTCGGATGGATCGCCGAATCGAATTCGCTCGCCAAGGTTCAATTTCTTCGCGGGTCGTACGAATGCGCGCCAACAGTCGTCGCCCTCGCGCTTGTGCAGCATCGCCTCGATGCGGGCCATATTTTCGCCGCGCGCGCGAATGCCATTCAACCGCGCGGGAATGACTTTCGTGTCGTTGACCACGAGTGCGTCGCCAGCATGCAGCCATGACGGCAAATCCCGGATGCGCGCGTCACGGAACGAGCCCTCGGCGGCTATGACGAGCAGCCGCGCGGAATCCCGAGGCTCGGCCGGTCGCAGCGCGATGCGCTCGTCGGGCAGTTCGAAGTCAAAGAGATCTACGCGCATGGAAGCGAATGGTGGGTGGCGAATGGCGAATGGATGACGCCCGAAAGCGAAATGGAGCCTTGGCTTTCAACCGCGGGTATTTCCATACGCCACTCGCTATTTCCCCTCAGCTCACCTTCGCGGAGATGATCTTGTCGGGATCGCGCACGGGCTCGCCGCGCTTGATCTTGTCGACATTCTCCATGCCCGAGGTCACCTTGCCCCAGACCGTGTACTGCTTGTTGAGGAAGCTGGCGTCGCCGAAGCAGATGAAGAACTGGCTGTTGGCCGAGTCCGGCATCGACGAGCGCGCCATCGAGCAGGTGCCGCGTACATGCGGCTCGTTGTTGAACTCCTGCTTCAGGTTGGGGTACTTCGAGCCGCCGGTTCCAGTGCCGTGCGGGCAACCGGTCTGCGCCATGAAGCCATCAATGACGCGATGGAAAACGATGCCGTCATAGAAGCCCTCACCAGCGAGCTTCTTGATGTGGGCCACATGGGCGGGCGCGAGGTCGGGACGCATTTCAATGACGACCGGTCCCTTCGTCGTTTCGAGGGTGAGGGTGTTTCCGGCTTCCGCCATGGCGATCTCCTAAGGTTGTACGCGGGAATTCTGGCCGCCCGCGATGAAACGGATGGCGAATGGGTAGCCTGCTATAGCGGCCCCGAGCGGGTCGGTAAACCGCAGGGGCGCGCAATCGGCCAGCGCCACGCGGATGGAAGAGGCCAGAGCCGCCCGCCCTTCCATCGCGCCGCCGGCCTTGACATAGGACACGCGAGGCTGGCCGATCACCGCTCCGAAGCGGGAAAACTGCGCGCGGATCGTGACTTCCGCGACGCTGTTG
>CAISJZ010000464.1 GCA_903885755.1 uncultured Hyphomicrobiales bacterium | reverse complement strand
CGGGCGAGGCCGGCGGCGAGAGCGATCCGCGCGACGGCGTCGAAGGCGGCAGACACCAGCGGCTCCAGCCGCTGGTTGAACAGGTCGAACGATCGCATGAGGCCCAGCACGACAAACGCGGCGGCGATGGGCGTGGCCACGTCGACGAGCGCGCCCCAGTTCGCGGCGGTCGCCTTGCGCAATTCGGAGGGGTCATGCACGCCGGGATCGCGCAGGCTCACGCGATAGGCGATGCGCGACACCAGCGCGTAGGCCAGCGCCAGCGCGATCAGCGTCGCGCCGAGGATCGCGGCGTTCCAGCCCGCGAGTTTTGATCCCAGACTGGAAAACCAGTCGCTCGCGACCGTGGTTGTCGCGCGCCAGTCGCGGGGCGCCTCGCGGATGACGGAGATCCACAGGCGCGGATCGATGATGCTGGGCGTGCGCGCGAACAGCGCGCGGGTGAACTGGTCGCGCCGCCGCGTCACGATCGCGTCGCCGTCCTGCTCCATCTGCTTGGCGAAGAGATTGGCGCGCTTGAGAAGCGCGTCGATGGCGTCGTACTGGCGCTGCTGATCGTCGCGTTCGGTGGAGACAGCGGCGCTTTCGGGCGTCGCGTCGATGGCGGGTTTGGGACCAAGCTGATCGATGCGCGCCTTGATGGCGTCGAGCCGCGGCTGCAGCTTGTCGATCATCGACTGGTTGTCGCGCGCCAGTGGATCAAGCCGCGTCCGGAGGTCCTGCAGGGCCACGTCGTCCACATCCCTGCGGGTCAGCGTCTGCTCGATCTGGTCGAGGTTGGCGCGAATCTGGTCGAGTTTTTCCGACTGCTCGGCGAGCGGCCCCGTCGGCGGAGCCGTCTGCGCCAGACCCGGAGACAGCAGAAGAAGGCAGAACGCCAGCGCGCGCGCGGCCGTGGTCAGGGGGCTTTTCAAGCCGGAACTCCAGATGATTCGCTCGGGCTCACTCTACCCCAGAGCCGCCGCCGCCGGGGGGATAGCGGCGCCGGTCGCCGCGGAAGTCGAGGATGGTCCAGCCATCGTCGGCGGCCTTCGAGAGATACTGGGGCCCAATCGGGGATTTTCCATGGCCGCCTGGAATATCGAGGACATAGGCGGGCTGGCAGAGACCGGACACGCGCCCGAGCAGCGCGCGAACGAGCGCCTGGCCCTCGGCGATTCCGACCCGCAGATGCGCCGTGCCCGGCGCGAGATCGGCGTGATGGAGATAATAGGGCTTGATGCGGCGCTCGACGAAGGCGCGCATGAGGGCGCTCAGGGTCTCGACATCGTCGTTGACGCCCCTGAGCAGAACGCTCTGGCTGACCATGGGAATTCCCGCGTCGATCAGGCGCGCGCAGGCGGCGTCCGCCGCCGGGGTCAATTCCCGGGGATGGTTGGCGTGGAGCGCCACATAGACCGCGCGGCCAAAGCGCTTCAGCGCCGCGATCAATTCATCGGTGACGCGGCCGGGGTCGACCGCCGGCACGCGGGTGTGAACCCGCAAAACCTTCACGTGCGGAATGTCGCCGAGCGCCCGCGCGATCTCGCCAAGCCGGCGCGGCGACAGGGCCAGCGGATCGCCGCCGGTGAGGATGACCTCCCAGATATTTGGATCGGCGCGGATGTAGTCGAGCGCCCCCGCCAGCGCCTCCGTCGACAGGGCGCCGGCGCCGCCGGGCCCGACGACCTCGCGGCGGAAGCAGAAGCGGCAATAGACCGGGCAGATATGCAGCGGCTTCAGAAGCACCCGGTCGGGGTAGCGGTGGACGATGCCCTCGACCGGCGAATGGGCGGCGTCGCCGATGGGGTCGGCGCGCTCCTCCGGCGCGAGCATGAGTTCGCGCGGGTCGGGCGTGAATTGCAGCGCGATCGGGTCGCGCGGGTCGGCGGGGTCGATCAGTTCGGCCATTTCAGGTGTGATCGCCACGGCGTAGCGCGCCGCGACGCGCTCCAGCGCCGCGACCTCGCCCGCGCCAATGAGGCTCGCCGCCGCGAGGTCGGCTGGCGTACGCAGGGTGCGGGCGGGCTCGCTCACGCCGTCGTCTCCGCCACGGGCGTCCACATGACGTGCTCGATTCCGGGCGCGCCGGTCGCCAGCATGACGAGACGGTCGACGCCAAGGGCGATACCGCTCGCCTCGGGCATGTGCGCCAGCGCGGACAGAAAATCCTCGTCGATGGGGTAGCGGTCGCCATGGACGCGCTCGCGCTCATCCATTTCGGAAATGAAACGGGCTCGCTGCTCCCGGGGGTCGGTGAGTTCGCCAAATCCGTTGGCGAGCTCCACCCCGCAGGCATAGAGCTCGAAGCGCTCGGCGACGCGCGCGTCGTGGCCACAGCGCCGCGCCAGGGCCGCCTCGCAGGCGGGATACTCGGTCAGGGCGGTCAGCCGCCCGAGGCCGAGCGAGGGCTCCACGCGGGCCGTCAGCAGCTTGCTGAACATATCGCCCCATGTGTCGTCCGGGGCGGTCTCGAAGCCCGCCCGGTCGGCGGCGGCGCGCAGGGCGCCGGCGTCGGGCTCGCCCGCCTTCGACAGGGTCTCGTAGAGGTCTATCCCCGCTTGCCGCCCAAAAGCCTCGCGCACGGTCACGACTTCGACAGGGGCCGCGGGGTCGGCCTCGCGGTCGCGGTAGCGCAGGCGGCTGGCCCCGGCGATTGCGGCGGCCCCGGCGACGATCCAGCGGCAATCCTCGATCAGGCCGAGGTAAGGCTCGCCGGCCCGATACCACTCCAGCATGGTGAACTCGGGATGGTGCAGCGGCCCCCGCTCGCCGTTGCGGAACACCCGGGCGAACGTGAAAATCCGCTCCTCCCCCGCCGCCAGCAGCTTCTTGCACGCGAATTCCGGCGAGGACTGGAGATAGAGCCGCCGCGAGGAGCCGTCCGGCCCCTCAAGCTCCGTGACGAAGGCGGCGATATGCGCCTCGTTGCCCGGCGAGACCTGCAGGATCGCGGTTTCAACCTCGACGAAATCACGCGCGCCAAAACCCGCCCGCCACGCCGCCATCATCCGGCCGCGCGCCAGCAGGGCCGGGCGGCGGTCGGCATGGGTCTGGCGGCGGCGCGCGCCCGCGGCGTCGGGGAGGGGAGTTGTCATTCGCGTCCGGCTTTGCGATACGGCTGGCGGTTCGCATTCAGCGTTTTTCGCGGGCCGCTCGTGATCGCCCCTGAATAGGGCGCGCCGGGTCCGCCATCAACCAGGGAAATTCACCGTGAAGGTCATCGCCAGTTCCGTTCGCAAGGGCAACATCATCGAGCACGAGGATGGCCAGCTCTACGCCGTGCTCTCCGCCGAGAGCTTTCACCCCGGCAAGGGCACGCCCACCACGCAGATCGACATGCGCCGCATTTCGGACGGGGTGAAGACCCAGGTCCGCTACAAGACGACCGAGCAGGTCGAGCGCGCCTTCGTCGAGGACATGAACTTCAGCTATCTCTACTCCGATGGCGACGGCAACCATTTCATGAACGAGGCCACCTTCGATCAGGTCATGGTGCCCGACGACGTGCTCGGCGACCAGAAGGTGTTCTTGCAGGAGGGCATGAAGGTCATGCTGTCCATGTTCAACGGCGTCGCCGTGTCGATCCAGTTGCCCCAGCGCGTCACGCTGGAGATCACCGAGACCGAGCCGGCGATGAAGGGCCAGACGGCGTCGTCCTCGTTTAAGCCGGCGATCCTGTCGAATGGCGCGCGCACCATGGTGCCGCCGCACATCCAGGTCGGCACCCGCGTCGTCATCCAGACCGAAGACGGCTCCTACGTCGAACGCGCCAAGGATTGACGGGGTTTTGCCTTCTCCCCCGCGCGAACGCGAAGCGTTGGCGCCAGTGGGAGAAGGTTAGGGTGAAGGGCCAGCCGATTTGCCCTGAGGGCTATCATGCGGGGGACCCAAATTCCCGAGACAAGACGCGCGCGTGAATTGCGCGCCGCGTCACCGTCGGCGGAATCGAAATTGTGGTCCCGTCTGCGCAACCGAAACTTGGAGGATTCAAGTTCACGCGGCAGGCCCCGATCGGTCCCTGGTTTGTTGATTTCCTCTGTCGCGAACGCGGGCTGATTATTGAAATAGATGGCGCGACCCATTCGACCGATGAAGAATGTGCGCGCGACGTGCGTCGATCCGCGATGCTGATCGAACAGGGCTTTGAAGTCCTGCGTTTCAACAACGCCGAAGTGTTCGAGAACCTTGATGGCGTCGTGGAAGCGATTCTGGCGCGATTGAAAAAGTGAAATCATTTGTAGCTCTTAAAAATTTTGCCATGACATTCGCTGTTCGCGATGTGCGCCTTCTCCCCGCTTGCGGGGAGAAGGAGCCCGAAGGGCGGATGAGGGGCCGGGCGAGTATGGGTGATATTTGAAAGCCGAGCGTGGCATTTGATGTTTTGAACGCTCAAATCATCGCCCGGCCCCTCACCCCGCTCGAACGCTTCGCGTTCGTCGCGTCCCCTCTCCCCGCGCGCGGGGAGAGGGGGAGATGCGGCGCCGTCGAGTGAAGCGCTCACCTCCGCTTGAAAATCTCGTCGAACAGTTTCTGCGACGCCTTGATCTGATCGCCCGACAGAGCCATCGGGACGACCTTGCCCGCCGTCAGCCGCGCGACGACATCGGGCGGGTTGGCCGGCGTATCTGGCCGCGTCGGGATGCGCCCGGTTTTCGCGGCGAAGGCCTGCGCCTCCGCGCTCAGCATGAAATTGGCGCCGAGCAGCGCCGCCTTGCCATGCGGCGCCCTGGCGTTGATGGCGACCTGTCCGAAGAACAGCGCCACCGGGTCCATCGCCCAGAAGTCGGTTGGCGCGCCCGACAGTTTCATGTTGTTGGTCAGCATCGTGTAATTGTTGAGCGCCACGGCGTATTCGCCCGACGCGATCTGCCGCGCGGCGGCCAGATGCCCGTCGAGCACCACCACCTTCAGCGTCGAGACGATGTCCTCGATCAGCTTGCGGCCCTTGTCCGCGCCATAGCGC
This sequence comes from uncultured Hyphomicrobiales bacterium, assembly GCA_903885755.1. Lineage (GTDB taxonomy): Bacteria > Pseudomonadota > Alphaproteobacteria > Rhizobiales > Beijerinckiaceae > Terripilifer. The sequence continues at coordinate 8,987 of CAISJZ010000464.1, read as the reverse complement.
GCGAACATGGCGTTCATCCATTCGTTGTCGGTGCCCTCGATGGCGACGCGGCCGACCCACTCCTTCTTCGTCAGGAATTCCTCGTAGGTTTTCGGCAGATCCTCCTTCTTCACCAGAGTGGTGTTGTAGGCCGGCGAATTGTAGTTGGCGTAAACGCCATACCAGCGCCGGTCGGGCGCGCGGGCGGAGTCCATGATGGCTTTCGCCTCGGGCGGATCGAATGGCGCCATCAGCGCGGCGGGCAACTGGTTGGCCGTCGGCGTGTTGATAAGGTCCCACGACTGCTGGCCGCTGCGCGCCTCCAGCGCGATCTTGCCCATCAGCGCGGCGTCGGCGGCGCGAACATAGTTGACCTTGATCCCGCTCGCGTCCTCGAAAATCTTCCACAGCGGCAGGCCCTCCTGCTCGTTGGTGGAGGAATAGACGGTCAGTTGGCCCTCGGCCCTGGCGGCCTCCAGAATGTCCGGCATGAGCCAGGGATGCGCCGGGCTCTGCGCCCGCGCCGCGCCGGGGAGCGCAAGAGCCAGCGCCAGCGCGCCCGTCATCGCCCGAACCCCGATCATGCTATCCTCCCTCAATTCGCGCGGCATGGTGGCCGCGGCCATGGCCCCCGTCAACATGCCCCGCAATATCTACTACGATGGTCCGAAGTCCGATCACTTCGATGGCGAACGGTTTTTCATTCGCGGCCTCACGCGCGACAAGACGCACGGCGAATTGTGGCGCTGGCGATTTCAGGGCCACCGGACGCCCTGGCCCAAACACGCGCCGAGCCCGTTTCACGATCATCCGCCGGCGCGGGTGGAAGGCTCGCGTTTGCGCGTCAGTTATGTCGGCCACGCCAGCGTGCTCATCCAGACGCGCGGGCTCAACATTCTCGTTGATCCCGTCTGGGCCGGGCGCGCCAGCCCGGTGCAATGGGCCGGGCCGAAACGGGTCAACGCGCCGGGAATCGCGATTGAGAATCTGCCGCCGCTCGACGCGGTGCTGGTCAGCCACAACCATTACGATCATCTCGACCTCGCCACGCTGACGAAGCTGGCGAAAACCCACGCGCCGCGCGTGCTGACGCCGCTTGGCAACGATGTTCTCATGCGCCGCCATGACACGCGCATCGACGCGGAGGCCTATGACTGGGGCGCGCGGGTTCCGCTGAATGGCGCCGTCGCCGTGCACTTCGAGCCGGCCTATCACTGGTCGGCGCGCGGGTTGAATGATCGCCGCATGGCGCTGTGGTGCGCCTTTGTCATCGAGACGCCGGACGGCGCGATCTATCACATCGCCGACACCGGCTGGGGCGATGGGGCGATCTTCTCCGCCGTTCGGCAGAAGCACGGCGACATCCGCCTCGCGATCCTGCCGATCGGCGCCTACGAGCCGCGCTGGTTTATGCGCGACCAGCATGTAAACCCGGAGGAATCGCTGCGGATTTTTCAACTGTGCGGCGCGCGCATGGCCATGGCGAACCATTGGGGAACCTTCCAGTTGACGGACGAAGCCATCGACGAGCCGCCGCGCGCCCTGCGCGAGGCCATGCGCGCCGAGGGTGTCGCCGAGGACCTGTTCCGGGTCGTGCGGCCGGGGGAGGTGCTGGACCTCGAATGAGCGCGCTTCGCAAGCCGCGCTTCGCGCTGTAGGAAGGCCGGGGAGGATTTTTCATGGCCAATCTGAAACTGAGCTTCGCCTGCGGCCCCTACGATCGCATGGACGCGCTGCGCTATGGCGAGATCAAGCCGGAAGGCATCGACCTCAAGTATGTTTCGATTGAATCGCCGCGCGAACTCTTCGACCGCATGGTGCTGCACAAGGAGTTCGATATGTCCGAACTCTCGTCCTCCGAGACCATCGTGCATCTCTGCGAGGGCAATTCGCCCTATGTGGCGCTGCCGGTATTTCCCTCGCGCGTCTATCGCCATGGCAACATCTACGTCAGCGTCGGGAAGGGGCTCAAGGACCCGAAAGACTTCGCGGGCAAGCGCATTGGCGTGCCGCTCTATACGATGACGGCGGCGGTGTTCATCCGCGGCCTGCTGGAGGAGGATTACGGCGTTGATCTCTCCGGCGTCACGTGGGTGCAGGGCGCGGCCTCGCACACCGGCTCGCACGGCGAGGAGCGCGCGCCGCCCGCCATTCCCGGCCTGAAAATCAAGAACAACAAGACGGGCAAGCCGTTGTTTCAACTTCTCGCCGAGGGCGAGATCGACGGCTTCATCGGCACGGGTACGCCGGCCGACATTGGTCAGGGCAGGACCGAGCGGCTGTTTCCCGATTATGTCGAGCGCGAGAAGGATTACTTCCGCCGCACCGGCATCCACCCGATCATGCATCTCGTCGCCATGCGCCGCGAGATTTACGAACAACATCCCTGGATCGCGCGCTCGCTTTATCGAGCCTTTGTCGCGGCGAAGGACAAGGCCTGGTCCGATCTGCACAACACTGGCGCGAACAGGTCCATGTTCCCCTGGGTCCACGCGCATGTGACGGAAACCGAGGCGATCATGGGCAAGGACCCCTGGCCTTACGGAATCGAAGCAAATCGCAAGACGCTGACGGCCCTGACGCGCTATATGCACAGGCAGGGGCTCGCCTCGCGCGTCGTCGCGCTCGAGGAACTGTTCGCGCCCGTCGACTGATCAGCGCGCGGCGCCGACGCAAAGGAATGATATCGTGTCTCAGGACCAGACCATGACCCTCGCCGGCGCGTTGAAGGCGCTGGGCTCGGCGTTCGATCATATCCCCGAGCCAGCGTTGCTGTGGGCGCTCGACCATTGGGACGTGGCGCGCCCGGCGCTGACGCAGGTGCTGGCGCGCTGCGCCCGCGATCCCGAGAGCGCTGGCGACGCCGACATGATCACCTCCTACTTCGCGCTGCATCTGATGGCGCAGAAGCGCGATACCGGCGCGTTTGCGCTGTTGCGCTCGCTTTCGAAATCACCCGAGGGCGCCCCCGCGATCTTCGGCGGCGGCAACGCCATGGCCTTCACGCGCGTGATGATTTCGCTGTTCGATGGCGATGTGGAAGCTCTGCGCGCCATCGCGACTTCGCCTGACATCGACGCTTTCGTCAGCGTTTCAGCCTTCGAGACCATTGCTTACGCCACCGCTGCTGGTCAGCTCGACCGGGCGGAAACTCACGCCTGGCTGGCCGGCCTGCCCGCCAGCTTCGACGCCGCTGGCGAGACAGCCGCCTGGGAAGGCTGGGCGCTCGCGGTCGCCAGCCTGGGCTTCGACGACCTCATGCCAAGAGTGCGCGAGGCCTTTGCCGCAATCCCCGAGGGCGGGGATGATGGCGAGGAGGAAAGCGGCATCGAGGACATCGAGATGATCTTCCAGATGGCGCGCGAGGAGACTGACCCGCTCGCGGTTTTCGCGCGCGACGGCGTGGCGCCGATCGACGACGCCATCGTGGCGCTTCAGCGCAACGAGGAGATGATGATGGCCGCCGACGAGATGGAAGGCGAGGACGACGCGGACGGCCCGGCGCCAATCGTCAACGAGTTCCGCGACGTTGGCAGAAACGATCCCTGCCCCTGCGGCAGTGGCCGGAAATTCAAGAAATGCTGTCTTGCGGCGTGAGGCTGGCGCGGGCGACTATTCGACCTTGAAGCCGATGATCCCGCCCTTCGTCATGCCGATGGCGAAATTGGCGATGTGTCCGACGCCTGCTCCCTCAATGCGCGACACGCTCACGCTCCAGTCGGAATAGATTCGCCATCCCACTGAAAAATGTCCGACGCTGGCGGCGTACATCTTTCCGTCGGCAAGCAGTGGCAGGACGATCGGGCTCGCGTCGGTCAGGCTCTCCGGGCCCGTCAGGTCCTTGTCGCGAAGATTGCGATTGAGACCGGGCAGGTCGCGCGCGTCGGCGGTTTCCTTCATTCGCGCCCACGCGGCGCGCTGGGCCGCCGACATGGCCTTTGTCAGGCGGCTTTCCGCGTGTCGATAATCCGCTTGCGCCAATACCGCGATATGCCGCGCCGCCTTTTGCAAACCCTCGCAAGCCGCGCCTCCGCATGTATTTTTAGGCCAGTTGTTGAGCTTCGCCCAGTCATTCGCCAGCGGTTGGTCGCCGAATGATGGCGCGAAACGAAACGTGGCGGTGCAGGTGTTTTCCCACGCGTCGCGAGGCCGCGGCGTGAGAGTCAACGTCATCTCCATGTTGGGCTCGGCGCTCGATCCATCATCGACAACGACCGGCTTGCCCTCGAAGGACGCGAAAAGCCGCGTGACACCGCAGCCGAAGCCAGCATTGTTTTCCCAGGCGCCGGGAGACGCGACCAGCGTCGCGTGGCCATCCTCGACCTCGAAAAAGGTGGTTGCATTGCAATTCGCCGTGCCCGCGACGCTGTTGGCGGCGTAGAGCGAACTGTCGGGAAAATGGAATACGGTGACCCCCTCGGCGCCGAGGCGCCCGATGTCATCAAGCAACTTCGCCGCGGGTTCGAACGGCTTTGCAAGGCTTCGGGCCCTTGCGGCGAAGGCGTCCCGCGCGTTCTCGTCGAGCGTGAAGAGGGGCGCCTGCGTCGCCAGCAGACCGCCGGGGCGGCCCGGTTCGTCCGGCAACAATCTGGCGAACGCATCGGCCTTCCCGGCGCGCCAGTTCGCCTCGACCTTCGCGCGCAACTGGTTTGCGATCGTCTTGCAGACGGGCGCCGCGGCGTGGGCGACACCGCCCGCGCCGAACGCCGACGCGAGGATGAGCGTCAGCCAGATATTGGCGCTTTTCATCTTAGGCCTTTCTGGGCGCGGCCCGGAGAGGCGGCGGCGTTCAAGCATACCGGCGGCGCCGCGAACAAAAGTGCGCCGGAGCACATTGATCGGCGCCCTTCATGCCTCACTTCATCGTGGGAATGCTGAACTCCGCGCCCTCCTTCGTGCCGCTGGGCCAGCGCGAGGTGATGGTCTTGGTGCGGGTGTAGAAGCGGATGGAGTCCGGCCCATGCTGGTTGAGATCGCCGAACACCGAGCGTTTCCAGCCGCCGAATGTGTAGTAGGCGAGCGGCACGGGGATCGGCACGTTGACGCCGATCATGCCGACCTTGACGCGCGCGGCGAAATCCCTCGCCGCGTCGCCGTCGCGGGTGAAAATGGCGACGCCGTTGCCGTATTCATGATCGTTGCAGAGCGCCAGCGCTTCCTCGTAATTTTTCGCGCGCGCCACCGACAGCACCGGCCCGAAAATTTCCTCCTTGTAGACGCGCATGTCCTTTGTCACGTGATCGAAGAGGCAACCACCGAGGTAGAAGCCGTTCTCATAGCCCTGCATTTTGAAATCGCGGCCATCGACGACCAGCTTCGCGCCTTCCTTGATTCCAATATCGACGTAGCCCTTGACGCGATCGAGCGCCTGCTTTGTCACCAGCGGGCCAAAGTCCGCGCTGGAGTCGGTGGAGGGGCCGATCTTCAACGCCTCGACCCGCGGAATGAGACGCCTGACCAGTTCGTCGGCGGTCTTTTCACCCACGGGCACGGCGACGGAAATCGCCATGCAGCGCTCGCCGGCCGAGCCGTAGCCCGCGCCGATGAGCGCGTCGACGGTCTGGTCCATGTCCGCGTCGGGCATGACGACCATGTGGTTCTTGGCGCCGCCGAAGCATTGAACGCGTTTTCCGCTCGCCGTGCCGCGCGAATAGACATACTCGGCGATAGCCGTGGAGCCGACAAAGCCGATCGCCTGAATGTCGGGATCGTCAAGCAGAGCGTCGACGGCCTCCTTGTCGCCGTTGACGACGTTGAGGATTCCCGGCGGCAGCCCGGCCTCAATCATGAGTTCCGCGAACATGAGCGGCGCGGTGACGTCGCGCTCCGAGGGCTTCAGGATGAAGGCGTTGCCGCAGGCGATCGCTGGGCCGAACTTCCACATCGGGATCATCGCGGGGAAATTAAATGGCGTGATGCCGGCGACCACGCCGAGCGGCTGACGCATGGAATAAATGTCGATGCCGGGGCCCGCGCCTTCGGTATATTCGCCCTTCATGAGGTGGGGCGCGCCGAGGCAGAATTCGACGACCTCGACGCCGCGCTGGATATCGCCCTTGGCGTCGGGGATGGTCTTACCGTGTTCGCGCGCGATGACCTCGGCGATCTTGTCGTTGTCGCGGGCGACCAGGTCGAGAAACTTCATCAACACCCGGGCGCGGCGCTGCGGGTTGACGGCGCCCCAGGCTGGCTGGGCCGCGAGCGCGTTCTCGACGGCGGCGCGAACTTCGCCTTTCGAGGCGAGCGGAACCTTCGAGATGACCTCGCCGGTCATCGGCTGATAACCCTCCGTGAATCGCCCGGATGCGCCTTTGACGTGCTTGCCGCCGATGAAATGGGTCAATTCGCGCATGGGGTTTCCTCGTCAGTGGGGTCGATTTCCCACACCATACAGCCCCGCGCCGCGAAGGTCAGCCCAACAAAAGTCGCCAATGGGCGCGAAGGCTGGCGGCGATCCGAAAAACGGACATAATCGGCGCGAATCAGTGAGGCGCGGCCTGATGCCGCGCGAGAGACCCCGTATGCCCGTCACACGCCGCCGCGCCATCCAGATATCGACCGCCGCCATGGGCGGGCTGCTGCTGCCGGGACCGGCGGGCGCGGAGGGCGAGATTGAAACTCACGGAATGTCGACCTTCGGCGAGTTGGCGCTTCCCGCCGATTTCAGGAACTTCGGTTACGTGAATCCGGCCGCGCCCAAGGGCGGCGCCCTGATCATCCAGATCAAGAATACATCGGGCAATCAGAATTTCGACACGTTCGACACCTTCAACATCTATGTCTTCAAGGGCGACGGGGCCGCGGGGATGGACGCGACCTTCGACACTCTGATGGCGGGCTCGTCCGACGAACCGTCGACCATGTATGGGCTGTTGGCCAGGTCGGTCCGGATTTCAGCTGACAAACAAACTTACCGATTCAAGTTGCGGTCGGAGGCAAGATTTCATGATGGCTCGCGATTGACCGCGAAAGACGTGGCTTGGTCGCTGACGACACTCAAGTCCAAAGGGCACCCTGTTTATCGCGCCCTTCTCGATGACCTCGCGGGCGCCGAGGCCGAGGGCGAGGATGTCTGTGTCGTGCGCTTCGCGCCAACCCGGAGCCGCGACGCGCATCTCATTGTCGCTGGGATGCCGATCTTTTCCGCCGCCTGGTATTCCACGCGTGATTTCGAGGCCTCGACGCTTGAAGCTCCGCTCGGCTCTGGCCCCTACAAGCTCGCGCGCTACGAACAGGGTCGCTTCGTCGAATTCGAGCGTGTAAAGGACTATTGGGCGGCCAATCTGCCGGTGAACGTCGGGACCAACAATTTCGATCGCATTCGCTACGAATATTATCGCGAGCGGCAGATCGCGTTCGAGGACTTCAAGGCGGGAAAGCTCAACTACAACGAGGAATATACCGCGCGCTTCTGGGCGACGCAGTATGATTTTCCCGCCGTCAGGGAAGGTCGCGTCAAACGCGAGGAACTGCCGACGGGCACGGCGCGTGGCACGCAGGGCTGGCTGTTCAACACCCGCCGCGAGCAATTCAGGGACCCGCGCATTCGCGAGGCGATCAACTGTTGTTTCGATTTTGAATGGACCAGCAAGAACATCATGTTCAACGCCTACACGCGTCTGCACTCCTATTTTCAGGGCGGCGAGATGGAGGCCAGGGGCAAGCCGGGGCCGGAGGAGTTGGCGCTGCTCGAACCCTTCCGCGGTCATGTGCCCTACGAGGTCTTTGGCGAGCCATGGTCGCCGCCCGCGACGGATGGCTCGGGCTCGGATCGCAACCTGTTGCGCAAGGCCGACGAGCTGCTTCGCGCCGCCGGCTGCAAGCGCGATGGCGGCAAGCTTCTGCTGCCCGATGGAAAGCCATTCGCGATCGAGTTTCTGGATTCCTCGCCCGCGTTGCAACCGCATACCCAGCCCTTTATCGCAAATCTGAAGAAGCTCGGCGTCGACGCGAGCGCGCGCATCGTCGATACCGTGCAATACAAGCGGCGGACGGACTCGTTCGACTTCGATATTGTGACGGCGGCGATGGGCGGCTCGCTGACGCCGGGCGTCGAACTCATCAACATCTATGGCTCGAAGGCCGCTGGCACGCAGGGATCGCGCAATATGTGCGGCGTCGCCGACCCGGCGATCGACGCGCTCCTGGACGTGATTGCAAAGGCGCAAACGCGCCAAACGCTTGACGTGGCCTGTCGCGCCCTTGATCGCCTGCTGCGCGCCGGGCGCTACTGGGTTCCGATGTGGGTCTCCGAAAAGGCCCGCATCGCCTATTGGGATATTTTTTCACGACCCGCGCAAACGCCGAAATTCGGCACGGGCGCGCCGGGCACATGGTGGTATGACGCCGACAAGGCGAAGAAAATCAATTATCAGGGCTAGCGCGCGAAAGGCGGAACCCGGGAATGGCGGCCTATATCGCGCGCAGACTGTTGCTGATGATTCCGACCGTGCTCGGAATCATGCTGATTTCGTTTGTTATCGTGCAATTCGCGCCCGGCGGGCCAGTGGAGCGCGTATTGGCGCAACTGCAGGGTCTCGACCAGAGTTCCGGCTCGCGCATCGGCGCGGGATCGAGCGACATGGGCGCGGCCCTCGCCTCGCGCGGCGCGGAGGCGAGCTATCGCGGCTCGCAGGGGCTTGATCCAAAATTCATCGAGGAATTGAACAAGCAGTTTGGCTTCGACAAGCCGCCAGTCGAGCGCTTCCTCCTGATGGTCAGGAATTACGCGACCTTCGATTTCGGCCGCAGCTATTTTCGCGACACATCCGTGCTGAAACTGATCGGGGAAAAGCTGCCGGTCTCGATCTCGCTCGGCCTGTGGATGACCATTCTGTCCTATGCCATCTCGATTCCGCTTGGCATCGCCAAGGCGCGGCGCGACGGATCGCGCTTCGACGCATGGACTTCCGGCGTCGTCATCGTGGGCTACGCCATCCCGAGTTTTCTGTTCGCGGTGCTGCTGGTGATTCTCTTCGCCGGCGGCTCGTTCTGGCAGATCTTTCCCT
>CAISJZ010000463.1 GCA_903885755.1 uncultured Hyphomicrobiales bacterium | reverse complement strand
TTCACTGGTGTCCCAACGTTTGTGTTTGGACGAACGGTAACACATTGACTTAACGCGCAAATTCTGGGTTTTGGTATGGTCTCGATATCAAAATTGTTTTGACGGCATCCTCGCGGGCTTTCGTTTCGCGAGGTAGCCGCCATGCCGCTGGGCCAATATGTCTTTTCCCAGGTCATGGACCACCTGCCGCTGACAACGTTTCGACGCTGCGTGGAGCGTTACACCGGCGAGCGCAAGGTCAAACATTTTTCCTGCCTCGATCAATTCCTTTGCCTCGCCTTCGCGCAACTGACGTGGCGCGAAAGCTTGCGCGACATTGAAGCGTGCCTGCGCGCGCAAACATCCAAACTCTACCGCATGGGCTTTCGCTGCCCGCGCGTCTCGCGCAACACGATGGCCAATGCCAACGCCGTGCGCGACTGGCGCATTTACGCCGACTTTGCGCAACATCTGATCGCGATGGCGCGCGAGCTTTATATCGACGAGTCCTTGCCGGGCCTTGAAGGTCTCGACACTGTCTACGCGCTGGATTCATCGACGATCGATCTGTGCCTGTCGGTGTTTGCATGGGCTCCTTTTCGCTCGACAAAGGCGGCGGTGAAGCTGCACACGCTGCTCGATCTGCGCGGCAACATTCCATCGTTCATCCATATCAGCGACGGCAAGATGCACGACGTCAACATCCTCGATCATCTGACGCCGGAGCCCGGCGCCTTCTACGTGATGGATCGCGGCTACGGCGATTTCACGCGCCTCGCGCGGCTCGACGAAGCCGGGAGTTTTTTCGTCACCCGCGCCAAGTCGAACATGAAAGCCCGCCGCCGCTATTCGCGCCCCGTTGACCGTTCGACGGGCTTGATCTGCGATCAAACGATCATGCTAACCGGATTCTACACGCGCCAGGGTTTTGAGAACCCGCTGCGCCGCGTCAAATTCAAGGACGCGGAAACCGGCAAGACGCTTGTGTTCCTCACCAACAATTTCGCCCTGTCGGCGATGACCATCGCCCAGCTTTACAAATACCGCTGGCAGGTCGAACTGTTTTTCAAATGGATCAAGCAACATCTGCGCATCAAGGCGTTTTTCGGAACATCCGAGAACGCCGTCAAAACGCAAATCTGGTCGGCGATTTGCGTCTACGTGCTCGTAGCCATCGTCAAAAAGCGCCTCGCCATCCCGGCCAGCCTCTACGAAATCCTACAGATTTTGAGCCTCGCGCTTTTCGAGAAAACCCAGGTTTTAAGCCTGTTTCAGGACTGGCCACACCAAAGTTCGGAGAACGAGCCATCCAACCAATTGAATTTGTTCGATTAACGTTGGGACGCTAGTGGATCGGTTTCACTCCTGAACAGACAAGCGCGTGACCGCTGAAAAGATGGGCCCGGAAAGCGCGCGTCGACCGCCATCACACGTGATTCTGCTCTGGTGCGTTCTTTGGATGCTGGCTATTTTGATCGTCGCCTGGTTCGCGCGCGCTCTTGACTGGCCAAAAGTGATGGCCTCCCTGCGGTCCGCGGATTCCTGGTGGATCATTGGCGCCTTTTGCTTCAACGTGATGGGGTTGCCACTGTGGATCGCGGCATGGCGGCTGTTGATTCCGCCGGCCCGTCGACCGACGCTGACCAGCCTGTTCGAGGCGCAGAGCGTCACGCTGGCGGCAATTCAGGCCCTGTCGGGGCTGGGTGGCGGTGCGGTGGCGATTTTCATGCTGGTGCGTCGCGCTGGCCTTCGCGCCGGCGGCGCGCTGTCGCTTCTGAGCCTCGACCAGTTGCTGACCGGCCTGGTCAAGGTCATCATAATCGGCGCGGCGATCGCTTTCGCGCCGGCGCCGGGTGTCATGCGCACCGTCGCGCTGACGTTGTTGGGTGTCGTCGCGGCGCTTCTGGCGGTCATGTTCATCGTCGTGCATTCGGAAGGCGCGAGCCGCCGTAGCGCGGAAAGGCGGGGTGGCCTGCCTGGCAAGGCCCTTGCCCTTGTGTCCGATCTCGCGAGTCACCTCGCGGTTATCCGTGCGCCAGGACGTTTCGGTCTGGCGATTCTGATTTATCTTGCGCGCCGGTCGATGGAAGTGTTTGCCGCCATGTGCGTGCAGGCGGCCTTCGGCGGGCCCGTCTCGCCCGCCACGGCTCTGCTGGTGGTCGCGGCGCTGTCGATTGCAACGATTCTTCCAGGCCCGCCGGGAAATCTCGGGATATATGAGGCGGCTGCCGGAATTGCTTATGTGGCCTGCGGAATTCCTTCCGATAGCGCCGTCGCGATGGCGATGCTGCAGCATCTGGCGTTCCTGGCCGGATCGGTTTTGCCGGGTTGCGTCACGCTGGTGGTCCGACAGCCGTGGCGAAGGGCGGTCGCGGGGGCCTGAAGGGCCGGAGCGCGGTTCTCTCTCCGACTATTCCGCCGGCGCGGTTGCGTGATCCGGTCGCACGACGCGTGAATACAGCCAGTATCTGGAATCGAAAATGAAGTTGAAGAACAGCTTCGACCATGACTCGTGCGCCGGCAGGGGATCGTAGAACTCCGGCGCCATGGCCCTGAGCCTCGGCAACCTGTTCCAGGGAATGCGCGGAAAGTCGTGATGCTCATTGTGGTAGCCGATGTTCAGGGCGATCCTGTTCAACGGGCCGTAATAACTGCTGGTGTCGTGGCCTGGGTTCAGAACGTAATGTTCGGAAATCCATCGCGCGCCGAGCGGATGCGGGCCGGTCGCGAACCAGAAGGACGCAAAGAGATAGATGACGCCGGTCCAGCCGGCGAGCATCCAGATGGCGACGGCGTATGCCGCGCAGGTCGCGTAATTGATCAACGCCCAGGCGTCGAACAGCGCAATTCTTGGCACGCGGACGATACGCGCCACCTGTAGCCACGGAAACACCATGAGCCATAGAGCTTTTCGCCACCAGATGTTGCGAACAAGGCGGGCCTCCCAGACATTGGGAATGTCGGGATCGCCGTAATACTGGCTCCTGTTGGAGTGATGCAGCAGGTGGTAACCACGGAACGCCATGGAGCCCGGCATGATGTTTGGCAGGTCGGCGAGCACGAGGACCAGTCTATTGGCCCAGGCGCTCCGGAAGATCACCGAATGGGTGGCGTCGTGGACGACGACATAAAGCGCGTGGTTCGCGAAGGCGCCGATACAGGCCGCGGCTATCAGCGCCGCCCACCAGGCGCCGGGAAACCATCTTCCGATCAAAATCGCAACGGCGGTTTGTCCGCCGACGATCGCCAATGTGATCGCCGCGGTCCAGGGGTTGCGACCAATAAGTTCGCGCGCGTCGGGATGCGCCGCGAGGATCGCGGGCGCGCGCAATCGATGTGGATCGACGCCATCGAGTCGAAGAAAATCATCGGTCATGCGGAGTGGAAACTTCCCTTGCGAAGGAGCGCTAACTTGACAGCATAGGGAGCACGGGCGCGAAAACGCGCCCGGCTCCGTGATGACTCATCCATTGGCGGCGGTCGAACTTGAATAGACCGAAATGGCCTGCTCCATCGCCGCCAGGACACCATCGATTTCATCATGCGTGTGTTGCGCGGACATGAAGAATCGAAGGCGAGGTTTGTCCTTCGGCACGCCAACCTGAAAGATTGGCGGCACATAGTATCCTGCCTCGAGAAGGGCGCGTGACACCATGATGGTTTTTTCGATTTCCTTGAAAATGATAGGGACGACGCCGCCATCGACCGCGTCGCCAGTGTCCAGACCAAGCTTCCTCGCGCCCACGAGAAACCGTCGGGCATTCCCCCGCAAACGTTCAAGGCGCTCCGGCTCTTCGATCATGAGCTCAAGCGCGGCATGGGAGGCGGCGACGATGGGCGGAGCGAGCCCAACGCTGTAAACAAATCCTGGCAGGCTATAACGGAGCCATTCGATCACGGTCTTGCTTCCCGCGACGAATCCTCCCGACGAGACAAAGGTCTTCGAAAGGGTGCCGACGATCAGATCAATTTCACTTGGCTTTCGACCGAAATGCTCGGTTACGCCGAGGCCACCCTTGCCGAGAACCCCGATCGAATGCGCCTCGTCGATCATGAGCCAGGCGTTGTGCTTGTCGCGCAACTCAAGAAACCGCGGCAGATCG
>CAISJZ010000462.1 GCA_903885755.1 uncultured Hyphomicrobiales bacterium | reverse complement strand
TTCAGCGACCTTCTTCTCGAAGGTCGAATAGGCGGGAACGATGTACCAGCGCGTGGCCATGACGTGTCCCGAAATCAATGCGCGAGGGAAAGGACGAAGGTGACGATCAGGCGTAGCGCCTGATCCACCGACACGAAGAAGATGCTCGCGAGAATGACCATCACCAGCACGAGCGCGGTCGTGATCAGGGTCTCGCGCCGCGAAGGCCAGGTGACCTTGTTGGCCTCCGCCCGCACCTGCGTCAGAAATTCGATCGGATTGGCCATCGCGGCATCCTGTTCTGGACGATGACGGCGCGGCGATCCAGGGGTTTCCCGGAGGCGCCAACCGACCGCCATAAAATAATCGAGGCGCGGGACCGGTCGGTCTCGCGCCACGTGAAGCGCCTTATAGCGGGTCGAATCGCGGACGCCAAGCGGGATTTTAGGGTTGGCGATTTTGGCGGATTCAGCCGGTTTCCTCGCTTGTCGCCCGCGCTGGCTCATGGCCGGCTCCGCCGATCAGGGCGTTCCGGCGGGTCATCAGCGCCCGGCGAGCGTTGTCATGGGACAGCCGGAAGGCGTCAAGACCCTCGGCCGACATGGTTTCGTCCTGAAGCCCCGTCAGCACGCGCTTGAGGATGTCCTCCATCTCGGTTTCCGCGACATCGAGTTCGCCGAGGGCGGTCGCTTTCTTGATTCGCTCGCCGACAAGCACGTTATCGCCCGCCAGCGAACTGGCGCGGATGGGATCGACGCGGGTGACCCAGGAATAGATCGCGACAAAAACCGAGCCGATCAGGCCCGCCGCCGCCGTGCTGATGTAGAAAAGGTCGCCGTAGCGATCAAGGAAGGTCTTCACCTCGTCGTTGACATAATCAGCCGAGCCGGGATGGGCCAGAATCTGCGCCGTCTTGTCTGCGTCGGGCGGCTCGATCAGCGTGGCGAATTCATGATCGAGACCGAGTTCCTCCTTGTTCTCGACGATGATCCGGGTGAGTTCGGCGGCTTTCGGACCCGACATTTGCTTGCGCGTCAGCAGCAGGTGGTGAAGGCCAACGGTATCGACATCGTCGTCTGGCCAGGCCGGCGATGACGCGACCATCCCCGCGTCCATGGTCTCCGAAAAGACGCCGGGAACCTTCTTTTCGATGGCCCCGCCCCCGTCGATGCCGTGCAATTCAAATTGCGAGACCCGATGGCCGATCTGGTCGCGCTGCGCCGTTCCTCCGAAATAGGAAACAGGCGTCAACGCGACAACCGCCTGAAACGGCGCCGGCGCGGGCGCGATCAGCAGTTTCTCGAACGACGCGTCCTGAGGCACCGTCTGTCCGGCATAGGACACCGCGGCGATTTCAACCGTCTCCAGCAACCGCTTGATGAAAATCTCGTTCTGCGGGTCCTTGCCGGGAATCGCGACCTTCATGCCCTTGAGGCTCGCGAGCGAGGAAAACCGGCGAGCTTTGGAGGTAACGACATACATCAGTTCGCGTTCAAGCAGCGCGACCGCGCGGGCGTCCGCGGGAACCTTGGAATCCGTTCGCGCGATGGCGAGATCGACGGTCCCGCGATGCAGCCGCGTCAGACTATCGCCGTCGTTGTCGGTGTTGATGGCGACAATTCTCGTGAGGCGGCTTTCGCGCGCCACAACCGCCACCAGTTTCTCGGCGAAGCGGGCGTAAACGCCTCCGGCCGGGCCGACAGCCAGTTTCAGGGGCTTGGGATTGAGCAGGAACCACGATATGCCGAACGCTGCGGCGACCGCCAGCACGATCGTGATGATCGAGTACGCGATGATTTGCAGCCGGTTGGTTCGATGATGCGCCGCGACCATCCCAAAACCCCCGTTTGCGAGGCGCGCCCGCCTTTCACAAGAGATAACTCAAGCGCGGCCCCGGTCAAGTCGCCGATCGCGCCGGATTGACTTGGCCGAGGCAGGCATGAAACATCGAGCCTACACGCAGGTGGCGAGACGCGTTCGCCAGACGTTCAGGAGAAACACATGAGCGATCGTTCGATGAGGAAATGGGCCGGCCGTTACGAGGATGGCCCGCTTCTGCGTGGCGAGGGCCAGTACACCGACGACATGCGCCCCTCCGACACCCTTTTCGCGTCGTTTGTTCGCTCGCCGCGCGCTCACGCCAAAATCCTCGGCATCGATATCGCGGAGGCGACCGCCGCCCCCGGCGTGGTCGCGGTTTACACCGGCAAGGATTTTTCGGAC
>CAISJZ010000461.1 GCA_903885755.1 uncultured Hyphomicrobiales bacterium | reverse complement strand
TTCAACCTCAATCCCGGCCTCGCGATAAGCGTCTCGATTGTATGTTTCGGAAAAAAATCCGCGATGATCGCCCAGTCGTCTCGGCGTGACAATTTTTACGTCCGAAATCGCCGTCGGCTCTACAATTAAACCAGTCATTGTCCGCATTTCATCCCAATAATCCTAGGCGCTCACGATCATGGGCGCCGGAATTCACCTTACTCCACCATTCGCGATTTTCGAGATACCAGACGACGGTCCTGCGTAGGCCGCTTTCAAAACTTTCACGTGGACGCCAGCCAAGTTCCCGTTCGATCTTTCCACAGTCGATGGCGTAACGCAGATCGTGGCCGGGCCGATCCGGCACGTGGCCAATCAGGGCGCGATGGGGCCCTAATTCTCGATGTGGCGACAATTTATCCATCAAATCGCATATGGCGTTGACCACCGCAATATTGCTGAGTTCACACTGTCCTCCAATGTTGTAGCTTTCGCCGACGCAGCCGCGCTCCACCGCCAGCAGCAACGCTTCAGCGTGATCTTCGACAAATAGCCAGTCACGGATGTTTCCTCCGTCGCCATAGACGGGCAATTGCCTTCGTTCGAGCGCATTGAGGATCATCAGCGGGATGAGCTTTTCAGGAAAATGGTAGGGGCCGTAGTTATTCGAGCAATTGGTCATGACGATCGGCAACCCATAGGTGTTCAACCAGGCTCGCGCCAAATGATCGGATCCAGCCTTGGAGGCCGAATAGGGCGAATTCGGCGCGTAGGGCGTATCCTCCCGAAACAGACCAACCTCGCCGAGCGAACCAAACACCTCATCCGTCGAGACATGATGAAATCGAAAGCCTTGAGCGGCATTGCCCGTCAATCCAAGCCAAAATCGCAAGGCCTCCTGAAGCAGAACGTAAGTGCCCACCAGATTGGTCTGGATGAAAGCCGCAGGACCGTCGATTGAGCGATCGACGTGGCTCTCGGCGGCCAGATGCATCACCCAGTCGGGACGAAAGCTCTCGAACGCGGCGCGAACAGTCAGCGCGTCGCAAATGTCTCCATGAATGAAATGAAAGCGGTTGTCGTTCGCCACGGACGCCAGTGAGGACAGATTGCCGGCATAGGTCAATTTGTCGAAGACGAGCGCTTCGTGAGTTGTTTCGCGGATAATCCGCCGCACGACGGCCGAGCCGATGAAGCCAGCGCCGCCCGTTACAAGTATTCTCTTGGACATCTCGATATTCAGCATAGCCAACAGCGCAAGAAACAAAAAGCAAATGGCCGGTTCGGTTCGGTTTGTCGGGGTTGGTTTAGCTCTGTTTCCATGGTGTGAGCAACTGCGATTCGGCGTTGAAACGCGCCAAGCGCCCACTCAATCAAAGCTAAGCGGCTTTCATCCGTTCAGCAAGCGATGATCGTGGATCGGCGGAATCGGCCGCCGTCGGCTCCCTTGCTGGGCTCCGTGCGCCACCGCGAAAATTGGTGGCGCAAAATTTCATGGCGCGCATCGCGGGTCGCGGCCCGCGCCGCCTGGTCCCCGAATAGATCAGCCCGGCTCGGTGAATGGCCGTTCCGGGTGCATGAAGAACGCGCTGACGGCGCCAAGAACGAGGAAGCCCATCAACATGTAAAACGGCAAGTACCAGTTCCGCGTGAGGTCGATGACAAAGCCCGCGAACAGGGGCGAGACGATCGCCGCGAAGGCAGACCCCGTGTTCATGAGGCCGGATGCCGTACCTGAATATTTCGGCGCCACATCCATGGGAATGGCCCACATGGGACCGATGACCAGTTCGGCACAGAGGAAGCCGCCGGACAGGCACGCGGCGACGATATTGATGTCGTGTATCCAGATAATCGGCAGCAGGCAGGCGAGGGCCCCGGTGAAACCGAGCACCGTCACGCTCAATCGCGCAAGGCGGACATTGCCGGTCTTTTTGTAAATGCCATCCGACAATATGCCTCCAAGGGTGTCGCCGACAACGCCCGCGAAGAAAACACCAGAGGCGAAAATGGCGGAATCCTTGATATCCAGGCCGAATGTGTTCTTGAAGAAAAGCGGCAGCCAGTTGAGATAAAGCCACAGGCACCAGCCGTAGCAGAAATAGGTGAATGTCACTGGCAACAGCCGCGCGATCAGCGGTCCCCACGGAACGACGGGTCGCGCCTTGTCCTTGGGCAAGGGTAAAATCGCGAGTTCCTCGGTCGTGATCGACGGATGGTCCCTTGGTTCGTCGCGGAAATACCAGACCCACGCAATAACCCAGATAAGACTCACGGCGCCGAGAACGACGAAACTGCCTCGCCAGGTGAACGCCGCCATCAGCGATGCGACGAGAAGCGGCGTGATCGAGTTACCCAGCCGCGAGAATGCATGCGTGAGGCCCTGAGCAAATCCGCGGCTGGCGGCAGGCGTCCAGTATTGCATCGCGCGCGTGGCCGTCGGAAACGTTGCGCCTTCACCAAAGCCAAGCAGGACGCGAACGAGGAACAGCGAAACCATGCCGGCGGCAAGGCCGGTGAGCGCGGTGGCTACGGCCCAGATAAATCCGCAAACGAACAGGGTCTTGCGCGGCCCGAACCTGTCGCCAACCCATCCGCCAAAGACCTGAAAGACGAGGTAGGGATAGGCGAAGGCGGAAAAGATCAGACCAAGCTGCGTATTGGTTAATTGCAACTCCTTCTGGATCGCGCTCGCGGCGGTGCTGACGTTGACGCGGTCGATATACGTGACGAAATACATGACGCACAGCAACCCGAGGACCACGTTCGTAGCCTTGAAATAGCGCGTCATGAATTTCCCCCCGGTGCGTTGGGTCGTTCGCCGCGATCCTATTTGGCGCGATCGCTGTTCGAGGCGTCCGCGAGAAATTCCATCGCGGCGGTGAGGCCACCTTTTCGGTGCGGGACGCCCGCGAGACCAAGTCCCATTTCGACGCCAGCGAGGGCGCCCAGCAATGTCAGGTCGTTGATGTCGCCGAGATGGCCGATCCGGAAGGCCTTGCCAGCTAGGCGGCCAAGGCCGATGCCGAGGGACATATCGAAAGTTTCGAGAACAATCCGCCGGAATTCATCTGAGTTGTGACCATCCGGAAGCAATACGCCCGTCAGGACTGGCGAATGCAGCCGCGCATCGAGACAAACTGTTTCGAGACCCCACGCCGCGACGGCGCGCCTCGTGGCTTCGCTCAGTCGACCATGCCGCGCGAACACGTTGTCGAGGCCTTCCTCATTCAGCAGGTCGATGGCGACATCGAGGCCATAGAGAAGATTCGTCGCCGGCGTATAGGGAAAAAACCCGTTGGCGTTGTGTGGGATCATTTCTTCCCACGACCAGAAAAGCTTTGGCGTTTTGGCCTTGCGCGATGCCTCCAGCGCCTTGTCGCTGACCGCGTTGAAAGAAATTCCCGGCGGCAACATCAATCCCTTTTGCGAACCCGAAACGCTGACATCGACACCCCATTCCTCGTGGCGATAGTCCGCGCATCCCAATCCGGAAACCGTATCAACAAGCAAGAGCGCGGGGTGACTGGCGGCATCGATCGCCTTCCTCACCTCCGCGATTCGCGAAGTCACGCCAGTCGACGTTTCATTGTGCACCACGCAGACGGCCTTGAGCGCGTGGTCCTTGTCCTCGCGCAAGCGCTTCTCGATCAGCGATGCATCAACGCCACCCCGCCAGTCGCTGGCGATAAACTCCGGCTCGAGACCGAGCCGTTGGGCCATGCTTTTCCACAACGTGGCGAATTGGCCTGTTTCAAACATCAATACCTTGTCGCCAGGCAAAAAAAGATTTGCCAGCGCGGCTTCCCATGCGCCAGTGCCAGACGCGGGAAAAATGAACACGTGACCGCGCGTCTTGAAAATGCCCTTGAGCTTTTCCAGTACGCGCTTTCCGAGTTTCTGGAATTCCGGCCCGCGGTGATCGATGACCGGCATGTCCATAGCCCGCAAAATTCGTTCCGGCACCGGGCTGGGACCAGGAATCTGCAGAAAATGACGGCCAGCGCGTCGTCGTGCGTTGCTGCTCATGAACGTTCCCCGCATTGATCGGTTTGGCGACCGGTTTGCCCGAATGAATGATAGATGCCACAATTCGTCAAGCATGGGGAGGTCGAAATGAGCGGGTCCGTGGCGTTGCTTGAGCGCCGATTGCGCGATGGCGGCGCCGGGGAGGTTCTGTTCGACGCCTTTTCGCGTGGGCGTTACGCGACGGACGCCTCGGCCTATCAGATCATGCCTCTCGGCGTTGTCATTCCTCGAACCATTGATGAAGCCGCGAATGCTCTCTCAATCGCCCGATCGGAAAAAATTCCAATATTGCCGCGCGGCGGCGGGACCTCGCAAAGCGGTCAGACCGTCAATGACGCGCTAGTCATCGATTGTTCGAAGCATCTGAACAGGGTTCTTTTACTCGATGTCGCCGGTCGGTCATGCCGGGTTGAACCAGGCCTCGTGCTCGATGACCTCAATCGACGCCTGAAACCGCATGGCCTGTGGTTTCCGGTCGATGTTTCCACCGCGTCGCGCGCGACGATCGGCGGGATGACCGGCAACAATTCATGTGGCGGGCGCTCGCTTCGCTACGGCACAACGCGCGACAATGTCCTGTCCATTGACGCCGTGCTCGCCGATGGTTCCGCCGCGCATTTCGGCGTCGTGCAAGCCGATCTCTCCGACGTTCCGGCGACCGACGCGCGGCGGAGCCTTTTCGCCGACCTGCTTGCGATCGGGGCGCGCGAAGCCGACGAAGTCGCCGCGCGGTTTCCCGCCGTCCAGCGCCGTGTCGGCGGCTACAACCTCGATGCCCTCACGACCCGCGGACGACAATCCGATGGTTCGGTCAATCTCGCGCATTTGCTCGTGGGCTCGGAGGGGACCTTCGGCTTTTCCAACGCGATCGAATTGAAGCTGTCGCCATTGCTGGGCCGCCGCGCGGTTGGCGTCTGCCACTTCGGTTCGTTTCACGAGGCGATGAACGCGGCGCAATACATCGTCGCTCTGAACCCCATCGCGGTCGAACTTGTCGACAGGACCATGATCGGTCTGGCGGCGGACATTCCGATCTTCAAGCCGACGGTCAAGGCGTTCCTGCGGGGCGACCCGGAAGCCGTTCTCGTTGTCGAGTTCGCGGAAAGCGACGAGGAAAACCGCCGCCGCATCGCGCGCCTGTCGCAGGTTGTTGGCGATCTGGGAATTGGCTGGGACCGGGGCGCCGGCAAGTGGGGCGGAGTCGTCGAGGTCCTCGAACCCGCGCTGCAAACCGCTATCGCGGAACTACGCGCCGCCGGTCTCAACATCATGATGTCCATGAAGGACGAGCGCAAGCCCGTCTCCTTCGTGGAGGATTGCGCCGTGCCGCTGCAACACCTCGCGGAATACACGGCAAGGCTGACGGACGTTTTCGAGAAGCATGGAACGCGGGGCACATGGTACGCCCATGCCTCCGAGGGTTGTCTGCACGTGAGGCCCATTCTCAACCTGAAACTGGACAAGGATGTCGCGGCCATGCGCGCGATCGCCGAGGAGGCATTCGAACTTGTGCGCTCCTACAAGGGTTCCCATTCCGGCGAACATGGCGACGGCATTGTCCGGTCCGAATTTCACGAGACGATGTTCGGCGGTCGCCTCGTGCGCGCTTTCGAGGAGGTGAAGGACCGCTTCGATCCCCAGGGCCTTTACAATCCGGGCAAGATCGTTCGCGCGCCGCGCTTCGATGATCGCACGAAATTCCGGTTCGGACCTGATTACCGCGTGAGCGATTTCCAACCCGCGCTGGACTGGTCCGCCTATCCCGGGCGGGCGGGTGGGCTCTCCGGCGCCATCGAGATGTGCAACAACAATGGCGAATGCCGCAAGCTCGCTGGCGGCGTCATGTGTCCATCCTATCGCGCCACGCGGGACGAGCGCGACGTGACGCGTGGCCGGGCCAATAGCCTTCGTCTGGCTATCTCCGGCCAGTTGGGCGCGAACGCCATGGCCTCCGACGAGATGGCCGAAACGCTCAAGCTCTGCGTATCCTGCAAGGCCTGCCGGCGCGAATGCCCGACGGGCGTCGACATGGCGCGGATGAAGATCGAGGTTCTCGCGGCGCGCGCGCGGCGAGGCAAGCTAGGGCTCCGTGAACGCCTGATCGCCTATCTCCCACGATACGCGGCGGCTGGATCTCGCCTTCATGCGCTGTTCAATCTGCGTGACAAGAGTCCTCTGCTTGCCAGACTGTCGGAACGATTTCTGGGGTTTTCGTCGAAACGTCGCTTGCCTACCTGGCGCCGTGATCGTTTCGACCTTCAGGGCAAAAGCGTGGGGCCGGACGGCGGGCCGGAAGTTGTGCTGTTCGCCGATACGTTCAACACCGCCTTCGCCCGCGAGAAGCTTGATGCGGCGATCCGCGTTCTCATCGCGGCGGGGTATCGGGTTCATGTTCCCCGAGCGGTGGATGGAACGACGCGGCCGCTTTGTTGTGGCCGCACTTTTCTGTCCGCCGGGCTCGTCGACGAGGCCCGCGCCGAAGTATCGCGTTCCCTCGCGGCCCTGGCGCCCTTCGCCGAACGCAACGTTCCCATCATCGGGCTCGAACCGAGTTGCCTGCTGACGTTCCGCGACGAGACAACGGCAATGCGGCTAGGCGATGCGGCCGACAACGTCGCGGCGGTCGCGCTGCTCTTCGAGGAGTTTGTCGCGCGGGAAATCGACGCCGGGCGGTTCAACCTGTCGCTGGCGCCGATCGCGGCAAGCGCGCTGCTGCACGGCCATTGTCATCAAAAGAGTTTCGGCGTGATGAACGCGACGGAACGCGTGCTTCGCCTTATTCCGGGCCTCGATGTACGCCAGATCGAGTCGAGTTGCTGTGGCATGGCCGGCGCGTTCGGGTATCAGTCCGAAACGCGCGACGTTTCCATGGCGATGGGTGAATTGACATTGTTTCCCGCGATTCGCGCCGCCAAGGCCGATACGATCATCGTGGCCGATGGCTTTTCGTGCGGTCATCAAATCCGCGATGGCGCGGCGCGCGGGACAATCCATGTCGTCGAGGCGCTTGATCGGGCATTGGATATGTCGAAAGCGCGACCATGAACATTCGACGATGCCTGTGAGGTCCGCTCACATTTCGTCGCGGACGTGGCCCCCGAAGGCAGCGGCGGCGCTTGCGATGAACGCGCCCACGATCAAGGCCAGAACCGTGAGAAGCGATGTCGTAATTCCGGCTTTTCTGGTTTTCTCCAGGGTTTCCTTTACCCTGGTTCGCGCCAGATCCATTTGGAGTAGAACGTCGGCGACGTGCGCCTGGGCATCGGCGGATGACCGCCCGGTTCGCGCGACGACAAGCCGCGCGAGATAACTCGTATCGGCCGCCGATACCCGCCCGTCCATCGACGGCATCTTCAGGATTCGCGCGGCCTCGGCTCGGGAGTTCGCGGCGAACTGGGCCGCCGTCACGGCATTCGACGACAGTATCGCCTCGCCTTCGGGGCGAAACATGAGGTCGACGTAATAACCAGTCGGCGAACTCGACGCGGCCTCGACGTTGGCCGAACTCATCCGTGCCGGGGTTTGCGCGATTGTCTCCGGCGGCGAACCCGCGCCTCGCGCGGCAATCGCGGTCGCGGCGGAACTTAGAACACTGGCCACCAGGACCGTGGCAAGAGCCCACATGAGGAGGCCGTGAGCGGTATCGCGAAAGAAAGATTCATCGCCATGAAGTCCGACCCATCTTGTTCGGAGCCGACCCGTCAAATACCCGCCCAAGGCGGAAGATAGCCATTGAACCACGATGAGCCAGATGGCCGTCGATACCGCGAAGGTCGTCGGGCTGACGCCATTGAACGACCACGGCGAGACCATGGAAAGCCCGAGCCCGGAGCCAAACAGCAATAAAACCAACGATGACGCCACGGCGACAATCGCGCCGGCGATGACCGCGCTCCACGAGACCGAGCGCGTGGTGGCCGCGCGGGCATCGCCCAAATTACCCTCGGCGAGGGTCGTGATTTCCAACATCGTCATTGTCGCGCCCCTATCTATAAAGAAGTGCAATGAGGATGATTACGGGGATCGGCACTCCCAGAAACCAGAGTAAAATTCCGCGTCCCATGATTATTTCCTCGCCGGTTCAACTGTCTCCATGGAATTCTACAGGCTCGGACATTCGACGATAGGTTCGGAAAACACGCATCTCGCGCGATGCGCGATCCCGGTTGGTCGAACGACCGCCGCCCGTGGCGTGGCCGCGCCAGGGACGCCGGCAAAGCTTCGCGTCTGGCTAGCAGCCTTGTCCCGAAACCGGGCCAATATCCTCGCCGCGCGTCAACTCTCGATGCGATGAGTAGTTTCCGAGCCTAGCGAGGCGTGAACGTTCCTGACTAGTTTGGTTGGACAAGCTGCGGTGCGCGCGCCGATGCGCCGTCGTCATGACATCGCGTCATCAATCGTGGCGCGTAATACCGAGGAGCCATTCGATGTCAGCCCGGCTGCCAATCTCCGCTCTCATCTTCATGATGGTTCAGGCGGTTTTGTTTGGCGTTGGAGTGGTCATTGTTCTGGCGACACCATTGTCGGACTCAGTCATGCGGCTGTTGCCTTGGGTCGTCGGCGTTGCCGCCGCTTTTGCAATAACCGTATCCTGGATAATCGCGCCTCGGCTTCGTGCCCGGTTCTGGTTTCCAGCAGCAACCTGTGCCTGAGGCAGTTAGCTGTTCACGCCGTCAAATGTCCGACACATAAATTCAACGGGAAAACCACCATGAACAGCCCATCAAGCGCCAAGGCCGCGGAAGCCGAACCTTTCCTGAGCGATGTCAAGACCCTGCGCGAACGCGCGCGCGGACACATTGAGCGGGGTGTCGTGAGTAAGACCTATGTTGGCGACGTGGCCCGAACCATCGAGATTTTGCAGACCGTTCTCGCCACCGAACTGGTTTGCGTTCTCAGATATACCCAGCATTCGATCGCCGCCACCGGCCTTTCGAGCGAGAGCGTCAAGGCGGAATTCGCGCAGCACGCGACGGAGGAACAGGAACACGCGATGGCCGTCGCCGAACGCATCAACCAGCTTGGCGGTCAGCCCGATTTCAACCCCAAGGGCCTGGCTAGTCGGGCTGCGTCCGAATATTCAACCGGCGCGGATTTGAATGCGATGATTCGTGAAAATCTGATCGCCGAGCGAATTGCCGTTGATCACTATCGGGAGTTGATCCGCTTCTTCGACGACAACGATCCTACCCCGCGCGTGATGATTGAATCGATCCTCGCCGTCGAGGAGGAGCATGCCAGCGACATGGTCGATTTGCTGGCGACCCACGGTGGAACGAAGGCATAGCGCGCTTCGCCGCGCAAAGGTCCCGTCCGGGACCAGCTCCTCGCGACTATTCAAGTCCAGGAGAGATCATTCATCGAAGTTGTGAATAGGCTCAGTCATGACGAATAAAAAGAATGCTCCTTCAGCGCCCGTTCGAAAGGCTTTGGCGGTCGAGGCGAAGGCCAGTCCAACGGCAGTCTTCGACAATCCGAGCAAGGTCGTCTCCGCGGATCACCTCACGAAAAAGGAAAAAGCCGGAATTCTGGCGCAATGGGAGTCAGACGCGATTTCACTGCAAACGGCCACGGACGAGGGTATGTCTGGGGGGGAGCCTCCGCGGCTTGATGAAGTCAAGAGTGCGCAAACCCTCCTGGGCGCGAAGGCCGCGACCATTTCATCGGTGGCGACGACGATGACCCTGATCAACACCTACAAGGTCGCTCCCGAAAAAGCCGACAGCCTTGTCGCGGCTCTCATGGAGGCGATAGAAGAAGTGATGCGCCCCAGGCGAGGCTTCATATCCGCAAGTATTCACAAGAGCATGGATGGGGCGCGCGTCGTCAATTACGCCCAGTGGGCGAGCAAGACCGATTTCGACGCGATGAACGACGATCCATTGGCGCTTCGTCAGATGGCGCTTTGCGCGGAAATCGCGAAAAGCGTCGAACCCGTCATCTACGATGTTGTCTTTTCGGCGTAGAATCGATGAAATCGGGTCTCAGGTCGCGACTGCAGGCGTATGCGCGCCGCTATTCCGTCTCGATATAAGAGTCGGATCGCCCGGTCGCGACCAGGCGATCCGACTCCATTTCATGAAATATCCGCGGCATTGCCACGACGGCTTGTCACCGCCGCATGTCTGCACCAGATTGCCGCCTTGGCTCGCCCCGATCGCCCACGCGGACGGGAGAACGGGCCCCGGGAACGGGGGGAGCGGCGGTGAGGGTGCAAAATCAGCATATACGCGCGGGGTTCCTATCACCCGCTTTTATCGCGCTGACGTTGGCGGGCGCCTTTTGGGCCTTCTCCGCGAGAGCGCAGGGCTGGCCACAAAAGCCCATTACTATGGTTGTCTCCAATGGGCCGGGGTCGGCGCCCGACACGATGGCGCGGCTGCTGGCGAGCCGCCTTGAGCCACTTTTGGGCCAGAGCGTGATTGTCGAGGACAAGCCGGGCGGCAGCAACGCCATTGGCGCCATGGCGGTCGCCCATGCGCCGCCGGACGGCTACAGGCTGTTCTTCGCCACATCGAGCGCGCTGGCGGCCAATCCGTTTCTGACGAAGGACCTGCCCTATGATCCCCTGCGGGATTTCAGGCCGGTCGCCTTCATCAACATCTCGCACAACTACATTCTGGTGCACCGGGACGTGCCGGCCAGGACGCTGCGGGAGCTGATCGCGCTCGATCAAAAGACCCCCGGCGCCTATTCCCTGGCCGTCGATGGGCCGCGCAATCTGGCGGGAATCACTGGTCAGGTGCTGAATTTCCGCGCCGGGTCGAAGTTCGTGCTCGTCAGCTATCCCAATATCATGAACGGCGTTCAGGACCTGATGGCCGGGCGCGTGCAGGCGGGCGTCTTTCCCGTCGCCATCACGCAGCCGGCGGTCGAGGACGGCGTGTTGCGGCCGATCGCCGTCACGGCGGTCAAGCGGATGCGCGCCTATCCCGATATTCCCGCGGCGTCCGAACTCCTGCCGGGGTTCGATTTCAGCGGCTGGTTTCTCGTGATGGCGCCGGCGGGCACGCCCGACGACATCATCATGAAACTCAACGGCGCTTTCGCCAAGGCCATGCGCGACCCCCAGGTCATCGCGATGGGGCCGAAGCTCGGCTATGAATACGAGGAGGGCGGGGTCGGTTCGCCCGCCAGCGCCGCGGCTTTTCTCAACCAGCAGATCGAATATTGGCGCAAGATCACCAGCGATCTCGGCATCAAGCCCGAATAAGGGTCGGGGCCGTCGCTTGCGGAAAGCCCGCGTTATCGCGATACTTCACGGCAAGCGCGAACACGCATTTCAAAGGGAGAGCGAGATGACCAGCTCGGCGATGACAATCCACGACCGCGATCTCGACACGTTCCGCCTGCGGACCTTTCTGGAGGGTCTGGCGGGCACGGACGAACTGGAAATCGTGAACGAACGCGTCGAACTGGCCGATATCGCGACGAGGCTTGCGGGGTCCGCGAAAGCGATCTGGTTCAAGAACGCGGGCGGAGACGAACTCGTCGGAAATGTCGTGGGCGGTCGCGAGCGGCTGGCGCGCGCGTTCGGCGTGCCAACGCGGGATGTCGCGCTCGAGGTCGAGCGTCGCCTTGGATTGAAACCGGAGATCGTCGAGCTGTCCTCCGCGCAGGCGCCGGTCCATGAAATGATCCAGTCAGGAGCCGATGTCGATGTCACCACGTTGCCGGTGCATTTGCAGCATGGAATGGATGGCGCGCCGTTCATTTCCGCGTCCATCGATTTCACGATTGATCCAGCCACGGGTCACACCAATGTAGGTCTGCGGCGTCTCATGCTGCGCGGCAAGCGCGAGACCGGCGTCGATCTCAACGCGCCGAGCGATCTGCGCGCCATCTATCTCGCCGCGAGCGCGCGCGGCGAAAAACTCGCGGTCAGCTTTGTTGTTGGCTGCCACCCGATCGACGCGGTCGCCGCGACCATGAAAGTGCCCGGCGATGAACTCAGCCTGATCTCGTCATTGCGGGCCGCGCCCCTGCCGGTGGTCAAATGCGTCACGAACGACATTCGCGTTCCCGCCGACGCGGAAATGGTGATCGAAGGCTATCTCGACGCCAGGGGCTTTTCCGAGAAGGAAGGCCCTTTTGGCGAGTACCTCGGCTATTACGGCGGCGTGAAACTCAATCCCGTCTTTCACGTGACGGCGATCACGCGGCGACGCGACGCCGTGTTCCAGACGGCGACGATCAGCGGCAGTCGCATGGACCTCACCGACACGTCGAACCTCGAGGCGCTGCGCAGCGAACTCATGGTCTGGCAAACCTTGCGCACGGTCATCCGCGAGCCGGTCGCCGTTTACGCGCCGGTCGCGGCTGGCGGCTCGATGAGCGTTCGCTTCTCCCTGCGGCAGCGCTTTCCCGGCGAGGCGCGCAGCGCGCTCTACGCGGTGATCGGAGCCTGCGGAATCAAGAACGTCTTCGCCGTCGACCCGGACATCGATATTTTTTCCGATCGCCAGATGGAATGGGCGTTTGGCACGCGCTTCCAGCCCGATCGCGATCTGATCGTCGGTTCGGGAATGCGGCTGAGCCCGCTCGATCCCTCGCTCCATGGCGCCGCGACCGGCTCCAAGGCGGGTTACGACCTGACCTGGCCGATGCAGCACGCCCAGCGCTGGGAACTCAAGACGCCCGCGCCGCCGACCTACGAGGGCAAACGCTTCGAGACAATCGTCGCGGCGCTGCGCGATGGGCCAAAGCGCTTCGAGGAACTCATGGCCGCCGTCGGCAGCCGCGATGGGCGCGAAATCGTGCGCGAGCTTGAATCCCTGCGCGCGGACGGCGTCGAACGCGACGACATGGGCCGCTATCTTATTCCCGGGGCCGCGGCCCGATCCTGACGACCGACACGGCGCACGCCGAATAAAGCAACAAGGGGGGAGGGGTTCATGACCGATAACACAATCGATGTCGGCGCCGTGCTCGACCGGCAGAAGATCACCGGCTTCAATATCCGGCTTCTCGTCCTCGCCTTTCTCGTCATGATGACCGATGGCTTCGATCTCGGCGCGGCGGCTTTCGCCGGGCCGGGGCTGATCAAGGAATGGGGTCTCAGAGGACCGGAACTCGGCGTTCTCCTCAGCAGTTCGCTGGCGGCGGGATTCTTTGGCCCGCCCCTGCTCGGCTATCTCGCCGATCGTTTTGGTCGCAAGCGCGTTATCGTTTTCGGCGCCCTTTGCTTCGGCGGCTTCACGCTTGCGGCGGTTCTGACGGGATCGTTGACGCAACTGGTCATCACCCGCGTCTTCGCGGGCATCGCGCTGGCGGGCACTTTGCCCATCGTCGTGGCCCTGACGAACGAGTTCGCGCCGCGAACGGCGCGCGCCACCATGGTCGTCCTGATGTTCACGGGCGTCACGTTTGGCGGCGGACTTCCCGGTCTCGTCGCAGCGAAATTCATGGCCGAGCATGGATGGCGGATTCTGTTCT
>CAISJZ010000460.1 GCA_903885755.1 uncultured Hyphomicrobiales bacterium | reverse complement strand
GGACGTGATCCAGATCGACGAGCCCTACATGCAGGCGCGCGCCGAGCAGGCCCGCGCCTTCGCGGTCGAGGCGCTCGACCGCGCGCTTGATGGCGTCAAGGTTCCCACCGCCATTCATCTGTGCTTTGGCTACGCCGCGCTGGTGAAGAACAAGCCGCCAGCCTACGCATTTCTCACCGAACTTGAGCGGTCGAAGTTCGAGCAGATTTCCATCGAGACGGCGCAGCCCAATCTTGACCTGGCGGTATTGAAGCAGCTTCCCTCGAAGAAGATCATTCTGGGCGTCATCGATCTCGAAAACCACGAGATCGAGACGCCCGAGGTTGTCGCCTCGCGGATCGAACGCGCGCTGCCCTTCGTGGCGGCCGAGCGCATCATCGTCGCGCCGGATTGCGGCCTCAAATATCTGCCGCGCGCGGTCGCCTACGGCAAGATTTGCGCGATGGTCGCGGGAACCAGAATCGTGCGCGAGAAGCTGGCGAAGGGGTAGAGGTTTCGCGTCAAGCCCTGTCCGGCGGGCGCAGCACCGATGGCTCGAATGCCGCCGTGACGCCCTGCTCGATACTCATGTCCGGTCGCCAGAATTTGCCGACGTAACGCTTGCCCGTCACGCCATCGGACAGGGTGGAGGCGAGCCAGAGAATCGGCGCGATCATGACCTCCGGCTCCAGCAGCAGCCGGCCGTCGCGCTCGGCTTCGCGTCTGCCACGCTCGGCGACGAAACCGGTGTCCACCGCGCCACCGGGAATCAATGAGTTGCAGGTGACCCCGGAGCCGTCGAGGTCCTTCGCCCAGATCAGGGTTTCGGCCTCGATCGCGGTCTTGCTGACGCCGTAGGGCGAATTTTCCTTGCGCTGCATGGTCGAAAGGCTCGTCGTCACGTTGACGATCCGGCCCCAGCCGCCGCGCAGCAATAGCGGAGCGGCCGCGCGCGACATAAAATAGGTGCCGACGACATTCGTCTCGATCACTTTTGCCCACATGTCGGCGTCGGCTTCCCAGAACTTCAGGCTGGTGAAGTTCGGCAGCGCCTCGAGATGCGCGGGGCCCTTGCCGGCGTTGTTGACGAGAATATGCGGGCCGCCAAACAGCCGCGCGGTTTCCGCGACGGCGCGTTCGCATCCGTCCTTGCTGGTGATGTCGAGCGGCATGGCCAGCGCCTTGCCGCAGCCCGGTTTGAACGCGACCTCGGCGACGGCATGACCCGCCGCGCCGACATCAAGATCGGCAAAGACGACGCTCGCGCCGGCGCGCACCATGGCCTGCGCCATGACGCGACCCATGCCGTTGGCGGCGCCTGTGACTATGGCGACGCGACCATCAAGGCGAATGTCGGCGGCGGTCGTCATGGCGCTCAATGGGTTGGCGGATTTGCGAGGCTGACGCCGATCATGGCGTCGCGGGTGACGAGCGCGGCGAGCGCGTCCTCGTTCATGCCCTCGGTCCCCGCCGGGCGCCGGGGAATGACGAGAAAGCGCATG
The DNA here is from genome assembly GCA_903885755.1 of uncultured Hyphomicrobiales bacterium. Taxonomy (GTDB): domain Bacteria; phylum Pseudomonadota; class Alphaproteobacteria; order Rhizobiales; family Beijerinckiaceae; genus Terripilifer. The sequence continues at coordinate 578 of CAISJZ010000460.1, read as the reverse complement.
TCGGCGGTCGAATCATGCACGCGCAACATCACGTCGTCGGTTAGGCGCGTGCCAAATTCCGCGAGAACCGCGCGCGGCTCGCGCACGACGCGGGCGCGATAGGCGCGGCTCTTGTACCAGCTTGGCGGCAGGCCCAGGAGGTCACGGGGATAGCAGGAGCAGAGCGTGCACACGACGACATTGTGCTCATCCGCGGTGTTCTCGACCGCGACGAGTTTCGTGGTCGTGATCTGAAAGCCGAGTTCGGCGACCGCCGCGTTGCCATCCCTAAGCAATCGATCGCGAAACGCGGGATCGCTCCACGCCCGGGCGACCACCTTCGCGCCATTGGCGGGGGTGATGGAATCGCGATGCTCGATCTGGCGGCGCACCTCGGCGGCCTCGACAACGCCTTTCTCGATCAGCAACTCCTTCAGCGCGATGCCGAGGATCTGGTAGTAGGAATGCACCTTGTCATCGGGCTGCGGCGGCGAATGCGCGTGGCCGTGCTCGTGGTCATGGAGATGGTCGTGGTCGCTCATCGCGTTTTCTCCAGCCAGTGTTCGTAAATATCGGCCTCGATCACGTCGCGCGCCGGG
>CAISJZ010000459.1 GCA_903885755.1 uncultured Hyphomicrobiales bacterium | reverse complement strand
CGACCGGCTCGGGCGAGCGGCAGCGGAGCGGTAGTGCGGTTCGACCACAAAGCTGATTGCATTGATTGCATTGATATCGTCTGGTAAGTTTTCGCGATACCGGAGCCGCGATCATGGCCAGCATCACCATCCGCAATCTCGACGACCCCCTGAAATCGAGGCTCAGGGTGCGCGCCGCTCAACACGGCCGGTCGATGGAGGAGGAGGCGCGAGTCATCCTGCGATCGGCCCTTGATAAAGGCACACCAGAAGCGTCGCACGTCGCGGAATCCATCCGCCGTCGTTTCGCCGCGCTCGGCGGACTTGACCTTCCGGTCGTCGCCCGCGCGCCAGGCCGCGAGCCGCCGGACTTCGCGGAATGATTATTCTCGACACGAATGTCGTGTCCGAATTGATGCGCCCGGTTCCCGACGAGGCCGCTTTGCGTTGGCTGCTGACCACGCCGTCGGAGGACCTGTGCACGACGACCATCGCGCAGGCTGAAATTCTCGCGGGGATAGCTCTGCTCCCGGCGGGCCGACGGCGCGACGCCTTTTCCCTCGCGGCGGCGGAAGCCTTCGCGGACTTCTCGGCGGAACGGATTCTCGCGTTCGATGAACTGGCCGCGACCGAATACGCTTCGATTTTCGCCGAACGCAGAAGTTCCGGACGTCCGATGCAACCGTTCGACGCGCAAATCGCCGCCATAGCGCGATCCCGCGGCGGTGTGCTGGCAACGCGGAACGTCCGGGATTTCCTCGATTGTGGAATCGCCCTGATCAATCCATGGGCGGCGTAAACATGGCCAGGCGAGAGTTGTCCGCGCCAGCAACAGGTCCGGCGTTCAATCGCCCAGCTCGGGGATCGGGCGCTGCTCGACCACCGTCATGCCGTAGCCGTCGATGCCGATCATTTTGTGCGCCGCATGCGATAGCAGGATCATGTTCTTGACCCCGATATCCATGAGCATCTGGGCGCCGATGCCGAACTGCCGCAGTTCCTCGACAGGCTTGGTGATCGGCATGCCATCGCGCTCCTTGATCATCCGTCCGAGCGTCGTGGGGGTCGGTTCGCGGATGAGCACGATGACGCCGCGCCCCGCCTTTGCGATTGCGCGCATGGAGTTCTGAAGATCGCGATCGCGCGGCCGCGCGTCGCCGCCGAAGAAATGGCCCGAGGTGATGTCGCCCAGACTGTCGGCGAAGAGATTGTGCTGATGAACGCGCACCAGCACCGGCTCATCGCCCGACACATCGCCGCGGATCAGGGCGACATGCTCGGCGTAGGACACCTTGTTGGCGTAAACGCGCACCTTGAACTCGCCGCCATACCGGCTCTCGATCACGGTCTGCGCGATCACGTCGACCAGCTTTTCCGTGCGGCGACGATAGGCGATGAGATCGGCGATCGTCGCGATGCGCAATTTATGATGTTTGGCGAATTCGACGAGGTCGGGCATGCGCGCCATGGTGCCATCGTCGTTCATGATCTCGCAAATGACGCCAGAAGGATCGAGCCCGGCGAGGCGAGCCACGTCGACCGCCGCCTCGGTATGGCCCGAGCGCACCATGACGCCGCCATCCTGGGCGACGAGCGGAAACACATGGCCAGGCGACACAAGGTCGTCGCGACCCCGGTTATGGCCGATGGCGACGGCGATCGTGTGGGCCCGGTCGGCGGCGGAAATGCCGGTTGTCACGCCCTCGCGCGCCTCGATCGAGACCGTGAACGCCGTCTGGTGCTGGGCCTGGTTTTTGGAGGTCATCGGCTGGAGGCCAAGGTGATCGGCGCGCTCGCGGGTGAGCGACAGACAGATCAGGCCGCGACCATGCTTGGCCATGAAATTGATGACGTCGGGGGTCGCCATCTGGGCGGGGATGACGAGGTCGCCTTCGTTTTCACGGCTCTCGTCATCCACGAGGATGAACATGCGTCCCTGCCGCGCGTCCTCGATCACGTCCTCGATCGACGACAGCCAGCTGCTGGATGAATGAGGCATTCCAGAGAGTTCCCGAGCCGCGACCATCGCGGCGACACCGGGCGACGAGACATATCGCGCGCGCCGGTCGGGTCTTTTGCATTGCCGGGGGTCGGAGGGTCAAGAGGCCGCGCCCAGGCGCCAGCCGGTTGACCCGGACCCGGACCGCTGCGAGAAGCGTCGCCCGAAGGAGCAACCCATGGGAGTGGACCACATGCGCCGGCCTCTGGCCGCGCTCGCGCTGAGCCTTGCCAGCCTCGGCGCCAGCGCCGCGACGGCGGACCCCGTCGAGGACTTCTACCGCAACAAGAGCATCGACATGGTCATCGGCTACACGCCGGGCGGCTCCTACGATCTCTATGCGCGGCTTGTCGGGCGGTTTCTCGGCGACTTCATTCCGGGCAAGCCGCGCATCGTCATCCGCAACATGCCGGGCGGCGGAAGCCGCGTCGCCGCGTCATTTGTCTACAACGTCGGCCCGAAGGACGGCACTGTGATCGGCACCGGCGACCAGTCGCTGGCGGTCGAGCAGGCGATGGGCGACAAATCGCTGACCATCGATGTCAACAGGTTCCAGTATATCGGCAGCCCGATCGCGGAAAACAACACGACCGTCACCTGGTACACGAGTGGCGTCAAGACCATCGAGGACGCCAAGCAGCGTGACGTGCCGATCGGCGCCACGGGCGGCAGCACGTCGTCGCAATATCCCAAGGCGATGAACGCCATTCTGGGAACCAGATTCAAGATCGTCGCGGGCTATCCCGGCGGTAACGACGTCAGCCTCGCCATGGAAAAGGGCGAGGTCATGGGTCGGGGCTCGAACGCCTGGGGCGCCTGGAAGGCCACGCGGCCGGACTGGGTGCGCGATCACAAAATCAACATTCTCGTCCAGATCGGCCTGACAAAGGCGCCAGACCTGCCGGACGTTCCACTGTTGATGGATCTCGCCACGAATGACGAGGATCGCGCGGTGCTGAAACTGCTGTCCGCGTCGGGGACAATCGGGCGGCCGCTGTTCGTCGCGCCGGGCGTCCCCGCGGAGCGGGTGGCCGCGCTGCGCGGCGCCTTCGACCGCATGGTCAAGTCGCCCGCATTTCTGGAGGCGGCGGCGCTGGAGAAGTTCGAGATCCTTCCGGTCTCCGGCGAAGATCTGCAAAAACTTGTCGGCGAAATCGTTGCGACACCCAAGCCAATCGCCGACCGCCTGACCCAGATCATCGGCGGCATCGAGCAGAACACGAGGTAAGGATCGCGACGATGCCGCCTTGCCTTCGTTCGAATGTCCGCGCGACGGTGACGGCCATTTTGGCGACGGTCGCTTTAGCGGCCTCGCCCGCCGAGGCGCAACAATCGGTGGAGACATTCTACCGCGGCAAGACGATTGATCTCTATATCGGCCTGTCGCCGGGCGGCGGCTATGATCTCTACGCTCGCCTGATCGCGCGGTTCATGGGCGATCACATCCCTGGAAAGCCGCGCGT
>CAISJZ010000458.1 GCA_903885755.1 uncultured Hyphomicrobiales bacterium | reverse complement strand
CGTGGATATTCACGAAGCCGCTTGAGCGACATTTCTAGTTTGTCCCGCGTAACCCGTACGGACGTATCGCGTGAGTGTTCTCTCGTGGCCGCGCCCCGGTCTGTATTTGCCGGGGCGCGCGCCTGGATCGGTGCGTGTCCTTCAAGTGTTGTCACACAGCTCGCCCCCATCCCCCGACGTCGCAAGGAGATACCGCGGCAGTGGCGCCCAGGTTAAAAGCACTGTGAGCATCAGCGAAAACCCGCCCATCTGGCCGGGTTTTACCTTCGGCAGATTGAAGGATCCTAGTACTTGGCGACAACCGCCAACGCCGGCGCGCCGAACGTGTAGGCGATGCCGACCCTGACGGCGTTTTCGCTGACGGAATGACGAACGTTCAAGCCGCCCAGGCCATTGCCAATGCCGTTCGGGACGCCGTCGGTGAATGGGCTGAACTTGCTATAGCGGTATTCGAAACGACCGATCCAGTTCGTGTCGAAGGCGTATTCAAGACCGCCGCCAACCATCCAGCCAGCGCGCATGCCGCTGAAGGACGCTTGCGAGGCCGGAGCCGCGATGGTCGTGTAGCTCGTGTTGATCTGCGCGAAAGCAAGGCCGCCAGTCGCGTAAAGCAGAACATTGCTGATGGCGTAGCCGAGACGGCCGCGCAGCGAACCCTGCCATGGCAGGCTTTCCTTGTCGGCGTTGACGTTGGGACCCTGGAACGTGTTCGTGTTCGAGGTTTGGGAGATCGACGTTGCGTCGATGTCGACTTCGAGCCCAAGTACGAAGGCGTTGCTCACCTGATAGTTATAACCAGCGTAAAGACCGCCAACGACGCCGGATGCGCCGAGATTTTCCGTGCCCTGCGGCACGCCGGCGGCATTGCGGATGCGGCCGGTGTCAATGGTCCAGCCGCCGCCAATATCCGCCCCGACGTAGAAGCCGGTCCATGTGAAGATCGGCGCTGGGGCATAGGTCGCCGGCGCCTTGCGGCTTGGAAGGTCCGCCGCGAACGAGGCCACGGTGAGGGCGGCGAGTGTGGCCGAAGATAGCAGTACATTGCGGATCATTTTACATTCCTTCATCGTTGTTGGAACCATGGATGGACATTTTAAGCTGGCGACGGTTTCGCATGCGTTGGGTTGTTCTCAACTCCGCCGCGAAACCGCGAATTTTCTGGAATTTTTGAACGCGGTCTGGCGATCGCCGGAAAAGCGGACGGTCCCATCCCTACATTCCCAGCGCGGCGCGAAGCTCCACTTTCGCGGCGGCCAACTCACTCCGGAAATCGTCATGTTTCCAAATGTCTTCCGCGATGATGGACGCGGCGATGCGCGCCGCTTCAACATCGCTCGCGTAGCGAACGCCTCCGACTATTCGGTTTTCCCCGTATTCCCACGCACGCGCGAAGATCGCTCCTCGCCCCTCTGGCAGCATGTTCGCCAGCACTATACCCGCGAGTGTTCCGCCCGTTGCATGGCCCGACGGATAGGAACCGGACTTGGAAGGCGATACGGCTGGCTTGACGAGGTCGCTGTAATCATATGGACGAGGTCGATGATAAAACGCCTTGACGCGGTTGAGCACGGCCCCTTCGCTTTTGAACTCCCACCGAAAGAACGCATCGGTTAGGGGAAGGGATTGCGCGTTGAACGCGGGATTATCGATGACATCCGCGTAGATCCAAATATTTTCCGCCTCGTCGGCCCTGGCGCGTTCAATACGCTTTGGCGACCGTGTATCCTGAAATTTCAAGACTTCGGCGAGTTCCGCCTGCATTTTCTTCGATCCGTTTTCGGGCGGCGGAGGCAGGACCGCGAGCAAATCCGTCTCTTCGGGATTTGAAAACGGTCGCGCTGCCGGCGCGCGATCATCGTCCCCGGTCCTCGCGGCGACGCCAGGCCACGCGGCGTCCTGGGCGACGACGGGAAAATCCATCAGCGCCAGAGTGGCGGCGGGAATAAAAACGCGCATGTGTTGGTCCGTGAACTCGAACTATTCTCTCAATGGCGCGTCGATGTGACGGCATCGTGAAGGCATGGAGCCGCGCACGCCATCCGCGTTATCGCCCTGTTGTTTTCTGGTCGACGCACAGATCAAGCGGGCGTTTGTCGACCGCCTTCCGACCAAGCCCTCTTGGACCTCGTAGCTCGCGAAGGCAGGCTTTGTCGGCCCATTGACGCGATGACCGGCCAGAACACATGAATTTGCGAGTCCGACGTTCATTCCGCGCGGCGCTACACTCTGCGGGCAGTTCGTCGTCGTGCATTTTCATACAGAACTTCCGACGTAAATTGTCGTCCGCGGCATCGCCGCAAAGCCGCTGGACGTCCGCGGCGCAAGGCCCGCCTCGCGCAAGGACGTGTGGCGAACCAACACAGGCGTTGGCGAACAAAACGATGGTTACAGCCAGACGAAACTTCATTTCGTGTCCACGACAAAATCAAGAAATGTCGAACCGCGAAATCGCGAGGGCGCTTTCCAACACATTCCCACGACAAGATTGTGAAGTCGCGGATCGATTCGTTCGTCGGCTCGCCCGAGTAACGACGAAGAGTTTCATATATCCGTCAATGCGAGAAAATATTGCCAGCTGATCTGCGGGGCGCCGATCGGTGAGCTCGCGCCGGAGCTTTTGCAAGATGGCAACAATCACTTCGTCGAGCCGGCGCTATGGACCGGTCGCGGTCTTTTTTCATTGGGCCTCCGCCGCGCTTTTCCTTGCTCTTGCCACGCTCGGGCAGATATATGCGACTATCCCTCGGGAGACGCGATCATTCTGGCTGAATGTTCATGCGTTGTTCGGCCTCATTTTTCTGGCTCTAGTCATTGCCCGCCTTACCTGGCGTCTGGGACACGCACCACCGACAAAACCAGGCGAGGTAAATGGGCTGGTGCGGATCGCCTCCAGTGTAGTCCATTGGGCGATGTATATTCTTATGATTTTCACCCCCGTCATTGGCGTCATCGCTTTCATATGGCATGGCCGCGTCCTTGAGCTCGGTATCGTACAGATCGATTTTGGCATTCAGTCAACGCGCGCGATTTATCATTCCGCGCAGAATTTGCATGGGTGGCTTGTCTATGTGCTTCTTTGCTTGGCTATTGGGCACACGCTTATCGCCATTCACTATTACCTTTTTGGCAGACGTGACGTTCTGTCGAGCATGGCGCCGTGGATTCGAGCAGCATGATTCATTGCAATCCTGAACATCGGAAAGAATCTTTGGATCAAAAAAAAAGAGTCACGTGATTGTCATCTCCATTGCCTAGGTCAGGCCCGACGTTAATGCTTCGTTAACAGATCAACCGGCCTTGGAGGCGTCATGCGCGTTCGTTCGCAAAGAGAATATTTGTGTCCAATTCCGGCGCTTGCCGGCGTTTCGCTTATCGCGCTAACTCTTGGAATGAGCGCGGCTCGCGCGCAGGATGGCAACGACATCGGGTCGGTGACATTCGAAACCGGCGGCAAGCCAGCAACGCCCGCGACAAACGCGAACGGCGCGGCGCCGACATTGCCGATTTCCAGCGATGCCGCGATCGGCAGCAAGGCGCCTCCCGGTTCCGCCCCCGCGCTCGCGCCCTCGCAGGCCTCCCTGAATTCCTTTGAGCCGGGTTCGACCATCAGCGACAAGGTCTTGCGGGATATCGTGGTTCCCGGCGGCGACTATAACGAAGCGGCGAAATACACGCCGGGCTTTTATTCATACAACGCCAACGGCCCTCTGGGAGATTCCAAGAGCGGATGGCGCGGGTTCGCCGACGGCCAGTTCAATATTACCTATGATGGCATCCCCTTCGGCGACGCCAACGATCCAACGCATCACTCCGCCGCGTATTTTCCGGCGCCATTTATCGGCCACATGACAATCGACAGGGGCCCCGGCGCCGCCTCGCAAGTTGGCTACGCCCCGTTTGGCGGCACCATGTCGCTCTTCTCCGTCGACCTCAAGGACAAGGCCGGCGGGACCATCGAGGGATCCTTCGGTAATTTCGGAACCTATACCGGCGCGGTGACGATGCAATCGGGTCTCGTGAATGGCGACACTCGCGCGATGCTGCAATATTCCTATGCCAAGACGGATGGCGCGCTCAATCTCTATCACGTTGATTCAAACCAGTTCCTCGGCAAGGTCGAGAAGGACATGGGCGACGTGAAGGCCACCTTCTTCGCCACCTATGGCCGGGAGAATTACACCAGCGGCGCGCAGCCGACTTGGGCGCAATGGCAGATGTTTGGCAAAAGCTACGGCGCCTTGAACAACAATCCGACGACCCAACAGTTCACCGGTTACAACAATTCGCAAAAACAGACCGACATGGAATATGTCG
>CAISJZ010000457.1 GCA_903885755.1 uncultured Hyphomicrobiales bacterium | reverse complement strand
TGGCCCAATTTGAGAATCAAATTGGGCTCTTGGATTGAGTTGATATTCCTAAGCATTCCGTTCAATTTCAAACTGATGCACTACCCGTTTTCCCGGTGGCTTGACTCTCTGAGGGATCGAAAGGCTCGAACGATCATTCTTGCTCGCCTGAAGCGTTTGTCGTTTGGAAATCTTGGCGACGTCGCCCCGGTTGGCGCCGGCGTCAGTGAAATCCGGATTCATCACGGTCCGGGTTATCGGATTTACTTCATTCAAAGAGGAATGCTGTTGACGATCCTGCTCTGTGGCGGAAACAAGTCAACACAAGCGCGCGACATCGCAATTGCCAGGAAAATGGCCCGCGAATTGGAAGACCTGACATGACCATCAAACTCTCTCGCTTCGACCCAGCGGATTACCTTCGCGACGAGGAAGACATTGCGAACTTTCTCTCGGAGGTTGCCGCCGATGGAAATCCCGAACTGATTGCTTCCGCGCTTGGCGACATCGCGCGCGCGAGAAACATGAGCCAGTTGGCGAGAGATACAGGCCTCTCGCGCGTTGGCCTGACAAAGGCGTTGTCGGCGAGGGGCAATCCGAGCTTCACCACGATCGCGAAGGTCGCAAAGGCGCTCGGACTGAAAATGACCTTCGCGCCGGTTGCCTCGGAACCCTGATCGGGAATCTGCTATTCGCCTGCGAACAACGTGAACCAACCCTACCCGTTCACGCGCTCGACGCGCGACACCACGCTCTTGCTCTTGAGTTGCGACAGGACCGCGGTCAGGTGCTTGAGATCATGCACCTGCAGGTCGATCACGATATCGCGAAAGTCGGGCGAGCGATTGCGGAACTCGATGTGGTCGATGTTCGCGCCGAGATCGCCGATGACGCTCGCCACCGCGCCCAGCGCGCCGGGCTCGTTGAGACAATTGACGATGATCTGCGCGGGGAAGAAATCCTTGCTGTCCTCGTCCAAGTCCCAGCGCACGTCGAGCCAGCGCTCGGTCTGGTCCTCGAAGGCCATGAGCGCCGGCGACTGGATGGGATAGATGGTGATCCCCTCCCCCGGGGTGAGAATGCCGATGATGCGATCGCCAGGCACCGCGCCGCCATTCGGCGCGAAGCGCACCGGCAGGTCGCCGGAAAAACCGCGAATGGGAATGGCGTTGCTGGTCGGGCTCTCCGTCGACCCCGGCACCTTGAAGACGAGGCTGGCGGCGCGCTTGATGCCGAACCAGCCGGATTCCGGCTTGCCTGGCGCGCCGGCGGATGGCGACTTGCGCTCCACCTTGATCTCGGGATGCACCGCGCGCACCACGTCGCCTGAAAACATTTCGCCACGACCGACCGCCGCCAGAACGTCATCCACCGACTGGCGCGCCAGGCGCGGCAGCGCGCCCTTCAGCATGTCCTCGGCGAAGGTCTTGCCGACCTTCTCGAAGGCGCGCGCGATGATCTGCCGTCCAAGGCCGGCATATTGCTTGCGCACCGCCTCGCGCGTGGCCCGGCGGATCGCGGCGCGCGCCTTGCCCGTGACCACGAGCGATTCCCATGCGGCCGGCGGCGCCTGACCCTCCGCGCTCGCCACGTCGACCTCGTCGCCATTCTGCAATTCCGACAGGAGCGGCGCGATACGGCCGTTGATCTTGCAGCCGATGGCGTTGTTGCCGAGTTCGGTATGGATCGCATAGGCGAAATCGATCGGCGTGGCGCCCCGCGGCAAAGCGATCAGGCGGCCCTTGGGCGTGAAGCAGAACACCTGATCATGGAAGAGTTCGAGCTTGGTGTGTTCCAGAAATTCTTCCGGGCTGTCGCCATCGGCGAGCATCTCGACGGTGCGTCGGAGCCAATGGTAGGAGCGGCTTTCCTTGATCGCGGCGTCGCCGTCGCCCACGCCATCCTTGTAGAGCGTATGGGCCGCGATACCGTATTCCGCGATTTCATGCATGTGCCGCGTGCGAATCTGCAACTCGACACGCTGCCGTCCGGGTCCCACGACCGTGGTGTGGATCGACTTGTAGTCATTCTGCTTGGGCGTCGAGATATAGTCCTTGAAACGCCCCGGCACGGTCGGCCATTTCGTGTGGATGACGCCAACGGCGCGGTAGCAGTCCTCGATCGTGTCGACGATGACGCGAAATCCGTAGATGTCGGACAATTGCTCAAAGGCGATCGACTTGTTCTCGATCTTGCGGAACACCGAATAGGGCGCCTTCTCGCGGCCCTTGACCTCAGCCTCGATGCCGCGTTTCGACAAGGCGCTGGTCAGTTCCTGTTCGATGGTCGCGATGAGCTTGACGTTGCGCGAACGCAAGTCCGCCAGACGCGTTTCGATCATCGCGTGCGGCTCGGGCATCAAGGTCTTGAACGACAGATTTTCCAGTTCGTCCCGCATGTGCTGCATGCCCATGCGTCCGGCGAGCGGAGCGTAAATATCCAGCGTTTCCTGGGCGATCCGGGCGCGCTTGTCCGGCGGCACGAATTGCAGCGTGCGCATGTTGTGCAGACGATCGGCCAGCTTGACGAGCAGGACGCGAACATCGTCGGCGATCGCCAGCAGCA
>CAISJZ010000456.1 GCA_903885755.1 uncultured Hyphomicrobiales bacterium | reverse complement strand
GGTCGCCAGTAAATCGGCGCGGCTCATAACGCCTAAAAACTCGGCATCGCGCATCAGGAAATCTTGCGCAACCGCGTCTCCCTGTTTTGCCTTTGCGAGATGACTCCGAAGGACGGTGATTGCTTGAACTGTATTTAGATCATCGCTTAACGCCTCCACCATTTCCGCAGACGGAACTAACGGATCCCTGAAAGCCGACCGCTCGTATGCCTTCATTTCAGCTCTTGTGTTGACTAAGGCCATCGCTATTTCATGTAGTTCATCTCTGGCCATTTGCAGACGGTTATTGGTCCAATCGATCGGTTGGCGGTAGTGGGTACTGAGCATATTGAACCTAACTACAGCGCCCGGCCATTCAGACAACTCGTTTCGAAGCAGCAACTCATGGATCGTGACGAAATTGCCCAATGACTTGGACATCTTCTCGCCCTCGACCTGCAGAAACCCGTTGTGCATCCACACATTCGCCATCACGTTCTGGCCGAAGGCGCAGCGCGACTGCGCGATTTCGTTCTCGTGATGGGGAAACACGAGATCGATGCCGCCGCCATGAATGTCGAAGGTTTCGCCGAGATAGCGCGAACTCATCGCCGAACATTCGATGTGCCAGCCCGGACGCCCCCTGCCCCACGGCGAGTCCCAACCGGGCTCGCTGACGTTCGAGGGCTTCCACAGCACGAAATCCATGTCGCTCTTTTTATAGCTCGCGACATCGACGCGCGCGCCGGCGATCATCTCGTCGAGCGGACGGCGCGACAGTTTGCCGTAATCGGGCATCGACGGCACGGAAAACAGCACATGCCCGTCGGCGACATAGGCATGTCCCTTCGCGATCAGCTTTTCGATGATGTCGATCATCTGGACAATGTTGTCGGTCGCGCGCGGCTCGACATCCGGCGGCAGACAGCCCAGCGCCGCCACATCCTCGTGGAAAACGCGCGCGGTTTCCTCGGTCAGTTCCCTGATGTCGATCCCGCGCTCGGCCGCCCGCGCGTTGATCTTGTCGTCAACGTCCGTGATGTTGCGGACATACTTGACGTGATCCGCTCCATACAGATGCCGCAGCAGGCGATACAGCACATCGAAGACGATGATCGGCCTGGCGTTGCCGATGTGGGCGAAGTCATAGACCGTCGGCCCGCACACATACATGCGCACGTTCTGGTCATCGATGGGGACGAAGTCCTCCTTCGAGCGGGTCAGCGTGTTGTAGAGGCGCGGGCGTGACATGGGGCTCCTCGAGCCTGGCTGGCTCGGGGCGTCGACTGAAGGGTTCAGGACAAGACGGCTCCGGCCAGCGCTGGGCTAGCTGATAATGGTGGTCCGGCAAATGCTGGATCGGCGCGTCATAAGGTCACCATGCGCGCGCCGGCCCGCCGCGTCAAGACAAGCCGCGCCGGAACTTGACCACGGGTCAGTTTTGACAAGGCGCAACTCGTTGGAAAAGTGCCGAAAAACAAAGACATTTCGGACTTTGTTAAGCATTTTTTCACGGGCGGGCGAGATAGTGAACGCATCGTTTCGCGCTTCACCGGGTTCGCCATGTTGCTCGCCAGTTCCGACCACACGCCCTTTCGCCGCGTCATCATTCCCCTGGCGGCCGGCCTCATCGTTCTGTCGTCGCTGATGCGCGGTCCCGCGCAGGCCGCGAACCAGACCTTCATCATCGGCGCCAACGAGGGATACGGCATCCTCGATTGCATGGCCGATGGCGTTTCCTGCGGCCGGGTCGTCGCGGACACCTGGTGCGAATCCCATTCCAGGGGGCCGGCGGTGGCCTATGGCCTCGCCTCCGACATCACCGGTTCAACCGGCCTGCCGACGCCACAACCGGCGCCGGGCGATGTGATCATCACCTGCGGCGAATAGGCGTCACTGTCCGAAATACTTGCGCGCGGCGTCGATGATGTCGCGCGGCGTCGCCGCCGTCTCCGCGACGATCCTGGCGACCTCCCGCCCCGGCAGGGGATCAACGGTCAGATTCCGCGCCGTCGCGTCGGCGATATAGGCCGGATCCGCCATGGTTGCATCGAAGGCTTCGCGCAAGGCCGCGATTCGCTCGGGCGGCGCGCCGGGCTCGGCGACGAGCGAGCGGCCAATCTCCTGCCCGCTTCCCAGCAGCCTCAGAATGCCGCGCGAGCGATCGTCGCTCGCGAAATCCGGCAGGCACGGAACGTCCGGCAGGTCGCGAATACGCCGCGCGCCAAGCGTATAGAGAAAACCCACCTTGTTTTCGTCCAGCCAGTCGCGCTTGACGGTCTGGATCGCCTCCCAGCTCATGCCGGCGATGGCGTCGACCTCGCCCCGCTCCATCGCCAGCGCCATCGGCGGCGAGCCTTGATACCCCGCGATCAGCCGGAATTTCGTGCCGACAAGGTCGTTAAGCGCAAGGGGAATGAAGGACGAGGAGTTCGAGGCGATGGTCGAGGCGATGATCATCTCGGTCGTCTTCGCCGCCTCGACTGATTGCGCCTTCGCCCCGCGCCAGACAACGGCGAGCGTGGCGGTGGAAGTCATGCGGCCGATCCAGTTGAGCCTGACCGGATCGAACTCCCCGGGCCGCCCATGACCCTGCCCAGCGTCAGCGAGTCCAGAAACAGACCGAGCGACAGACCGTCCTGCGGCGTCACCGATGTCATGAACGAGGCCGCGCGCACGCCGCCGCCACCCTCCATGTTCCTGATGACGATGGTCGGATTGCCCGGAATTTTCCGCTGGAAGTATGGCAGCATCACGCGCGCGTAAATGTCGTAGCCGCCGCCCGGCGGAAACGCGACGTAAAGGCTGATCTGCTTGCCGCGGTAGAAATCCGCGACAGGATCGGCTTGGGATGGGGCAGGCAGATGGAGGAAGAAAGCCACCGCTGTCAGGATCAGGCGCGCCAGCCGGCGGGACCCTTTCCCGTAGGCGGAAGGCGTCGCGCCGGGATGGAACACGCCGCTCACAGCTTCAGCAGCATTTTCGCCGTGCCGCCGAGAACGAGGGCCTTGGCCGGCGCCGGCAAATTCAGTTCATCGATGACCGACAGGGCCTTGCCCTTGAGCGTCAGGAGCATCGGGCAATCCGAGCCGAACACCAGACGGTCGGCGCCAATCGTCTCGGCCGCGCAGCGGATCGCCGGCGCGTGATAGCTCGTCGTGTCCATGAACATCATCTTGAGATAGTCGCTCGGCTTGCGGGTGATGTGCATGGGCTCGTAGGAACCGAGGAAATAGGCGTCCTCGCCCATTTCATAGGCGTAATCCATGCGCCCGATGATCTCGCAGATGCCGCCGCCAAGGTGGCTCGCGACGATCTTCAGCCCCGGGAATTTCTCGTAGATGCCGCGTGTGATCAGCCGCGACAGCGCCAGGCAATTGTCGAAGGGACGACCGACCGAGGAGGCGAGCCGGTAGTCCTTCATGCGCTCCTCGCCAAAGCCCACCGACGGCGGGTGGATGAACACGGGAATGTCGAGTTCGCTGGCAAGCTGGAAGAACGGCAGCGCGTCGTCGTCGTCGGGATAGGCGCCGCGATGGCTCGACGAAATCAATACGCCGCGCAGATCGAGCTGTTTCACCGCGCGCTCCAGCTCGCGCAGGTGTTTGTCGCCGCCGCCGGGAATGGAGGTCGCGATCGCGAGGACGCGATCCTTGTGCCTGTCGCGCAGCGAGGCGAGATAATCGTTGGAATCGCGCAATTCGGCGACCGCCTCCTCGCGGGAGAAATCGCGCAGATAATGGCCGGCGCTGGAAATGACCGACCAGGTCAGGCCGTGGGCCTCGTGGACGCGCAGCACGTTCTCGATGGTCGCGGGGCACTTGCCGCGCCAGATCGCTCGCGCCTGTTCGCGCGGCGGATGCACGTGCGTGTGGAAATCGATGATCATTCGCCCCCTCCCGATGTTTAGACCGAAGTAAACAGGACGAAGATGGAATGTCGAGGGCGCGGCGGGACCGCCGACGGCAGGCAGATCTCCTAAAGCGCGTCGATCCGGATCGCCTCGATCCCGTGGCTGGACCTGATCCGTCCATCGTTGGTCGCGTAAACCGTGCAATTGCGTTCCATCGCCGCGACGAAATGGATGGCGTCGACAAGTTTCAGGCCTTTTTCCGCGCCTATGAGCGCCGCGGCGCGGGCGCGCTGGCCATCCAGCGGCACGATCTCGAACAGGGCGATGTCCTCGAAGATTTCGCGATAACGCTCCTCCAGCGCGACGCTACCCATCTTGCGCGCGCCACAGAGGCATTCGCAAATGCCGATTTCGCTCATGACGAGCGTTTTGTTCGAGCGCACGGAATGTTCGATGAGCCCCGCGACCTTGCGCTGCAAGTCTTCGAAGCGCTCGACGAAATAAATCAGGGCGTTGGAATCCAGATAAATCCGCGTCGCCGCCGCGATCGTCTCATTCATTGCCGCGGAAGGCGTCGATCCGGCGGGCGATAACTTCAGCGGATTGCACGCCGACAATCCCGACTCCCGAGCCCCCCATGCCCAGCAGCCTCGCGAGACGCGACGCCCTGTCCGGCGCGGCGGAGCCCGGCAATTCATCGCGCAACTCCGGGATGCTCCGGGCGCGATCGATCGAAATGGTCACGAGGGTCGGACGGCCATGGCTGGTGTGGACGACGGACTCGCGCCGGGCTGTTTCGGAAAACGCGCCATAGCGGTCCTTGATTTCCCTGGAGGACATCACCTTCATGCCAACCTCGCGGCCATAATCGAGCTATAATGTCTATTTTAGCTCAATCGATGACAGTCGGCAATCGCCCCGGACGGATCACGCTACCCCTTCAGCCAGTCGCCGCATTTGGGCGTGTCGCCCTGCGCGCCCCACGGCATGACCGGCACGGTCGAGGTCGAGTTCTTCGGCGACCCATCGATCAGCTTGTCGGAATAGACCATGTAAACCAGCGTGTTGCGCCTGGCGTCGCAACCCCGCACGATCTGCATTTTCTTGAAGATCAGCGACCGGCGCTCGCGGAACACCACTTCGCCCTGCGAGAACTTGGTCTTGAACTTGATCGGCCCGTACTGGCGGCAGGCCAGCGAAATGTCCGACACCTGTTCGGCGACGCCGAAGGCGCCGGCGAGGCCGCCCTTTTCCGGCACGGTGTAGTGACAGGCGACGCCCTCGATCTCCGGATCGTCGATCGCGTAGGTGGCCAGCTTGTCATTGGGCGTCAATAGATTGAAGACCGTCGACTTGCGGAAGATCAGATCCGGCTCGCCATCCTCGGCGCGGGCGGGCATCGTGATCGCCAGCGCGGCGAAAAGAATGGCGAAAGCGGCAAGGGCGCGGCGCATGAAATATCTCCAATGCGAGGCTCCGGCCTCGCGCCCCGCATATGGGGGACGGCGCGCCCGCGCGCAATATCGGCGCGGCTTCGATCCGCCGCACATCGGCCTTGATCCCGTCACCGATCCGGGCGAGACGGATGGTTAACGAATTTCGACAATGCTCCATCCCTCGAAGCGCGAACCGAGACACGTATGCGGGTGGCAATCCCGAGGAACTTTCGGGCCGGTCCAGGCCTGGCGCGCGGCTTGGCCGCGGCCCTGGCGCTGACGGCCTGCGTCTCCGGCGCCCTCGCGCAGGGCTATGAGTGCGACCGGTTGCGCGAACGCATCGCCGCGGCCGTCCCACGCTCGACGGGCGGGGGCGATCGCTACGCCGCCGCCGCGCAAAAGCAGCAGTACGAGCTCAATCGCACCGCCTCCTACGCCGCCTCGATTGGCTGCAACAACCGCCAGTTCCTGATGTTCGGCTCGCCGCCGCCGCCGCAGTGCGCTGGGCTCGAAGGTCAGATGCAGCGCATGCGCGCCAATCTCGCGGGATTGCAGCAGCAGGCGCGCGCCTCCAGCGACGATGGCGGCCGCGCGGCGATGCTGGCGCGCTACGACGCGACGTGCCGGGGCCAGACGCGCGGCTTGTTTGACTCCCTGTTCGGCGGCGATCGCCAGCAGATGCCGCTCGACGATGGGCTGTCCCAACCGCGCCTCGACGACGACCGCGCGCGCGGCGGCTCGCAGGCTGTCTGCGTGCGGACCTGCGATGGCGGCTATTTCCCCGTGAGCTATTCGGCGCGGCGCTCGAAATACGATTCCCTCTCGGAGCTTTGTCAGGCGCAATGTCCGGGAACCGAGACGGCGCTCTGCACCATGCCGGCCGGCGGCTCGATCGATCAGGCTCTCTCGAGCGATGGCGACGCCTATAAAGACATGCCCAACGCGGGAAAATATCGCACGAAATTCGACGCCGCCTGCGCCTGCAAACCGGCGGGCAAATCCTGGGTCGAGGCGCTGGCGCAGGCCGAGGAACTGCTCGGCCGCCAGTCCCGCAAGGACTTGATCGTCACGCCGGCCAAGGCCGAGGAACTGTCCCGTCCGAAAGTCGCCGGCGCCCCCACCGCTGGCGCCGCGCCCCTGGTCGTCGATGAAACCGGAACCACGCCGGGAAAACCATCGCCCGCCACGAATTTTGGGCTGAAGGACGGCGAGACCCGCGAAAAATCCGACACGGCGGGCGGCAAACGCCAGATCAGGGTAATCGGGCCAAAGTTCTGAGCCGTCCAATCAGCGGCAGCAACGCCGCCATCTCCGGTCCGTTCTCACGCCCGGTCAGCGCCAGCCGCAGAGGATGGAACAGGGCCTTGCCCTTGCGTCCGGTCTCCTGCTTCAGCCGCGCGGTCCAGGCGCCGAAGGTCGCGTGATCCCACGGTTCTTCCGGCAGCGCCGCGCGCGCCTCCGCCAGAAACGCCGCGTCCTCGTGGACGGGGGTAATGTCGCCCTCGACCACTCGCCACCAGCCGACGACATCGAGGAACTGGGTCAGGTTTCCGCGCACCGCAAGCCAGAAGGGCTCGGCCTTGTGGCCGAGAATATCATGCGCCTCAAGGCGGTCGCGGGCGGACTCATAGTCAAGGCCGAGCAGTGTTCTCGCCGACAGGGCCGTGAGATCGTGCTCGTCGAACCGGGCCGACTGGCGCGAGGTGTGGGCGATGTCGAACAGCGACATCAGTTCCGATAGTGAGCGGACTGGCTGCACCGAGGCCGACGTGCCCGTGAGCACCGCGAGGGCCGCCACCGCGAGCGGCTCGACGCCAGCCTCTCGCAGCGAACCGATCGACAGCGCGCCCGAGCGCTTGGACAGCCCCTCGCCCGACGCCGCCGTCAGCAGGTTGTGATGCCCGAAGGCCGGCGCGAGGCCCGGCCCCGCCAACGCCTCGAACAGTTCGATCTGCACCGCCGTGTTGGTGACGTGATCCTCGCCGCGAATGACATGGGTGACTCCAAGGTCGATGTCGTCGACCACGGAAGGCAGCGTGTAGAGCCAGGAGCCATCCTCGCGGATAAGCACGGGATCCGACAGGGACGCGGTGTCGATGTGGCTTTCGCCGCGCACCAGATCGGTCCAGTGAACGATTCTTGGCTCCAGTTTGAAGCGCCAGTGCGGGCGGCGGCCCTGGGCCTCCAGCGCCGCGCGCTCGTCTGACGTGAGACCGAGCGCGGCCCGATCGTAGATCGGCGGCAGGCCGCGGCCAATCTGCCGCTTGCGGCGACGGTCGAGCTCTTCCGCCGTCTCGAAACAGGGATAGAGGCGCCCGAGCGCCCTCAACTTGTCCGCGGCGGCGGCATACGCGGGAAACCGCTGTGACTGACGGGTCACGAGGTCTGGCTGGATGCCAAGCCAGGCAAGATCGACCTCGATCGCGGCGGCGTATTCCTCGCGCGAGCGTTCGGCGTCCGTGTCGTCGAATCGCAGGATGAAACGGCCATGGCCGCGCCGCGCGAAGAGATAATTGAACAGCGCGGTGCGCGCGTTGCCGATGTGGATGCGGCCGGTGGGCGATGGCGCGAAACGGACGACAGGAGTGCGCATGAGCCTGACTTGCAAACGACCGGCGAGCGCCGGCGCGGAGCGCCCTTGTGCCCCGGACCGGCGCGAATGTTAAGTGAAAATCGCTGGCCCTATTCCGCCGCAGCCGGCACGGCGCGCGGTGCGGCCGGCGCCTCCCGGTACGTCCGGTACATTACGAGGATGGCGCAGCCGCCCAGAATCATCGGAATGGCGAAAACGTTAAAGACCCAGTCGACGGGCCATTTGAGATCGAAGAGCCAGCCCGCCAGCACCGGGCCGATCATCGCGCCAAAGCGCCCGACGCCGAAGGCCCAGCCAAGGCCGGTCGAGCGCAGGCTCGTGGGATAGAAGAACACCATCAGCGCGTTGATGCATTTCTGGATGCCGCTGACGCTGCCCGTGGCGACAAAGGCCATGAGCGTCGCCAGCACCGCCGCCGAATGGGCGCTGACGCCCGTGAAAAAGAGGAAGGCGCCGCCGAGCATGAACAACGCCATGATGATGCGATACGGACCAAACCTGTCCATCAGCGGACCCAGCACGAGCGCGGCCAGAATGCCGCCGCTGGTCGCCCACGTGGCCGCCGTCGTCGCATCGGCTTGGGAATAGCCCACCATGGTGAAAATCGACGGCAACCATTGCAGCACGAAGAAGACCACCATCAGATTCATGAACAACGCCAGCCACAGCATAAGCGTGCCAAGCGCGCGGCCATTCTGGAAAAGCTGCGCGACCGCGAGCGCCGACTCGCGCCTCGCCGTCACCGTGAACGCCGTATTGTCGCCGATGTCGGCGCCCAGTGCGATGCGCCGCGCCAGCGCCGCGATTTTTTCGCGCGGCGCGCCATGGGAAATCAGGAACTCCGGCGATTCCGGCAGGGTGAAATAGAGGAAGATCGCGATGGCGATCGGAATGAGTCCGCCAACCACCATGTGCGTCCGCCATCCATATTGCTCGATAATGGCGCCGGCGAGCAGGCCAGCGGCCATGGTGCCGAAGGAGTAGCCGCAATAGATGAGCGCTATGCAGGTTGAGCGTCGACGCAGCGGACCGAATTCGCCCGTCAGCGCGACGCCGCTGGGTATGACGCCGGCGAGCCCGATGCCGGAGATGACGCGCAGCACGATCATGTGCATGGGTTCGTTGACGAAATAGGCGGCCATCGTCGCGAGGCCAAACACGACCATGTTGACGAGCACGAGCGGGCGATGGCCGAACCGGATCGACAGCGGCGCGACGAAGGCGAAGCCGATCAGCAAGCCCCAGATCATCGACGAGAAGATCGTGCCAAGCAGAACGCGCGAGATATGCCATTCCGCCAGAATTTTCGGACCGATGTAGCTGACAAGCTGAACGTCGAGGCCATCGATGAACAGGATCAACCCGCCGAGAAAAACCACCCACATCTGGTAGGCGCCCATCGGTTGCGCGTCGATTCGCTGTTCGATGTTGATCGATCCGGCGCCTGACGTCATGGCGAATTCCTCCCGCCGGCAAAGCGGCTGATTTGTTGAGCGGATTGAACGATGGCGATGGCGGCCTGTCAACCGCGCGCCAGGCAATTCGCATAAAATCCGGTCAAAACGCCGCCACAAGATGCGGCGCCGGACTTTCGCGAGCGGAACGAATCTGCCTACATTGTGTTCGTCGTCAACAACCGAAAGGAGGTGATCTAGTGTCTCATTGTCCAACGCCGCGGTCGTCGGAATACGGGATCTGGACTCCTGCTCGCACGGAGTTAAGCCCCGCGTGAGCGGCGCCTCGTGGTCTCTACGGACCGCGGTCAATGACAATGGAAGGGCCGCCCGCGAGGCGGCCCTTCTTTTTTCGAGACAGAGCGAAGCAGGCAATCCGGGGATTGCGGCAGCCATAATAATATTGGGGCTGACATAGATAAGGTTTGATATTTATACTTTGGCCCATCGTCTGAGGGTTTTCAAGAGATTGCTGGGCGGGCGGTGATTGAATCGCCATTCGGATTCTTTGAGGAAGAGATGGAAGTGGGCT
>CAISJZ010000455.1 GCA_903885755.1 uncultured Hyphomicrobiales bacterium | reverse complement strand
GTCGTCCCCATTCCTACCATTGTGAATAATTCACTCAGATTTTACAATGGCATACTTAAATTCGTGTGTATCGGTTCCAACGCGGACGACAACGCTAATTTCTTGAGGAAATTTATTCTGTCTTGGAAGCGCCACCTCAAAGAGACCCACTGCGTTGTCTCCGTTTTTCAGTGTGCTGGTACTGAAATATTTTGAACCTATATTCGATATTTGGCTGTCTCTCGATTGATTGATAGCGCTGAATCCAGCCGCTCCTGCCCCCACCGAAGCAGCAGACCCAGCAAGCGCCACGGCGGGATTTTCAGTTCTCTGACTATATGAAACTGGTCCGTTGGGGGTGTTTACTGTACCGGTCGTTGTTTCCTCAGAGGCCGCTACAGAAGCAACAACACCAGTGATCGCTACAACTGCGGTCAATAATTTTCTTCTGCTAGCTTGGGCATTTGCTTCATGAATAAGCTCACCCGCCGAATACACTTTCATGGAGGCTCCGGCGGAATCGGTTACAGTTATATTTTCCGTTCCGACATTTTGTAGTACAGTTCCTTGATATATAACGCGAAGTCCAAACGTTATCCGATCTTTATATGATCCGACATACGACAGCCTAGCAAAGCTATTCTGCTTATTGGATTCAATCCTAGCGATCCCTTTGTTGTAGTTTATTGATTGAGAATTACCGACCGAAGGATTTGCGCTGTAGGTTGTCGCGCATCCAGAGAGTCCAATCGCCATGGCGACGGCTAAAGCAACATTCCTCATAGGTTTTCCCCCCGATCCGTAGCCGGGGAGTTGGAAAGCCTCACAAGGAGAGCCGCGCCAGTCTTTAGGCTTTCGCCCTGGACATACACTGACGCCTCCCCGACCGCATGGTCGAGGAGTGCTGGTGACGGCTGCACTCGCGCCGCCTTGTGAGGGGTTTCCACGCCCCAGGGCGGCCTGAGAGCCGGCCCCATGGCGACGTTAGGGCCTGGCGGCCGGAAGCTCAACCGGCGCCGCTTTGCGTCCGCCGTCAGGCTCTGCCGCAATAGGCCAAAGGGTCACAAATCCTCCCTTGCTCAAACTGCATATGTTCGTTAGTAGTTTGCTCATAGACGCGGAGCGGACGAATGACGCAGGTTGTCACTTACATTCGGGTTTCAACGGCAGGCCAAGGCAGGTCCGGCCTGGGCATTGAGGCGCAACGCGCGGCCCTGGCCCGTTTCGCCGAAGCCGAGGGCTGCGAAACCCTCGCCGAGTTTGTCGAGGTCGAGACAGGCAAGGGCGCCGACGCGCTCGACCGCCGCCCGAAACTCGCCGCCGCTCTGGCGATGGCGAAGAAGGCCAAGGCGTCGGTTGTGGTGGCCAAGCTGGACCGCCTGTCGCGCGACGTGGCTTTCATCTCCGATCTAATGGCCCGCCGCGTCCCCTTCATCGTGGCGGAGCTGGGCGCGGACGCGGACCCGTTCATGCTGCATCTGTACGCGGCCCTCGCCGAGAAAGAGCGGAACCTGATCGCGGATCGCACCCGCCTCGCGCTGGCCGCCCGCAAGGCCCAAGGCGTGAAGCTGGGCAACCCTACGAACCTCGCCCAGGCGGGAGCCAAGGGCGCGGCCTCGCAACGCGCCGAGGCCGAAGCCTTCGCGGCCAATGTGCTGCCCATCGTGCGTCAGATTCAGGCGGCCGGCGCGACGACGCCTCGCGCCGTTGCCGCCGCCCTCAACGCTCGTGGCATCCACACGGCGCGCGGGGGCGCATGGTACGACTCGACGGTTCGCAATCTGCTGGCGCGCGTGACCGGGACCTGACAGGCGAGAGGGTGCCGCTTCCCATACGCTTCCCAAACGGGAACGCTGGGAAGCAGCGCCCGATGACTTGATCGCTAACTGCTTGAAAAAATTGGCGCACCACGGAGAATGAAACGTCGAATTTGTATGTGATTGAAATCGTTCTGTAATTCGTCAGTCTGCGGCACAGTGCCCAACGCGTGGAACACGGGTCTCTCGACCGCCAGCCTTCACCACCTGCTCCTGTGGCTTCGGCCCACCGGCACTCCCTAGCCGAGCATGACGG